>NZ_KQ976355.1 GCF_000346485.2 Scytonema hofmannii PCC 7110
TTTCTCCTATTAGTTTTTGGAGGACGGCTTCCCATCGCTTTGAAGAGGCAGGAATGCCAATTATAGGCTTCAGTTTTTCAATCCATTCTTTCATTTGAGGATAGCATTTTAGGAGTGGGTCTACGTTGAGTCCCAATCCCATCTGCTGTATGAGAAGGTGGAATCTTTCTCCTGTTATATTGTCTTCTGTTTTGTAGCTAAAATGTTGGCTTGCTCCTCTGAGGAAATGATTGGGATTTTTCTCCAGCATTTCCAGTGCTTGAAAATTTAGATGGTTAATATTGGACATGGCTTATTTTCCATTTATGACAGAAAATAAGCGCATAGCGGTCACGTTGTCTTAAAATGTATTACAAGGTTTCATGATGGTTTTTTATAGTGTGGTTCTGATGCTTATTGCTGAATTGATTAAGGGTTTCTCGACAAGTATAAAGCGATTTTGATGTTCCAGAGATGCAATCAAAATAAGTGGCGAATTTCCTCAATCCTCCTGTTAAAGTCAGATCTAGTAGATATTGGCAAGCATGAGTTGCACACGTTTGGTTGACGAATAGACTTTGAAAGTTACGCATCTGAATTTCAGCACAGGATAAGCGAGGTTCTCCCTTTTCTTCTGGTTTTGGTATCAACAATTCCGGATGTAATATCGTGGGAGAAGGTAAGTTTATGCATAATGAGGGATTTTCCTTGTTATCGAATGCCTCCGATATCTTGAAATCCTTTTTAGTACCCAGCAGGACTTGACCGGATGCTTCGTGATTGCCGCAGTCAAGCCAAAACACGCTAGCTCCTTCTTGAGGGGTGTTGTAGTCCAAACACTTTCTTATATCGTTTCTGGCATCTGCGTTATCCACACATCCAACGATTATGTTCAAAGTGCGCCATCCCCTATTCACCATTTCGCTGGTGAATCGGCTAGGGATAGCTTTAATTTCCAACCCTAGAGCAAAGCCATAACGCATTGCAAGGACTTTCGCTTTACTTAGTCCAATGTCTGCTTTTTGGAAATTTTGGCGTGGGATGTTTATTTCCTCTACGGTGTCTGGGTCTACGATTGTGCAACTGACTTTTTTATGAGTTTTACTTTTTATCTCAGTAATCAATCGGGCAAGACCAGGAACTAAGTAACTGCCTGTACCACCAGCGCCTACAACATAGAATTGAATCTCGTTGTGGGGTGTGGGGATTATGGGACATGAATCTGTATAGGAAAAATTTAGTATCATAATTGAACAATGTGGTAAGTAAAAAGTGGGTTTAAATCGTGCAATAGCGATCGTAAAAGCCTGCATACTTTTAAAAAGCAGGCTTTTACGATCGCTATTGAATGCGTGATGTACTTTGGTTAGATATCAAACTCCACAAATCTTTCCCGTCTTTACCAGGAGCAGTAAAGAGATTTGGTTTAGCTTGTATAGGTGGTATGGTAAACTTCGACTTTATCTATCAATCTTTCTGGCATCTCAAAGATTTGGGCTGCAACAAGGGGGTTAAAGTGATTGTATATCCCCACTCTGGTACATATGGTTGGTCGCTCTGGTAAATTGCCTAAAACTGCAAATATGCGGAATTTGCCAGTTTCTTCTACATCGTCTGTTTGCGAAAAGAATGCATCATAGTGACTGTGGCTGTGAACTTCGATAATCGCATTTTCGTAACTTGAATCAAATGGTGGGGAACCGGAGGTGACGCGTAAGACAGTTGCTTGCTGGGGTGGTACGTGCAGATGCCAGCAATCGGAGTGATAGCCGAGGTAGAATAAGATTTCCCGGTCAATGTTACTTGCTTTTTCAAGCATTTCTTCAACGATTGATTTTGGTACCTTAGGCAGTAACATGCGAAAGTAAGGTTCGATATGTGGTAAATTCCCAATGTTATACTTGTATAATTTTATACAAATTTCTAGCTCTGGTCGATGCGATCGCAATAGTAGACCGTTGCCAGCCAGCAAATACTCTATCATCTTTCCGGAGTAAGGAGGGAGTGCCGATTCATTGGCAATACCGTAGTTAACAAAGGGTTCTTGAATAAAAATGGTCATGGTTTTTTGAGTTAAGACAGGAAATTAACAATGTCATTAAGTTTTCTGCTGCTTTCTACTAAGTCTGATATTGGATAGCGTTTGGATTTTTTGTTGTGTAGTTGCAGTAAATGTTCTCTGACATCCTGGGGAAACGCAATGGATTTGCTGTTTGCCATGTGATTGTTGAAAGGTGCCGCCCAAAAGAGAGTCCATGCTTGGAAAATGGTTGCAGCGCTGCATACAGGTTTTGAGTTGCCGCCAAAGCATATTTTTCCATCATCATCTGTATTTGGCAGGGGGGCTTTATACAGTTTGGCATCTGGGTCAAATTGTCTCCCTTTTGTCGCCCAGATGTAATAATCAGTGCCGCATCCGGTAAACAACAACCCCGGCATCGGTATGGTTATGTCAAATGTAGAGTCATTGGCATCCAATAGAGGGATACAGTACTTTTGAAGCGGATAGTATTGCATTAGCCATTCGCCTTTTTTCCCTCTGCCCCATCTGACGGTGTTAGGTGGAAGCCATTGCGAATCGATAGCTTCTGAGGCAAATGCCTGCTTCAAGAGAGCGGGAGAGATGAATTTGTATTCATGTGCGCCGTTATTTTTATGTGCTAGGAGAAATTGCCCTTCCAGTATCAGTAGCGTTGCTAAAACCTGTCCTTGAGGGGCTTGTGTGGCAAGAGAGCGAGCAATATCTCTTAGGTTGAGTTCTGGCAGTTGCAAGCGATCGCTCGCTTTTAAATCAATAGTGTTTGGGGCATTGAATTCTACTAGCATATTTTGGACTGAGTGTTGGTTGATTTCTTCTTAGATTGATTCCACAATTCAACAACTTTTTGGCGGTTGTCGATTTCGTCGATCCATTCACACAATTGCGAACAATTGCTTAAATACAAAGTGGCGTTCTGCCATTGTTCTGCTAGGAACAAGATGTTTTCATAGCTCCACTCCAATGAGTCGTTTGTGTAGGTACTGGCATCAATCCATATATTCTCTGTCGATTTGTCGAGCATCCATAAGGTATCGCAGAAATAACACAACGGTTCTTCCTGGTGTGAAAACAGGTTTTCTAACTTGTCTTGGTCAATGTTTTCTAGTTGTACGACATAAGAAGGTGTAAATCCAAAACGATCTTCCCATTCTTCAGGATCGTATCCCTGCCCTAGAAGTGATATCAGAAATTGTTCTGCTAGTTCTAGGTCATCAATATTCTCCTCCCACATATCAAAATATTTTGGATATATGGGAATTTCATCGTGTCGTTCGGTATCGTCATATTCTAGAAAATCTACGGGGAAGAGGTTGTCATTAACCAAATTTAGAAATTCTAATTCTTTATCAGTATACGCACTTTTGTTAGAATAAGAATTGAACGGTATTATAGATTCTGACCACTCGTCTGGAAAGATTTTTTGATACAGAGCGAGCAATGTAATTTGCTCTGATAATCCTTCCAAATAAGAAATAGATGAATCTAAATTTACAGGAATTTGATACAGTCTTATTTGTTCAATTTTGGTGTTAAACATATAACATGAGATTGCCTGAAAAAGCAGCTATTTAGTATATATGGCTGCTTTTCTTGTTATTAATAACCTGTTACGGCAAGATTGGAAGGCACGGAAGGAGCGTTTGTCAGAGAGTGTAGGGTCGCTTGTATTGCTTGAATCCAAACTTCACCTTCCTCAACAGCTTTGTCTATGACAGGCTGCAATTCAATCAGTTGTTCTATACTTAAATTTCCATTAATTTCCATTAGCTTTAATTGCCAACTTAACAGTAGGGCGGGATTGGTACAATCTAAAGATTCAGCTAAGTATTGAATTATGTTTGGTGTGTTGCAGCCTTTTGTTCCTGCTTGTTTTATCATCTTTATCTTGACGGTTTCTCCTTCAGAGTTTCTCTGAATCTGAGCGTGGGCTAGCTCTGGATAATAGGAGCTTATGGCTTGTCTCAGCACATCATCGCTGGCTGCTATTTTTTCTTCTATTGGAATTTCTTGGTTTTCAATAACCAAAATGTAGTTCATAACAAAATCTTACTGGAATAATGACAATTGGTTACTTGGGTTCTTATTTTGTGAAGTAGGGAGTTCTGAGATTTTTATCTGGTGTTTATTCTCAGCTTTGGTATTTGCTGCTTTCAAAGCTTTTTGTTTTCTTTTAGCAGCATTTTCAGCCATGCTAGGTAGTTCTTCTTTTAGCTTTAGAATCGCTTGCTGTAGGGCTGGACAGGAAAGTGTAGAAAGTTCAACCACGCTCAAAATAGGGGTCTCTTCCGGGATTCCGATCGCTATCAGTACAGTTCGATTTGTGTCACTGTTACATGGTAGAATTTGTATGTTGATGATGACTCTTAAGGAGTCAAAATCAAATTTAGTTTCGGTAAAATTGGTGTCAGTTAAGAGCGCTTCATCTGAATCTTCGATATCGGCGTTTCCGTCATCTGTTGAATCTTCAAGCACAACATCATCACTTTGTTCTTCAAGGTTTGACATAAAATAACTGTTGCGATCGAGGGGTTTTAAGACAAATTGGCTAGCTTGTACAGGGTTCTAATAGTAATTCCCCATTTTCTAAAAGAATTCCATTTGTACTCGCATTCCCCCGGCTTGTATTTGGGAGATAGCTGGCTCCATTTTTCCCAATCTCTCAAAAGTGTTGGGCTTACGGATTTGAGTGCCATGCCCACTTGAATCCATGTTTCGTACTGGTCTGCGAAGCGTGGGTGAATAACTTCTAGCAAGACCAATGCTGTTTGGATGTTGGTATTGTTGGGACATATATCTACACGTAGACATTCACCTTTATATTTTTTGATTGTTGGAATTGGCTTTCTGCGTTTTTCTGACCCTAGCATTTGTTCAACAACCCAGGAAGGTGCTCTTGTCACAGGTTTTTCAAGAATGCTGTAACCGGGGAGCCATTTGTAGTAACTGCCGTTGGGGTGCAAGGAGGGGGGAAGGACTGAGCAAAGGTTTTGTCCTCTCAACTCCAAGAGTTCTTCTTTGGCAGTACTGATTTTCCTCGACTTCAGCCTGTCAACTTCCGGAACGTCATGCCATACACCGTTTTTAGCTATGGGTATTCGGTATAGATACTGTGTTCTGTTTGGTCTTCCTGAGGTGAAGGCTACTGTAGGCGGTAAATGTTCTAGCGCTATCAGTTTTGTCAAGAACTCGGGTTGTTCCAACTTCTTTTCTGGTTCTTGGGAATTGACAAGCTGAGTGATTTTGCGATAAGCACTGATGCCATCGCAATCTACAGCAATTAGGAATTCTTGGGAATTCTTACCGCAGATGACCGCAATCCCTGTAGGGTAAACTTGTCTTGTTTTTCCAGACTTCTCCAACACTTTTACTCTTCCGTTGCGGGCAAGTTCAAGCCTCAGTTCTTCAGGGGAAAACGGGTGTTGCTCCCAGTTATGCCCCTGCGGTTGTTTCCCTACAGTAGGTACAATGTGCCAGTGTTGGGGAAGCGCAGAAAGAGCATCGATGAAGTTATTAAGAGGAGTCGGGTGCATTTAGTCAAGGATGGGGCATGGTGACGACCCGAAAAAATGGTCGTTTAGGGTTGGGTGCGTGTCAACCCATGCAAGCTGGAGCGTAAGCTATTTCCTGGTTCTAATTGAAGAAGGAAACAACTCCGCTCAAGCCTGCACTTGGTGCAAGCTATTTTTGTGGTTCCTATTTAATGGACTGGTAGGCTTTTGGTTGATTGAATTGTTTCTAGTAGCCTAATTCCAAGATTTTTGCTTAGTGCTTCATTTCTGTCGGGGCATCCGTGGATGTACAAGCACTCAGCACAGCCATCTTTGCACTTGCAGGATTTGACAAGCTGAACTGCTATTTGCGCGATTTGCTCGAACTGAGAGACTAGAGTTTCGCAAGCGCCACTACCTTCTACAGTTTCGTAGAAGTAGCCGACAACGGTGTTTCGCTCGTGTATATCCTCAAGCACGAACTCTAAGTCTCTCTTTGAACTTAGTAGAACTAATGGCAGGGCTGCGATGAGTTGGTGTGCAATGCTGTGCATACCTACTACAGAACTATCGAATTTTAAGAGTGTTTCTGGCAGAACTTCTTTGGCTTTTTCATACTCTTGTTGAAGTTGTTTTGATATTTTTCTGATTTCTGCTTTGTTTTGAAATTCCATACGAACTACCTGTGTTTCATAGGTGTTCTTTAAAGGAACTCCGAAAGTTTTTTCACCTATTAATCTTTCGATATCTGTGAATTCAAGCTTTGTTCCGCATTGAGGACACAGATGAAAATCTTGATGAAATTCACGATTGTGACATTGGTATTTCTTGTTAATACAAGCCCAAATTGTGTCTTGTTTATATGTTGAATAGCCAGAGACAGTTTCTGATATTTTACCCCACCCTAAAGACAGGTTTATTTTGCATTCACTCGTAATACTAGAGATTTCTCTTGTTTCTGTTGTTTGCAAAATGTCAACCATAAATGAGTAGAAAGGTATCGTTTTCAGCTTTGATTCAGCTTCAATCTGAACGAGTGCCGCTTCATATTTGTCATTTAGATCTAGACTGGAGCATTGGTATTTGCACAGTGTAGCTGTTGTGTTTTGGTGGGCTGTGTATATTGCGCCTGGAAATACTTCTCTAATGGCACTACTGGTACTAATAACCTCAAACTGCTTGCCATCAGATATGTCAATCAGTTTAATGTCTTTATCTGTTTGTCCCCTCATTTTGATTTGTGATTGGGGATATTTGACTTTACACCAGACTTGTCCGTTAGTTTTATATTCTAATAGCCCATGATAAAGAAGTGTGACTGCTATTTCTTCAGCTGCTTCACCAAAGTATTTCTTGATTTGTTCTAACATGAGATTGCACTCGTTAGCTGCTGCTAGTATGTGCTTGGCTACAATTGCTGGATACTTTTCGTTGAACTGAATGTTTTCAGCATTTCCGTTAAACAAGAGTTTTGGAAACTTGCTGTAGTATTCGTCGATTAACTTGTAGCCGCATGGTTGAAATATAATTAATCCATCATTTTTTCTTCCTGCACGACCTATCCTTTGTTTAAAGGATAAAACGTCTCCGGGAAACGAGCGGATCACTACAGCGTCTATCTCTGGGATGTTGACACCCGCTTCGAGCGCACTCGTACTAATAATGAATTTAAACTTGTTGTTTTTAATTCCTGAAATGATTTGTGCTCTCTGTTCCTCCAGTATCGATCCAATGAAAATTGATATCGATTGACTGAGATGTTCCTTTCCTTGTTTTTGTGCTTCCTTTGTTGCAGCTTCTAGCACTTGCTTGACTTCGTTTCTACTGTTGCAAAAGCATATTCCAGTTATATCATTCTCAAGCAGCCGTAAAATTAATCTTGCTGTTTCTGTAAAAGAACCATTACCAGTTCTTAGTGATAGTAAAGTTTTAGATGCCGCAAATGCACCACTGTTCCCAATAAGTTGTAGCCTTTTTAGACAAAGCCTGCCAGTGATTTTTCTAGCAGTTTCCATTGGATTCCCAATAGTTGCGCTAGCTAGAATAAATTGTAAGGAATCAGAACATCCCCCTGCTGCATCAACTGCTATTTTGGTTCTTGTTAGCAAAAGACTGTAGTTGGCACCAAATACGCTCTGATAAGTATGCATTTCGTCAACGACAACCAGGGCTAGTCTTCTTAAGAAATTGCAGAAGTTTTGCCCAATTTCTCTATTATTTTTGTTCCATATTTCATGGTTCCATGTATCTGGCGTGACGCAAATAATATCGGGTGCTCCGTTGATAAACAAGTTTTTACGTTGTTCTCTGGACACGTCCCCATTTATTTTCGCAATGGATATGGGACGACCTACAATCAATGAGGTTGTCTTTTGTAACTCGGTGATTTGGTCGTTACTCAACTCTTTTAAGGGATAAAAGTAGAGTATTGCGCCTTGTTTTTTGAGAATAATTTCTAAACCAGGGATGTTGAAACATAAGGTTTTTCCTGATGCCGTTGGAGTCACGAGACAAACATCCTTGCCTGTCCGGACAGCTTGTATTGTCTCTAATTGATGGGAATAAAGCTTTTCGATACCCATTGATTTTAGGGCGTTGATTAGCGGTTGTGGCAGGTCTTGCGGTATTGGGTAAGTTGTGGCTTGTTTTTCTGGAACCACATCAAGCCAAAAGATTTTATCACCTAGTTGTTTGGCGAAATCAAGAAATTTTTTATTCGTGATTTTGGCGAGAATCGCTTCACCACTTATAATCGAATTTTCTCTCAATCCCTGCTCCCAGCTTATGGGAATGCAAGTCTTACCAAATGTAGTCATGGCACAATTTCCTATGACTGACGCCACTTTTCCAAACCCGTGGGATAGTAAGTAGATGATATTCCCAACTTTTAGCCATTCAGGAGGACGAGATGATAGTTTGGTTTCTTCTCTTTTCTGAAATAGCCTGCCGATCTGGTTGTTATTGTTCATATTCTTTTTATAGCCTTGCCTAGATGTAAAGGCGTAGCCGACACTTGGTCTAAAAAAGCGCCTAACCCCCAACCCCTAGTAGGTTGGGGACATTTATTCCGCCCATATTTTGGTGAGCGCGGCTATTGCACCAGAATGTTCCGACTTAAAATACTCATAACCTCGCCTGGATTGGGGCTTGGCAAGAGGGGACTCCAGTCGCCAACGTTAGCGTATCCAAGAATCTGTAAGTAGTGAATTGTGCTGGTTACTGCTTTGGGCGAACCAATCAATAAATGTTTGAGCGGTTCTCTGCCTGGAGTTGTGTTGTCGGCGGCTTTACTAAGAACGGGTGCATTCGGTTCGTCGGCATCGGATAAAAAGCTCTGGGTAATCATTATTATTTACCTGTAGTAAACGGTTTTAAAACACAAATATGCCCGTAGGCTGGTTTGTAGTCACAAACCATGTATTTCAAGAGCAGTTCTGAATACTGCAAGTTCATTGGTTGTTTGGCACAATTTAAGACCACTCCCAGTACAGAATGAGCCTGAAATGATTTCTGCTTTGACTCCTGGCATAACGCAACCACTAAACTTGCTGTAGCTGACTGTCATTCCTGGATGAAATTTTGAGAGTGTTTGTGTATTGTTATTCATCATATTTTAGTGCATGAAATTTTTGAGCGCGATCGCTTGCTTTTGCTAATCTAATGGTTACAGGCATTGGAACGCTTCAAGTAGATTTACCTGAAGCGATTAGAACTAATGTGCAAGTAGAAGGCTCAAGAAGGAACAGTTGAAGGTGATTAACTCAGAACTGCGTGTCAGATATCCAGAACTTATGATGGGAGTTTTTCTTTGCTGTGACCTGCTTGTACCAGTTTCATTAGTGTTTCTTGGTCAAAGTAGGTCAAGGCTTTATGGAGTTCCTGCCACTGCCTCCACTTTTCTTCGCCATACCAATCGTTCCGAAAGCCGCAAATTTCGCAGAATTTGTCCATGTTTGCAGTCCAATAGAAATTCCCTATTCCGGTGAGGAAATGGTTCAATTGTTCTGTGTTATAATGTTCGTTATTCATGTTTTTCGATAAGAAGACATAGTAGGCGATGCACCCTAAATTTTTAGTGGTGCAGGCGTAGCCGCTCGTTGTTTTGTATTGAAAAGGGGGTGTTTGAGAGCACGATTGTAGGTATTAATCTTGGTAAAGTTTTGAGTTTTTTCCGAGGTCTATACCGTTATTATCAAATGAAGTGCAATCATAGTTTTGCTCTATCATTTCCTTAAATTCCTGCCTCAAAGCTGATATATCTTTGAACAGCTTGTTAATAGGATAGACAATAGCGTGTGAGTGTCGGCTGTAAAACCAAACGAGCTGGTTGATGCCGTATATGTCATCGCTGTCTAACAAGCAATACGCGATTGCTTCATAAAAATGCCGCAATCTAAAGGGTTCTTTTTCGTTGGTCGTGTAGACCCCAATCAATATATCTCCCGCGATGATGTCACTATCAGCACCACCAATCCTTCTGCTTAAGCTAAAAGTGGCGTTGGAGACGACTTTGCCTGTGATAGGGATGTTTGAATTTTCCCAAGTTCTGGGAATCAATTCTACAATCGCTGCGGTTTCTTCGATTGTAGTCAGCCATTTGTTACGGAAACTATCATCGATTTCGAGGCTTTTATCTTCTTTGCTAGCCTTGAGAAGTGGTCTAATAAATTCATGCTTGTGCTTTGTCCTTCCTAGATGTTCTAGTGCAGACAAAACCAAGCATTTTATTGCTTCAGAGGTAATAGAGTTACCAAAATCTGCACTATTTTCAACGAATCCCAAAACATCTAGGGGGTTGTTTCCGGTGTATGCTAACGTGTTGTATACCCAGTTAGAGTCTTGAAGTTTCTGTGAAATGTATTTACGCAGGAAGTAGCACGCTGCTGGTTTAAGCAACCTGATATCCGTGCCGTTTTGAGACGCGATCGCCTGTTTATTAGCTAATTCTTGGTTGTGTTTTTGGATGATTTTGGTAACTCCTTCATTGAACTTGGATTGGAACCATTTTGATATAACTGAGCTTTTGTTGTTAATTTCTGCTGTCAAGCCCATAATTTTTAAATTGTTACTTTCTTTGCGTGAATGTATGGGCGTAGCCTTGGCTATTGTTTTAATGCTGAATACAATTCCCTATGTGAATTTATTTTTATATGGGATTGTTTGCGGTATTTCTTTAAACTTGGTCAAATCTTTTAACGAGTTTGTGTATACAAAGCAACGCAGTTTAAAGCATTTTCCCCAGTCAATACTTCCTTATTATTTCTTCCTCTGCCTCTGTATTCTCAGCGTCTTTGTAGTTTTTTATCACTCAGATGCTACCGGATTTGATATGACCGATTTCGTATAGGAGGAGTGGAACATTACTGCTCCCATCGATCCTATCAAAACTGCAAGATGCAATGGTCTTGCCAGTACTTTTTGGCTATCGATATTTGGTATTCGAGTTCCTGACGAAAGATTTCGTGATTTAAAGGAAAAAACCGATTTTCCAGTTTGTCGATGAATTCTTGGTCGCTATTGTTAGTTACTATTTGATGCAAAAACATATCGATATGTGTGTTTTTTATGCGAATGCAGAATTCAGGGCTGTCGATGTCCAGTACTAAATTAGCCTCTAGATTTGGCATCCAACATAAGGGCATTAAAGGCTCTTTGGGGAGTTTGTACGTGTAGGTGGAGCGAATTAATGGGGAATTAGCCCAGATTATCAATTCTAAATGACTTTTTTGTAATAGAAGATTTAGCCATGTAGGAACAGCATATCCTTCAGATTTTTTGTTAGATTCCAATGTATCTTCGCTCATTATATGCACTTTGCTGTGTTAACTGGCAGTACAAGAAAAACCTCAGACTTTTTGCATGAAGGTACTGCAACAATTATTGGTGCGTAGCAACGAGCGTTGTATTTTTTCTATTCCTGCCAATCATCTAAAAAGATATCGTCTTCTATTTCATTAATATATTCTTGCTCCCATAAAGTATTACTGTAAATTTTAGATGCTTGTTGTAGTTTAAGGTTATGAGCATCCTTCACAGCTTTGCGTGGTAACCAGCCAATGTTCTTATAATGCCATCTCGCACGCCTAACTGCATCTTGAGAATCATTTACGATTGGCAAGCTATCTCTATTCAGGTATCGCCTTAGATGTATTCCGAGTTCTATTGCAGTATACTCGTGGTTCTCAAAACATCGTTCTTCCATCCACGGAGTAGATATTGCTGTGACAAGAGTCCATTTATGATGGTCATACACTGCTTTGGCTACAACTACCTGTACCGACTGCGGTGTCCAGTCATAAGTTTCAAAAAATTTATCTACAGCTTTTTCATCTTCTAAGTCGATATCTACATCCAATTTATCTAATAACTCAGCAGTATTAGCCCCCTCCCAATACTGCTGATACCAATCTCTAATTTCCTCTGGGCTAAAATAGTTGCAAGCTTGAAGAAAGGTTAATTCCTCCCAACCTGCATCCGTGCTGATAAAATCACCTTTTATTCCTACAATTTCCAGGTTTTCTTCTTGTTCCCAAGGATAAAGTGAGCGCTTCTTTTTTTTGAAAGCAGACTTTTTTCGGCGTTTTGTCATACTTAAACAACTTTGTAGCCAAAAATTTAATAGATAAGTATAACTATATCTCATATCTCTTTCCCCTGAAGTGTCACCAGTTGTGAGGATAATGCCTCGATCGATACCAATTCCGGAGGCAACCCGTTTGGTGAAGAGTTTAGATGCCACATTGGAACTTTTGTATTTGATGTTTGATACAGTAATAACTCTGTCTAAAATGCTTATGACCAGTTCATTTACATCACTGGTATTGGTGATGTTGATAGCATTAGCTAGTGCGATCGCATTTGTTACGGCTGTCCGTACCAATACTCCAATCCTTAATGGCTTAAACTAGAATCTGTAGTTGAAAGTTTTAAGATGATGGCGAACAAACTCATTAACGTCAGGGAATATACCGTTAAGGCTCATAAACGACTAATTCACACGCGGGTTTTTAACTTTGTTTGTAAAGAGTGTGGTACTTCCACAAAGCGCGAGACTTTTGGACCTCGACCTTTGTACTGCGAACAGTGCCGTCCTTCTCAAGCACTTAAAAGCTCATTGATGAAGCCTAGAAAAGCTAAGCCCAGACCAATGACGTACAAAGGAGATACTGAATTGGGTTAGCGGGCCATTTTATTATGACGCGGAAGCTTCTTCACCATCAGGACGGCTTTTGAAAAGAGCATGCACGTTGAACTGTTCGAGTGCGCTCGCTCTTATAGTAATTAGGAATCTACTTTATTCGAGAACAAGCTTAATCTTGGAGTAAGTTCTTATAAATGGCTATGGGTTTGATGATTTTAATATTCTTTATTTGAAAAAAATATGCTTTAAGAAAAAAAATAATACTAGAATTTGCAGTATTTTCTAAGTTTACGTTTACTCCTAGAGCGCCGGTTCAGTAGAAGATATTGACAAATCAGGCAGACTGTGTCTAGCAGGACAAGTCACATAGGTAGAGCAAATGTATTGGTTCGATAGCATTGAGAGCCAAGCGTTTCATCCGCAAGTCTATTGCAATCAATATCAATAGAGTTGCATCTTGCACTTCTGGGCACAAACGAGAGACAACGTAAAAATATGAGCGATAATGCTACATTCTTGTGGGCAGCTTTAGAATCTTTTTGACCTTCGACGTATGGCAGTTGTTCATAATCTCCACGTTCTCGCTCGGATGTCGCTCGACAACGCTCTCTGCTCTAATGTTTTATAAACCTTGTCTACCTAAATAGTATTTTAACTCTAGAAAATCCCAATCAATACATTAGTTTAATACTGATTTTTGGGGAATAATTAGTCAATAATTACTGACTCAATTTTTGTAGAAGTTTGACGAATAACTTGTTTTTTAACACAAGCATTTATTCGGCGATCGCTCGCGACTCGAAGTGTTAGCGCGGCTTTAATAATGTGCCTTCCACTTTTCTGTTTTGTTTTTCTAGTATTTATATATTGATTTTTCAGTTTTGGTTGAAGTCTGAAGGTGGGTAATTATAATTGTTAGGCAATTTTAGGGAAATCTGGATGTGTCTACTCGCCAGAATGCTATCAGGAAAATTAATGTTATTTTATGACTTAGTATCCAGTTCAATCCCGCGACTCAGCGCGATAAAAGCTGCCCACAAGAATGTAGCATTATCGCTCATATTTTTACGTTGTCTCTCGTTTGTGGCCAGAAGTGCAAGATGCAACTCTATTGATATTGATTGCAATAGACTTGCAGATGAAATGCTTGGCTCTCAATGCTATCAAACCAATACATTTGCTCTACCTATGTGACTTGTCCTGCTACACACAGTCTGCCTGATTTGTCAATATCTTCTACTGGACCGGCGCTCTAGTAAGGACAACTGGTATTATCTAGTTTATTCTTGCGTGAAGCTACTTCAGAAGGCGAATTTCATGCAATTCTTGCAACACTTAATTTATAGAGAACGTAGATAGAGCCGTTGCCTAACTTTTAGGCAAGAATATGGGTCTGGATAGGTGAATGAGCGTGAAGTGTTGTGATTTCATTGCAGGTATAGTCTTTACCGTTGTAGAGTGACGGTCTTGTTTGTCAAGCGCTCCAACAAGACCGTTTCCCTACAGTTACGGGGACTGAGTTCAGAGTTTTGTGCGTAGTCTCCAATTTTTTCAATTGCAGTCTGGTGCTTTAAGCAAAAGCGTGAGGAGTTGCTGTTATACGCTTACCTGCTCTAGTGCGCGAACTTCTTTTTTTGGAGTTATACCAACTCTATGTGAAGCTGTGCTATATTCACCCTCAGGTAACCATCCTGGGGCTACACAAACGCTCGGTGCCAAAGCTGGCTAATTAGGCGCATCTTCATAAAGAAATGGTATTACCTCGATGCCATACGGTAACGCAGCGGCTCTAAATTTCTCATAATCGGCACGAGTTGCTCTAGGGCGGGCCACATGTAAATCTTTAGCTACAGTCCCTACTTCTCGAACAAATTTCTCAATACTACCAGCGGGAGTCGTCATGCACAGCATCAAAGCTGGTTCCTCAAGGTAGAGGTTTTTGAATCCGTGCTTTTTACCTTTTGGTACATGGATAAAAGTACCGTTGGTTGCTATGGAGGTGTTTTCACCAAGCAAGACTTCTAGTTGTCCCCCTAATACATAGAAAAATTGGTCTTCGTTTGTATGGACGTGCGGAGGGTGTTCGCCGATACATTCAATCTCAATTAGCGAATAACTCCCGTTTGTTTCTTCGCCAACGGTTTTAAATGTGAAAAGATCTTCGAGTACCCAGTACATTTCGCCTTTACCAGGCTGTACTAACATTTCTGTAAGCATCATATTAACTAGCTATATCACTAGATCTAAAATAATTATTATTTTTTGATGTAACCAGCGAAAAACTGCGTATTTGTCATCTTTACAGTGTCTTTACCAAGTTTGTTGGCTTTTCTGTTACACCGTGCTGTCTTGCGTTGTTTTCGAGGAAACAGGAGTTCTACCAATCTTTTAATTTTTGTAAAGTTTTTAAGAGTCAATCCCCAGTATTATGTATTGATATATACGCAAAAATTGACTATTGAACTTATGTATTGACAAAAAGCCTACTGCGTAAGCGTTACTCAGACTTTTGCCTGGGGTGGTTTTACTTTCTTACACATTCAAAGTTACCCGCAAAAAGTGAGGAACTCGGGGAAAATTCTTAAATTTTTATTGCGAAACTTACACGTGGGATATGTTTTCATCCATGTTTTGTACGGTTTCTTGAGCCTCTCCCCGAACTTTAGTTGCGGGGATTCACAGCAGGGGTTGCGCTAACTTTTCGCCCTTTCAGTTATGTGTCAGCATTTTCTTATCTTGTTTGTTCTAAATTGCACGTTATTTTAAACATAATTCCAGCCTGGAGGATGCCGGGATAGAATTGCTAGCTTGAATTTTTGCTCTAGAATTGCTCTTTCTGCATGGTAGGATTTGAGCGTGGTTATATTTTTCTGTGCTGTCTCCTTAAGCAGAAACCATTGTTCTGGAGTCAAGCCCCTAACCGAAACCGACGCATCTCCAATTTGGAATTCTGGGACACATTCGTGCAGGAGAATGCGGGGAATGACCACATCATTGATTCCAAGTTCACCTAATGCGATCGCGCTTAGAATCTCTGTTGTTATCATGTTGTAGTGGTACAAGACGACCCTAGCAACGCCATCATCGCAGAATTCTACATAGATGTCGCCGTCCTCTGACTGTGATTTTCGCTCTTTCCATAAAATGCGGCTTTTGGTAGCTAGAATTACATACTCATTGGTTTCTCTCATGGTATATTGTGCCATCCTAAAACTCAATTAATTTTGCTCTCTAATATCTGCATTGTTATTGCTTGTATCTGCACGCTCGGCTATAAATGCGTAGCAACTTCTTGGTTTTTATGAATCGCGACGGCATGAAGCAGATGCCAGTATTCAAGGCATTCAACAGTTCATCAGTACTGGCATATAGGATGCTTCGACAAGCAATCTTTTTACTTTTGTCTCGTTTATTAAAAACCTGGTTTATCGACATACGGAGGAATATAAGACAGGGGATTAAAATATCCCCATCCATTCCCAGTTAGCTTATATTTGAATTCACTTTGTTCCTGATTGAGATACTCTGTAAAGATTTTAGCTTCTTCGTAGGAAAAGAAGATAGCTACTAGATTCCAAGTTGGAAGCCCTTTTGTAGGTTCTATTTTGAAAATATGGTACATAGATTTTGCTCAAACTTTTGGTAGGCATTGTGTGTTTTTGTGCTATGTGTTCTGAAATTTTTTGAGTGATTTTATTTATGGAATTTAGTGAATGTTTTGATTGCCAAGCTGATTTTATAGCTTGGCAGTCATCCTTAAAAGTGTTTCCAAAATCCTTTGGAAAGGGATTTCAGACTTACAGTTTCTACCTGAGATTTTGTCACTTCTGCAGTCTGAGAAAAAGGTATGGAACTGGGAGATAGTAAATTGTTGAGAGATTCTTTTTGACGATCAATATCATCTACAGTTTGGTAAATTTTACAAGGATCTATTTGCATTCCTAGAGGTGTAGGAATAATTTTTAAATACTCATTGAGGGCAGTCATGTAATTTTCATTGAAATTTCTGGCAGTAACATAAGGGCGTATTACATTTAGCAGATTTATTGCGCGTCTGATTTCAGAAATGGGGCGCTCGCTTATTTGGGGTTGGCTTTCTTGATAGCCTTTAGCTTTCTTTTCTGCTATCAAACTATGATATTTTGAAATAGCTGCTTGAATGTTGGGCAGAGTTTGTACCTTTTTTTGAGGGGTATATCCAACTCTCCCCCATTCGACAGTTAATTCTGTGCCTTCGACTTTGGCACTCCAGAATTTGTTATTGTTACGAATTGCATCAACAAAAATAAGATATGTTTCCATATTTCGCTCTCCTTTGAATTTTTATAATTTTTTCGTTAATTAGGCATTACCCTAAGATGATGGATAATGCCTTAAAAGAAGGAGGAATGATTCAGTAATCGCCTCTGCATAGCAGGAGCGATTAATTTTGATGGATTAATTTAGTTGAAATTGCGTAATCGTGTAGTCCGCAAGGATTTTGTTTTTTCCACAGGAGGACTGGAAGCAGCTCTTGCAGTTTTGCTCCAATCTCGCATTCTTTCCACAGCGGCTGCATCCTGAATAGCAAGTGGGGTTATGCTTTCTCGGCAAAGCTCTAAATCCCTAAGGTTGATTTGTTGCGGTCGCTCTCGATCGAATGCTAGTAGCGCTGCCTCGCTTGCCAGTGTCTCTAGCTCTGCACCCGAAAACTTTTCAGTGTTGCTGGCGATCGCTTCGAGGTACTCCTCAGCAATTGTGATGCCAAATCTTTCTAGATGAATTCTGAGAATTTGCGCCCTTTCAGATTCAGTGGGCAAATCGACGAAGAAGTTTTCATCAAACCTTCCCTTGCGCTTAAGCTCGCTGGGTAGTGCTGATGGATCGTTACAGGTTGCTACAACGAATACTCCCGCCTTTGACTCCGACATGAATGTGAGGATATTCCCTAGAATGCGCTGGGACACTCCGGAGGTATCGCCAAGACCTGATAAAGCTTTTTCTATCTCATCTATCCATAAGACACACGGGGCGATGGCTTCAGCTGTTTTGAGTGCGCGGCGGACGTTACCCTCAGATTCCCCTACTAAAGAACCTAACATTGAAGCAATATCAAGCTGAAGTAGTGGAAGATTGAGGATGTTGGCGATGTTTTTCGCTACTATTGATTTACCTGTCCCCGGTGGCCCTGCTAGTAGCACCCCTTTCGGTTGTGGTAGGTTGAGCGCTCGTGCTTCCTTTGTAAATAATCGTTGACGGCGCTGTAACCACTCGCGTAACAAATCGAGACCACCGAATGGAATAGTTGCAGGCTTGCCCAACTCAATGCCCATTTGGGAGAGTAGGCGAGTTTTGTACTTGACCGCTTTGGCAATAACACTACTATCAATTACGACACCTTTGTGGTTGAGGCATTCTTTAACCATTAACCTTAGGAAATCACTAATTTCCTCTAGTGTTAGTCCTAGTGCTGCTCGTGCCAAAGATTCTATTTCTTCAGCAGTCAGTTCGACTTTAAAGAGTATATTTTCTTCAGTGGCGCACTCTGATAGGAATCGTAGGTATGAGATTATATGCTCCTGAATTTGGTCAATAGTTGGGAGTGGTACTTCAAAATAAGGAATTAGCCGAATTAGCGACTCGTGTAACGCGATATTCTGACCTAATAGTACAATCCGCTTTTCAGTGGGTTTGAGTCGGTGGTAAAGATTTTTTACTCTTGTGAGTATTTCCCAGGATAACTGGGGCGAGTTTCCTACAAAGGGATGGACATCTCCTAAAATAAATACGCCTACGCCATCGAAGTTGTTGATATAGTCAAATATGAATATTAATGGATCTGTGTGTGCTGGTCTTTTGTATTCAGGTATTGGTTTGAATACTAGCCCACCATCTCGTGCTATCAAGCATTGTTCTAAGCTAGAAACACCCAGATTCCAAAAAAATGTTGGACTATTTAGTTTTTCTTGTGCTTGAGTGCATAGTGATTGGATGATTGTGGCTTCCTCAGGTGCTAGGACTTCCAGCGCTACGATGGGTATTTGTGAGTCTAATGTGCTGAATATCTGATTTAAGAGGTTCATTGTTCTTTGTACGGTGGTATAGGATAGATTTCGAGTTCATCATGAGTATTGGCGAGTTTCACGACGATTTCATGTGTTTCTGCATTGCTGTCAAAAACTTCTGTTTTTCCTTCTTTGTAAGCAATAGCGTTAATTAGAGCGCCAATTAGAGCGCATAAACCTTCGATGTTGCCTATAATCGTAGCTGGCTGGGCTTTTTGTTGCCCGTAAACACGCAGCATGGGATATTCTTTGGGTAATTCGTTCATGCTTTTTGTAAGGGGGAAGGTATTCCCCCAATTGATTTATTTACTGACGTAAGCGAGTTTGAGTAGATGAAGTAGTCCGAACTTGTTGTGTTTGCGCTTCAGCCTTAAAGTTGCGATTGTCCACAATTCCCAAAGCTTCTTCAAAAGGTTGCGTTGCTTCTATGCAAGATAGTCCCTCAAATCCTTCGGCTTCTACGTGAATTTCACCAGTTTCATTGTTGAAATGTATTAATATTGACCTTTCCATTAGTTATCTCCTAGCGTATTGTTTGACTTCCTGATGCCCACTGAAAGTTAAGCGTAGAGTTTGTCTTTGACCTTCAGTCGTTTCAGTAATAGTGCATTCGCCAAATTGTTCTCGTAGTTCGGCTGCTTTAGCTAAAACTACGCGTTTTCCATAGGTTTGCATTAACTGATGACTGAAGAAGTTTTCTCCGAGACGTGGAATTGTTTCATATTCGTCGTGAATTATGTCATACACTCCAGAGCTTGAATTCCACCGGAATCCGATATCTGCACGGGCTTTGATTGTTTGTCCGCGAATTATGATTTCTGCACTTTGCCCCTGTGAATCACCGTAATAGCCAGTTAGTGGTTGTGGCTGCTCGTGAACTTCCGGTGATAACTTTAAGTCTTTCAGTGCTTCTATTAAGCACACACGGTTGGTGAGTTTAGTCGCGATCGTTGAAAAATGTGACATATTTTCTCCTTATGAGATGTATGATATTGGCTCTTTGTGTAATGCTGGTGAGTTAAATTATTTGCATTACACCCTTGGTTACCGGAATTTAAAGGATTTGACAGTGGCTTTTGTTAGCCCTATCTCGCTGTTGGCTAATTCCTGTAAATTTCGCTGTTCATCCAGAAGCTTAGTACGTATGTTTTCGATTTTTTGTTGAAGTTGCGATCTGCCAGTTTGGTTGAGGTTCTTAGACTCAATGTTTGGGTCATTTACGATTGAGTCCAAATTCTCCAGCATAGATTTTAGGCTACCTCCAGCTTCTGGTGACGCATTTGCCAACAAGACTTGTATTTTTTGGAAGTGTTTTTCCATCTTCTTTTTGAATTGGACTGGTTTCTTCCCAGGCTCCCAATCAGCTAACTCTTCAAGCAACTGTGCTGCTAATTGTTCACCCCCCGTAATAGCTGCTTCTTTCAACCGTTGTTCTAGATTCTGGTCGTACTGTTGGATGAATTGAGTGATTTGATTGAGGCATTCAGCTTGTTGCTGGTTGAGTTGTTCAGATAGTGCGGGAATAATTACAGGTCGTGCTATTATTACCTGTAAGAAATCTTCTAGCTCAGCCAGTGTGGGAAAAGCTTTGAGTAGATTGTCTCTAACTTCTTCTTGCTTATCTGAAGATAATTCCCAAGTTTGGAGCGAGATGAAGTTTTGGATTCGCCGTTTGTAATCTTCTAAACCTTCTGTGTATTCTGTTTTCAATTGCGCTCGAAGGCTCGGGGCGATCGTATCCCGAATGTTGAGCAACTGACCCCAAACTAGGGGGGCGAGGTCGATGGGACAGACCCAATCCCCATTGTCGGGGGACATCCACTCTTGTACCGATGCAATTTCTTGCCGCAGTTTGTTTGCTGCTTCATCCAGAGCTTTAAATACTTTGATGCCTTTAAGTCCTACTTCAGACGACTTAACTTTGATTAAGTCCGAATTTTCTTCGTTGTCATCTGCCAACAGCACATCAGTCCACTTTGGAGCATTGCTTTTAGTGATTTTTTTAAGTTGAATCCTGAACCGTATTCGTGTTTTGTTAAGGTTTGAAAAGTTGTAACTTTCAACAATAGCGTCTTTTAGAAATTCGGTGGGATTTATTGTTTGTACCATAGTTACAGTCCCTTAATTTGGGCGAAAGACGATCGCTAGTTTTTTAGGCTGGGCGGTCGTCTTTAGTTTTTGGGCGTTCCGGTTAACGAAAGCGCTATGAAAATGGCGTAGCCACTATTCGGGATCTATGGATTTGCTCTTTTATGGTCATAATAAAGATCTGTTGTTTATCTCTTATTGCCGCAATGAGGTAGTCATATTGGCAGTGTTATTTGTACATTAGGCAAATGGCGTTTGATCCAGGCAAGTTGCGATCCTATGCCCAACCCTTGCATGGGGACTAGTAACTGTTAGATAATTTCTGCTCAAACCTGCTCATTGGTCATCGTTTTTGAGTATGGGTTGGCTATTGCCACCCGGTTCAGGTAAAGTTTTAATCCAGTCCCAAACAACCTCTAACAATTGGTAGTTCATAATTCGTAATTCATTAATTTGGGGCTTGCATTCCAAATTAATGAATTACGAATTCTTGGTGACATATCTCCCCTCATTTTTCAAGGAATGGCCTCTACTTCTTGTCAAATCAATGTCAGTGAATTTCAGAATCTTTAAAGAATTTTCAGCGATTTTAGATATTTTTATGTTAGACTATTGGGGATACTAAAGGTTCAACGAATCGGTCAAATGTGGTGAAGCAAATGCCTCAAATTTATCAAACTTATGTGACTCAGATTGATAATAATTTAACGAGTGAAACACAGACGCTTGAGATGCTAGAGCAATTCTCTCCTGTAGCAGCAGAGATGTCTGCTATGGCATTGAATGGTCTTCAAAGTGATATGAAAAAGGAGAAATTAAACTCCAATATTCAAAACACTTTTGGGGTCAACAAGCGACATGCCAATAGTGTGATTAATTTTGTGGCAGGTGAGTTAGAGTCAGCTCGTCAATGCTATAAAAGACATATTGATATACTAGATGCCAAAATCAAATTAGTTAAATCAGAGATTGAGCGATTGAACAAACGACTCAAGAATCACCGAGAGTATGCCCAAGCCTTAGAGAAGTGGAATTTAGCTATTAAGTATCCCCAAAACACTCAAGCCAGAAAGTCGAAGAAAGTACCATTACTAAAGAAAACGCCGGAGTTTGATAACGCTTGTCCCGTGAATGGCAAGCCGCACGGCAAGACTTACTTACAATTAGCTAAGCAATTGTTACATCAAAAAAAGCGTCAATTGCGGATGTATCTAGACCGCAGAGCTAAGGTCATCAAACGCGGCATCAAAGTGAATTTGGGTTCCTTGGGCAAGGTTCCATTTGTCGGAAGTACCAACGAAACTAACAGCAATCAAATATGTCAGCTAACACCTGATATTATCCCAAGTCTAAAAATTCGGGTTCCTTATTTTTTAGAGTCTACATTTGGGGAATATTGTACCCTAAGACTTCATAAAATCAATGAGCGGGGGTATAGCAATATAGTTACCGCTTGGGCCTTAAACAAGGCTCTCACCTATGTGTTTAGCAAAAATAAAAAAGGTAAGTGGGTTGTCGCTATCACTTGTTTAGTCAACTTTTCTATTACCAGTCATGACAAATCATGGGGCTGTATTGGCTTAGACATTAATCCTGGATCTATTGGTTGGTGTGCGACAAATCGTCACGGGAATCCTATAGCATGGGGGAAAGTTAATTTAGATTTGCATTCGTGCTCAACTGAGCAAACAGAAGCTCGATTAGCCTATGCCGTGACAGAAATCACAGCCAGAGCCTTAGCAACTAAAAAGCCAATTGTCATTGAGAAATTAGACTTCTGTGAGAAGAAGAAACAATTCAAACGTGGTCGCAAGTACAATCGGATGCTATCTGGTTTTGCTTATGCCAAGTTCTTTGAATTGTTAAGAGCTAGATGCTTAAAACTAGGCATCAAAATTATCGAAGTGAGTCCCAAGTATTCCAGCCAAATCGGCGTGGTCAAGTATATGCGTCGTTATGGCATGGGTAGTGATAGCGCCGCAGGGCTAGTTTTAGCTCGTCGTGGAATGGGAATTTACTATGAGAAACTGCCAGCGAGATACGCCTGTCAGACTTCGGTTCGCCCCGAAGCTCGTCAGCACGTCTTTGCCCACTGGCAGCGATTCAATAAGTATTACTTGAAGGTAGCTTCTCGTAATACTTGGTTCGGTACACCTACTCTTACAGGGTCTGCGGGTGAAGGCTTGGCGAACACCGGAAATCTAGGGTTTCCAAAGCTTCGGCACAAGCACGAGAGTTCTTCTCTCCATCCGTCTGTGAAGGCGTGAACCCTTCAAGGTAGGAAAGATTGACCGCTATCTTTCCGGTTGAATAGATTTGCGAAACGAATGAGTAGATCTGAGTAGACTTTATCGAGCGGCGGCATGACTTCAGGGCGTGTAGATAAGGAGCACAACCAACTTGTAGGTTGATATTCAAGCATTTCCCAGATTGGGATTTTGCGATTTTCTATGGTGCAGTAGTCGCTGTTCCCAACTACTACGTAGAAACCTGCTTTCATACGTGACTTTTATTACATAAACACTACGTCCATGCATTGCATACCATTGGATTAAAAAAAACTGCCGATAATCCGGCAGTTTTTTTTGGTGACCGCGTTTTTAATGTTTACTGTGTTTGTGGCTGTACAAATTTGATGTTAACTTTGGAGCCTGACTTGAGGTTGAGATTGTTCGTTGTGGAAGCAGGAAGTTCTATCACTTTGTCAACTTCAGTTTGCGAACTGTAAATGGGACAGGGTTCTTTCCCACATGGCTTAACGTTCTTAATGATACTTTTGACGCTGCCATTACGGATGAACACGATGTCTATTGGAAAATTCATGTTTTTCATCCAAACGTTAATCTGTTGGGGGTTTTGTGGAACAAACAGCATTCCGCGATTCATAGGTATTGCCTTACGGAATCTTAAGCCTTTTTCCAGCTCGTGAGGTTGTTTGGCGACTTCTAGCTCTATAGTTTGGTTGTTGGATGTGAGAGTAGCACTGATTGGAAGTTTTTGGGGATGGTGGAACAATGCAATGTAAATCAGTGGTGAGGTAGCCGCCAGAAATCCTGCTATTGGTCCTACTATTTGTAGTGTACGTAGAAGAAATTTTCCAATATTATGTTGTTTTGTTGTGGAATGGTTTGTTGCTGTAGTCATGCTCATACTGGATTTGAGTGATAAGGGAGTTTTTAGACTATTGAACGTGAAAGTTTAAGCGGCTATTAATACACACTTTTGGGACGACTCTGAGCGGTGCTTGGCAAGATACAACGGTGTTTGTGATGGAGCGATTTTGTAAACAAAATTACGGCGAGCATCGTGATAAGCGGGGTCTCTTAAGTTAATCATGATTTTATTTAGTTCGTCAGTACGGTATCTTTCAAGAGGTTTGAAGAATTCGTCTTGAGCACGTTTTGCAATTTTGTAGCTGAGTTGTTCGTGGTAATCGTGACTGTTGCTAAGTTCGGATGCAATCAGTTCAATTTGGTGTGTGAAAGTGCTATGACTTTCTCCAAAGAAATCGTGGATCAGCCCAATTTTCTTAGCGCTGCGTGTCCCTATTGGCAGACAAGTTTCTGCCAGTTCAAATGCTTTTTGTGCTCCAACACGCCTGGGCAACAGATAAGTCCAATATTCAGAGCCGTACAAGCCCATTTGCTTGTAGTGAGGGTTGAGGATGATACCACTGCGGCAATAGACTTTATCGGCAGCAAGTGCAAGCATAACACCACCTGCTACAGCATTTTCATGCATAGCCGCAATAGTGAGATGTGTTTTTGTTGTGATAATTTCTCTTACAAGGTCGTTCATCGCATTGATGTTGTCCCAAGATTGCATGATGGGATCGCTTGCCGCTTCAATTGTGTTAAAGTCAATGCCGTTAGACCAGAAATCTTGACCTCCCATCAGTACGATGACTTTTGTGTTTCTGTTACGAGCACAGACATAAGCAAGTCTGAGACGCTCGCATTGTTCGGTGCTCATCGCTCCATTGTAAAAGTCGAAATGCAAGTATCCCACACTGTCCTTCTCTTCGTACCAGATCTCTCTATAGGTTTTGCGATTGGAGGGAATTGTCAGGGGTACCTTAATTTCGGGGACTCCTTGCAGGTGATCTTTTAATACCAGTGTTGCTGGGAGCTTGAACGTAGCAATATTGCTCTTTTTCTTTAAGTGCGTTATCCAAATAGCTCCATCTGTCGTAGCTCGGCAGATAGCACCATTGCGAGTTGCAATGATTTGTCCCGGTTTTCCTTTGAAGCTGGTTTCTTCATGAGCGCCGTAGAGGTAGTATTGCTGTCCTTCTATTGTGTCCAGAACAACCTGTTCTCTGTCAGCTTCTCGGATTTTTTTCAGAATGCTTTTGGTAGACTCTAATTGCCATTTGATGGTACGAATGCTTTGCGTTGTGTACGGGCTTAGATAATCATTGGCATTACCTGAATTAGGGATTGGTACAAAAGAACTACCTTGGTATCGTTTTACTGTCTCTACTATTGTTTTTACGACTGCTTGTGTCACTTCAGCACTATACTGGAAGCCTTCGCTGTACCTTCGTAGTTTGAGAGTACGTGTTGACCATACAGGACTTGTATCTATTGATGCAGATGCTTGTAGTGCAGTGACATTCCATTCTTGTTTGTCAGAAGACGACTGCAATAGCGATGATGCTCTATTTCCTTTGATTCCAACATGAATAATGATGCACGTGTGTTTGCTCCAAATGCTTTTTGGTATCGCTGTTTTTAGCATTGGCGCAATAATTAAATAAGGCTGATACAGTTCGGTTGCTTCAATCATCACTCGGTCGTTTATAGCCAACTCAATCGAAATGTCATGACCTCGCTCGACAAGTTCTACATAAGTTCGTTGAATCAAGCTATTGTATTCCGGTGCTATTATTAAGATTTTCATATGTGTTTGGATTCTGAGAGATTTGTGGTTGAAGAGTTGTCTGTATTTAACTGAGGAGACAATAAATGCAGGTTGCTTCTACAGTGACATTTGTTCTTTTCTAGATGGTGCTGTTTTCACGCTAGCTTTTTCTTGAGTGCTAATTTCTGTTTTAGGGGTAAACTGGTTTATTATTTCTTCCTTTCTCCAAGCCTCTAAATCTTTCATGACTTCTTTCAATGGAGCAAAATCAAAAAATTGTTCTCCTTTTGAGTCAGCTTCTGCGGCTTTGTACATCATGATTTTGAAGTACATTTCTCTTTGTTCGGAGATAGGAAGCTTGCCGTTGCCTTCTTGAAGTTTCTGATTCAATTCTTCATTACCTTGTTTGGCAGCCCCAGACCAGTACTGTTTTGAGTTTTGCATATTTTTCCATTCTTCTGCAATGTAAGGATGTATCTTTACAGGAATTTCACCTACATTTTGTATTTCACGAGGGCGTTGTAATTCTGTAGGTACTGCTTTTGGTTCTGGTTGTGGAGGTATTATATCTTTTTGAAAGAATTTGTCTAGGTCGAATGCCTTAGCATTTTGATTGATGAATTTCAGTTGAGTTAAATCCCAATCGGAAATATTCATCTTTTTAACTTCTTTGGTGATACCGTTCTCTGTCTTTTGTAGTTCAAAATTGACAAGTTCTTGGCGACCTTGCTCCTCACTTGTTTTGGATAGTATTAAGTTAGCTTTGTTGTTCTCTAGCTCCCGTGTGCGAGCAATAGTAAATTCACCAATAGTTAGCTGGTCGGTATTGGCTCTCTGTAATGCAGAATTTAAGATTTCCAAAACTTCAGTTTGGCGGAAACTTTCTAAAGTTTTGAATGTCCCAGCAGGAGCTAGCGATCCCAATTTGTTAGCAACATCTCTGAGATCGCTATCTCTAAGGGATGGCAGTTTTTTGCTTTCTTCTAAATATTCTACCACCATAAGAAATTCTTGTCTTTCCACTGGTGACATTTCTTTGGGGGGACTTTGAACTTTTACATTGCCCTTTTTATCGAGCTTGAATTGCATCAATGAATTGCTGAATCCATTGAGTTCGTCGCGTCGGTGATGAATGGTGAAGTTTTCGCCATCTTTTTTGACAACGAAGGCATCGCTTCTGTAGATTCTAGACCCGTCTGGTTCTATGCTACCGTAGGATTTTAACAGTTCTTTGGCAGCAAGAGCGATTTTCACATTCTCAGCATTGATGCGCTTGCGTTCTCCCAAATTCCATAAACTGGTTGCGTAGATTGGGACTTCGACTTGTTTTGCCCAGCGCTTTGTTTCGGTGCTAACGTTTTCAGAAGCTGCTACTTGTTCGTAAGTGTAAGCACCTGCTGGTTTTGATTTTTTGTGATTTGTTTGGTTATTATCAATCTCTTCTACAGTGGGAATCACTTGGAAATTTCTATTAATAGTTTCTTTGCTAGATTCAGTTTCTTCCCCTTTTTGCTGAGTATTTTGAATCTCAGCTTTTACTAGAACAGACTGACTTGACGGTATTGTAGTTTCTTCTCTTGTTTCAGATGTCTGCTCTCTAACTAGAACAGCTTGAGTTGTCAAGGTCGGATTGGATTGATGTTGCTCAACTTCTATGTCTGTTAAAATTAGTTGAGAATTTTCCTCTATATCCGGTGGAAAGTCTTCTTCGGGTGGATCTCCTATAGGAATGTCTTCCAAAAAACCTATAAATTCTTGGTCTTCGGGTGGCATTGGGAAGTCGGAATAGGGATCGGAATCTGAATTTTCTGCGACGTTCTCGCTGGTTTCCACATTGTTTATAACTTGTGTCAGAAGTTCTGTGATGATATCTTCTATTTTGTCAGATTCCAGGATTTCGTCATCTTCATCGGTCATATCAAACTGTTCTGCCTTCACGGGAACTGTTTGGTCGTCAGGATATATGACTTCTTCATTTTCTCCATCAGGAATTACAGGATTTTCTCGTTCCGTAGCGCCAGAAAGCTGATTTTGCATATTTCTAATAATTTGAGCAACTTCTTCAGAAGAAAGTTCTTCTTCTGTTTGTATGTCAGATACGGATTTTGAGGTTTCTGGATTTTGCTCTGACGAGCTTTCAAGTATTGATGAAGGAGGTAAAAGCAGTTTCCTCATTGGTTCGTAAGCTACGTCAATAATCTCTTCATCTGACAGATTTTCGGTAATTATGTTTTTGGTGCATATTCCATCAGCGTTTTGTTTGTAGATATCGATTTCATTTCCAGAATCTGTATAGGCGACTATTTTAATGGCAGGTTCAGAATTGGAAACGACATCTATATTAAGTGTTTCTGGCTTATGTAGGACTAACCGGGTTCCAAGAGTTTGTGCTTGAAAGTCGCTCAGTTGTGTACTTGCTGCTTGGTCGTTTGTTTGGTTGACGTTGTTAGTTAAATCGACCTTTTCCCATTTCCAAGCACCGGGACATTCAGGGTCTTGCGAAAGTACGTAGTCATCGCTGCCAATCTGGACTCTTGCTTTTGAGAGTTTTTCTTCTTTATCCTCAAGTTTACTGAGGGCAAGTTCTACGAGAACTTTAGCTAATTCTCCTAGCTTGGTGGCAGTTTCAGTAAATACATTTTGATAAGAAGATGCTATTTGGGTTGCTCTGGGGTCGAACATGGTGATGGGGCTGGTAATCTATCAAGTAGGACTGAGTTTTGATGTTTTACGAATACGAGTTGTTCGTCGTATCTCACGACAATTAGTGTAGGTTTTGTAGATCCGAAAAACATGGTGTCGCTGTAGGTTATGTTAAAAATCCTGTTATGCGAGTAAACGATAATTTCATCAAAATAATGCTTTTCCACGCTGGGAGGGAATTTGTGCGACCAACGTCGAAATCCTTTATACTTTTGAATTTCATTGATTAACTTTTGGGACACTTGTATCATTAGAAAAATCCTTGGTAAGCATCTAACGGCAGAGGTGCGGCTCCAGCTTGTACGGGGGCTTGTGGCACGGGAAACAATCTTTCCACTTCAGCTATCCTTGTGTCTAAGTCTTCTTGAGTTGGTCGTCTTTGAGTACTTTTGTGAGTCAAGCTAATTATTAGCTTTTCCCAACCACCGTCATTTTCTTTCTCAATATTTATTAGGGCTTTTGGCACCTTAATCGCCTTTAAAATAGGCACGGAAGCTTCATTTTTATTGGAATAAGCAGGGTTAATGAAAATGCATTTTCCTGGAGGAAGTTTCAAAAATTGGGCAGGCTCAAACAGCTTGCGTGTTTTTTCCTGGTCTGATATGGAAGTACTAGTTTTCCCACCACCAGTTGAACGAGACTTTTGTTTGTACTTAATTTCTTCTTCTCCCAAGTACGAGGAAAAAAGCCGTGCAGATTCGTCTTCACCGGGGTTGAAGATAAATTTGGTACCGCAAGCACCTAGCATGGTTTTGGCTACTTCCTTACCGTAGTATTTCTCAAGTTGTCCCATGTTCTGCCAACCCAAAATACCGCAGAATCCTTCACTTCGCGATTCGTTAAGCCATTTAAACAAGTCAGGCAAGTAAAGAGAGGGAACTTCATCTAGTACAACGATAAGGGGATCTTTACGTTTTTTGGCGATCGCTCTAGCAACGGTCATGTGCAGAATGCTACATAGCAATGGGCCAACGGCATCTCTACGTTCTCTATCCAAACCGAAAATAACCATCTGCTTTTTTTTGATGTCTAAGGGAAGGGTGGTCTTGCCCACAAAGCACCCCAAAGTATTCTTTTTCATAAATCGGGTAAACATCAATGAAGCAGTACCGGCGATACCTGCCACAGTTTTCTCGCTTCCTGCCGAACTGAAGAGCTGACCGAATGAAATCTTAATCCACGGGTTGAGGTTAGCTGCCATCAATCTCTCTACCATTTTCTCACTTGATAGGATGGCTGCTGCTGTCATAATGTCTGGATACTTAGTCTCCTTTGTGAGCATCAGAATAGCTTCCGTCAGCTGGTCGCCCGCAGGACCGAAGAAGGCATCCTCGTTGCTCGATGCCATCATCTTGAAGTTTTTGTTGATAACGGTTGCTAACTGGCGGGCAGTTTCGGCATCAGTAGCATCCCGCAAGAAATCGAGCGGGTTGCAAACTTCACTTTCGGGGAATCCCGGAGCAAACACGTGAACCTCGTAGCCCTGCTTTTTAGCGTAGCTGGCGACCTTGGCTTGAGTGGGATATTTGAAGTCGTACAAGACAATGGGGAAGCCTTGGTCGATAGCAGAGTAAATCATGGGGTTGATGGCAGAGAAAGATTTACCACTTCCTGGGGCTCCAATAACAGCAGTCCCCCTTTGCACATCGGGGATGTATAGCGGTGTCCCCCCTGTCCCCTTCTCCCCCTTTGTTCTTCCATCCTTGAATTTGTGTCTGCCAATATATAATGCAGCGCTATCACATTTAGGCTTAAGAATTTGTTTGACAGCTTTGTTTTTAGCTTTAGCTGCTTCTTTCCCTCCACCGAAGTAACTCGTAGCTAACTTACCTTTTTTATTGCCAGAAAATATTTGTAATAAGAGGAATCCTCCCAAACAAATTATTAATGTCAATCCTTGGGATGAAAATAAAAAGCTCGTGTATTTCCCAACAGGTGTCTGAGGATTTTGCAGTTCTTGAACGAAATTAGTATTCTGTTTTATGGAACTACTTTGCTGAGTCATGTTTTAAGTGCTTGTAAATTATTTGGCATTATGGTTTTGTGGGGACTTTTACGGGTGCGCCTAGAATAATTGGGTCCATTTCTCTGTAAGTGAAGAAGGGTACGGGACCAATGAAGTAGGGGCTGCATCCCAAATCGGGGAAGCCGCGCTTGCATATGCGGAAGAACAGAGATGTTGTTATGCTGCCATCTGCTTCGTTGATTTCCCAAACGGCTTGCTTGAAAGCTTTGCCGAATGGGTGACGACCGGTAGGTTCTTTGCCACCGTTGAGTTTACCCAGTATCCCGAAGCCACCTTTAACTTTTTGGAATTTGCCACTCATCCATTGTGCTCCGGTGAGCGTGCTGCTAAGAGCAAGTTCAATGTGAGCGCAGTCTTTGGTACAGGGAACGTTAAATCCTTCTTGGTAACTGCCTGAGATCGACTTCCAGCGATTGGCTTCCACTTCTCGCAATGGCAAGTCTACTTTACCAACAAAGCTAAAGTCAGGTACGGGAACACCGGGGAACTCGCTAAATGGGACATTCGACAATCCCGGTACATTGTTGATGGTGTTATTTTGCCAGTTATGGAAGTCTTTGATTGGGGAATTTTCAATACCGGGGATATCCGTTAGTTTGTACTTAGATAGGTCGATAGATCCCAACTCAACATTTTTTAGTTCGGGAAATGAAGAGAGTGCGTCTGATACTGTTTGACCCGTTACAGTAGAACCAGTGGCAGCAGCGATTAGGTCGTTGATGGGAGGTACATTTTCCACAAGTTGGTCACCTAACTTGGGAATAGCTTTCATCAAGTCACCAACAGTCTGCCAGTCTGTCAGTTCAAACTTATCCAAAGTTATTTTGTTTAGTTTTATACCAGTTATTTGGCTAATTTGTTTGAGAGACAGGTTTTCGATGCCGAACTCAGTTGCCTCAAAATCGCCCAACTCCATAACTTCATCCAATCCCTGACCTTCAACCCAACTGCGTAGCTCTTTCATGCCTGGGTTTTTGATGTTGGGAAATTGCACGCTTCCGGGAGAGGAGAACTTCATGTTTTTGAAGGTGATTTTGCTCCAGTCGGGAATGGGGATGCCATTCATGAGCTTTGTAGGAAGCGGTGAAGCTTTGGGCAATGTGGCTGCAACTGCTTTTTGGTCGCCTACGATAAACCCAAAGTGACTGGGACTAGAATGTAACAATCCGTGCAAGAAAAGCCCGACTCCCAATCCTAAAGCCATTAAGTATTTTAACGTATCTGTTTTGGCTTTTCTATTAGTGGCAGCGCGTGGTTTTTGCGTGGCAGCGTCATTAGCAGTGTTTGCGGGAATAATAGTAAGAGCAGATGTTTGCTGGGTGTCGTTGATGTCCATGAAAAACCTTTTTATCGAGATGTGTTAGTAACGTAAGGACTCGTTGTTGGTGGTACTTTGAGTAAAGAAGGTTTTGGTGCAGGCAATGGGTTGAAGCCTCCTAGCTGCATCAACCTGCTAACCAACCGCATGGATACTCCGGCGTTAGTTGCGGCTATGGTCATGTCTTCACCGGATTGCAAATTTTCAATTAAGGTGTTGAGCCTTTGCCATAGAGGGCTATCAGTTTCGATCCAGTTATTGGTGAGGGCGACTTGCATTCCTCTGGCTAAAAGAGAGCTGTTAGCGATGGCTGTCGGACTGGGTTGAGGTTTTGGCAGTTGCTGTTGTTGCGTTTCTTCCTTGATATCGCCAACAATTTCAAGGCTGCTGTACTGAGGTGTGCCACTGCCAGGTACGATACGGAAGTGATAGTGCGATCGCTTGCCGCCCGACGATTCTGTGACGATAGTAAGATGCGCGCCGTTTGTGGCTTTTGGCATTCCTGGTATCTTAACGTCATTAATTCGTCTGATGTGGACCATGCCAGCACCCGGATTTCTACAGTTACTACGCGATAATCCTTCCAAACAGCCATCAACATCTATGAGGAACCGGGAAGGGTCATCGAGCCATATGCGTTTGATGGTTTCTTCTGTTTTAAAAAAAGAAATTGACACACCATGTCCGGGCCAGACTTGCACTGTTTGTAGTTGGGCATTTTCTCCTGACACTTGGGAGGTTTTGATAGTGCGTATAGTGTTGGCTAGTGCGGTGTTGGGAAAATTGGCTAGCGCAATTCCACTGAGAATTCCTACTAAAAGAATACTTGCTCTCTTCATGGGAGTTTTAAAGACCTGTCTACTTTGAGGACGATGGGAGTATCTTTGGGAACTATCCAAATGTTGGCTCTGGACAGGATTTCATTAGTAGAACGTTCGGCTCTTTTTCCTACAACCTCTGTCAATTCTCCAAACGCTCCTTCCAAGAAAGCGCCTTGCCACGAGCGCTTTGAATTGTTTCTCCTGGTGCGTCTGCGAATTGTGCCGTCCGAACGCTCGTCTTCGATTTCGTCTTCAATATCGGGCTGGTTGATGATTTCGCCCACCTTTGCCAGACCGCCCATTACCCCTACAGTCATGTCGTATCGGGCAATTTCCCCACCTTTGTCGTGGAACTTTTTGGCGATGAGGGGATTGCCGCCAAGACCTGCCACAGTAATAGCACCATTGGGTACCGGATATTCTGTTTGGTCTTTCATTATGGCGGTAACTTCTGCAAATGCACGGGATGCGCCATCCACATAGACCATTTCTACTGCAACAAGCGTGCCAGCTTGGATTCCTATTTCCCCAGTGTTACTCAACAAAGGTTCTTCTAACCTAGCGACAAACCTGGTTTGTGGTTTGTTGCTGTTTTGTGCTGTAGACCGTATTTCTTGCGACCATACCAGAGGTGTAACGAGTGTCGCTTTGACAAAAGAGCCGACAACTAGATACTGTGGTTGCTTTCCTTCTATAATTTGTGCTTCTTCTGGCAAATAGTCGTATGTGACAGAGGTTTCTTGCGCTGAAGGAGGGCTCGCGGGATCGGGATAAACTTGTGGAAGTGGCGGTGTGCTTTCTACTACAGAACTTACGTAAAAAACGTTGTTTTGGTCTGCTGAGGTGCTGCTGCCCTGTTTGTTCGAGACTGCAACAGCGGTTTGTGGAACATCCCATTTTGGTTTTAGTTCCTCTATTCCATTGTTACCATCGTCTGTAGGGATGCTTGGAGACACACTTGGGCTAACATTTGGGGAAGTTCTGGTTCTCAGTCTTATCCTTGGCGTGCTCTCTTGGTTGTCCCCATCGCCTTCAGTTGTTCTCCTAGAAATTATGGATGTGCTGTTCGCGAATGTCGCAGAAGCATACTCAACCCTGCCCACGCTTCCCATACCTCGCAATCTTTCGATTTCGGCTATGGGGTCTTTCAAAGGTTCACTTGCAACAACTGGTTGCTGTCTTATTTGTGGAGATGGAGGTAAAGTTTGTTGTCTTGGAATCTGACTTGCTACCAGGGGCGACGGTCGAACTATTCTTGGCGTTGTTCTGACTTGCCGTACTGGTGCTGGTGGTTCTGCTGCTACAATTGTTGTTCTAGTTCGCCTCCGTACAGGTGGTGGTGGTTCGGAGTATCTTGCCACCTGGCGTGGTGCGGCAGGAGTTGGGGGAGTGGGGGTAGCAGCAGGTTTCGGTGTTTGAGTAACAGCCTCTTGTTTTGGTTTTTCAGGTTTTTCTGATTTCAATTTATTGATTTTTTCTAGTTCTTCTTGTTGTTTGGCTAGTGCCAATTTCGCATAAACATTCCCATCTTTTTCCTCTTGAAAGACGGATTTTTCTTCCTGGGAATCTGCTGTTTTTATGGAGTCTTTTTTAACTGTACTTTGGTTGTTAAAAACTCCATTTAACATTAAAAATACCATTAAAAAGCCAGCACCAAAAGCACCGCCGACAACACCCAACCTTGAAAATGGAGAGTCAATTATTGAATGTTTGGTCTGTACTGTTACAGGGTCTTCTTCTACCTCTGTGATTTCATTATCATCCCCTTCACCGTCAGAGTTATTTTCACCTTCAAGCTCCTCTTCATCGTTATCATCAATTTTTAGAAGAGAATTGACCTTATTATTTTTCTCTTCACTTTCGTCTTCAAGCCTAAGTTCACTCATAAGATATTCCTACTATATCTAGTTTTTCTTAATTAAAGATGTGTCTACGATTTCAGTTATTTCCAGTCCTGCTTGTCTAATGTTGTAAATTTTTTTGGCCAGTTCTGTAGTGTCATCAGGAGGAGATTGAGGGGTCGATACAGCTTCTACAGTTATGGTTTTATTAAAAGCTATCCCGTTTCCTGAATTATCATCTCTGTCAAATCTGACCAAAGTTGCAATTAAATCAATTTCCCATTTACCTTCTTTAATTTTGCGAGGATCGGATATATAGCGAGGAACAAGAGTCATTTGCATATTCCCCGAGAATATACCTGAAGGTGTTATTTCAGTTAATTTCTTAAGAAAGCTAGCTCTGAAGTCTTGTTTCTCAGATAAAGCAAAGGCGGCTTCCCAGGCTTTCGTTGTCACTTTGCCGTAACCACCCTTTTCGGTTTTGATTTCAACTCCTTTATCGGGGTTGGTTATCGAGTCACCATTGTTATCTACCGATGTTATCAATCCGTCCCAATTAAACATTTTCACCATGCTATTGGAAACGAATTTTTTGATAACTTCCTTTGAACGTTCTTTTGGCTCAACAGCTTTTACGGGGATGGTATCTCCATTTTCCAGTTGTACTAGTGACGGTGCTTCTTTACGTGCAAGTGTTGAGGTAGCTCCGTAGTTGATGATTTGTAGAAGAAGGGATAAAGTGCCTAATGCTAGACCGCCTACAGCAGCTAAACCTGTGGGAGTAGAGACAGATTGACCGTAGCTAAGCAGGCGCAATGGTTCCCGTTTAGCAGATGATTTACTTTTAACCATACAACTTATTTACCGATTCTTTTGGTAATGAAGGATTTGGCTACATCCACTGATAAGCCAACACTGGCGCTTCCCACCCATTCAACAGCTTTGGTAATTTGAACGAGTACGGCTATGCCACCACCTGCTGCTAGTCCGCTTGCAAGGAGTGGAGAGACGATACCGATAAATAGTAGAAAAATCATTGGTTGGTTGGCTTCGGCGTTGGAAATTAGTTGGCCAGCCAGACCGACAATAATGTTGAAACAAAGCTTTGCCATTCCAACGGTAAAAAACCCCGTTAACCAGCCAATGATTGGTTTTGAACCGAAGGGAAGCAAGGAACCTCCAACTGCAAGCGGTCCCAACAGTGCAGTCAGCAGCATAGTTAGTTCAATGCCCCACTGATAGGCGTTATTGAGTGCTAGTAAGATGGTTGTTGCAAACGAAGTGAAGACAGAGCCGATGTACGCCATGTACCCCGAGAAGGCTTTGTTGATAGCACCTTCGATTGGGTTTGAGCCTTCTGCTCGATCGACTGCTTGGTCGATTTTGTCGATTCCTTTAAAAACCCAATCTGCAAAAGGGTTGCCAGTGTCTGGGTCTCTGAATATTTGCGGAAATCTAGCTTTTAGTTCTGCTTCGGCTTGTTTTAGGCACTGGATGCTTTCTTCGTTACTCAGTTGTGTCGAACGGCATTGTTCAATAACGTTGCCAACAGTCGCTTGCACATTAGTGTCAGCGATCGCTTGGTTGTATGCAGCTCTTAAATTGGCACCAGCTGCTGTGTATTCTAAGACAAAATTGTTGACGCTGTTGATGTAGTTTCTAACACCCAAAGTACCAGTTGCAAGTAAACTGCCATTGTTCGCTAAAAGAGCTATCACTATTAGAGGCCATATCAATTCTGGGTAAGCTTTTTGCTCTTCGCCATTGAGCATATGCTTCCCCCACTGCACCATAAATAGGGTTAAAGTCGCAACAGCGAACAAAACACCAATTTTACACATGGCAACGTACAAATTGCCATCAAGGGTTTCTTCCCAAAGTTCGTTGAAACCTTCTGCAACAAGTTGTGCGCCAGCCGCAGCATTTTCTAGGAGATCGTTTCCGCCAAAGTTGTTTGCTGCTATTGTTAATTGAGAAATGCCTACCATAATTTTTCAATGCTTGCTGTCCCCCTCTGGGGACAGTTGGTTGTGAGATTAAGGCGTTCTAGTTATTAGGGGGACGGAACGTAACTAGGATCGAGACGGCTCCAGCCTGCTATCCCTACTTGTTGTGAAATAGCCGCCGTTTCTTGCAGGCGGGCTTTGCGCTGTTGGGAAGCTTGTTGTTCTGCAATTTGAGCAAGCATCAGATTTGTTTGCTGTGCATCATGGCGTGCTTGCAAACCATCTGTTCTTGTTTGTCCCAGCATTGAGACAATCTGAGCATTCTGGGCAGCAATAACCTTGAGGATGTTCTGAGAAGCATCCATACCTTGTGCTTGGTCAGCCAGAGATTTAGCTTCATCCACAGTTTTCTTGGTAGTTTCAATTTCTTGCGCCGTCCGCTCTTGACCATATTTCCCCAGAACGCTAGCTATCGTTGCTCTGGTTGTTTCTCTTTCGAGTTGTTTGGCTGCTTCTGACGCTCCAACTGTCGTGTTGGTTTCAGCAGCGATGCCTTTAGTTTTTAGCTTTTCTTGGACTTGATCGGACCCCTTTACCGGGTCTGGTAAATCCATCTCGCCAATCGACGAGTTGATAGCAGCTTGAACGTCGCTTTTAACAGAACCCCAAACTTCATCAACTTTTGCATTTAGTTGGCTTTTGGCTTCTTCAAAGTATCCATTGAGTTCGCCCAGTACGTCACTAAAGAAATCGTTGATACTGAACCCATAGCTGGGAGTACTGCATAAAAGAATAATGCTCGCAATACAGCATCCTCCTAAAATTTGGGGAATTCTTTTTGATTTTTTGGGTATTTTCATCATAATTATTTAACCCACTAAAATGTTGAAAATGTTGCTTTTGCGGCGGCGAAGCATTGTTATGCCACCTTATTTAGTTCTTTTTCTAAAATGTTGGAATTAACTTTATTTTTGGCTTTGTCTAATAATTCTGCTGCTTCGCCTGTTAACTCTTCGCCACGAATCATCTTTACGTACACCTCTGAAAAACGTACCATTCCTAACATGGGGTCATCTTTATATTGCTCTAGATACAACGTTCTTAGTTCTTGCTCTTGAGGGTTGTTGGCAACAGCAGCTAAGAGACAGTGTGCGGGATAATATCGGCAGAAAGTGAATTTGCCATTGTCGTCAAGCAACCATTGGGAGTAAATGCCTTCTTTTTTGGGAAAGAACGCTTCTGTACTGTTGCGGGAGATGATTTCGTAGGGATATTTAAATCGAGCAACAAAGGGGTCTACTGCACTGGTTTGAATCCTACCAATAAGTCGAGTTGTCAGGTTAGCGAATATCTTTGGTGCTGATTTACTTTGGAAGATGCTTTCTGGTTCTTGTGCTGATAGGATTACCCGTATCCCAGCTTTCGCTCCGTTAGCGCACAATCTGCCAATCAGGTCGGCGATGGACTCGAATGCAAATAGAATTGGGGCTTCATCCAGAAAGAATATTGAGGCTTTTGATGATAGAGCGCGGCGCAATGCAGCAGCGTAAGCACTCAATGCAAGTACTGCTGCATCAGCTTCACTTGATAGCGATCGCAGTGCGAATACGAGCAATCTGGCGTCAGATCTGAAGCTGGACGGTCTGCTGATTGATTGTCCCACGCGGGAGTTTAACCAGAATTTGATCCGCAATTTGACTTGGTCTAATGCTTCTAAAATTTCTTCACTATTGTTCGCAATTGAGTCTAAGTTTATGTACCCAGGTGAACAATAAGTGAAAAAGTCTTGCAGTGTGGGAGTGTCATTCCACTCTGGTGTTCCCAATCCCTTTTCTATCGCTAACTTATAGCGCATTTTGATGTCATCGTCATTGAAGAAGGTTTCAATAGCTAGTGTTAAAATACTTTCAATATTTGACACCATAGTAGGGCTAACTCCTATTTGGTTAGTTCCCAATACCATTGTTATGAGAGTGGATTTCAGGAACTCTTTGAAATCTGTCATTCTTTCTTTGATTTTTTCTGATTCTAGCCCCCTTAGGTCAGGTAACTCAAATAAATTATTTGACTCTTTTGAAATGTCAAAATATGCACCTTCACTTCCTAAAAAATTGGCATAATCAGTAAAAGTACTGCTTCCATCTGGTTTGGGATAGTCGAGGGCAACAACGGGAATCCCTTTAGCTAGTGCTGGTGTTAAAAGTCCCGCGACTAAAACGGATTTACCTGCTCGGGTGGTCCCGAAGACTGCAAGGTTTTTGTGTTGGTTGTAAAGGTCTAAATGAACTGGTGTACCTCCTTCTTCTGCTATTAATTCAAATCCTTTTTTATCGCCTGTTGCTGTTCGCACCAATGGCATTAATCCAGGAGCTTCACTGCTAAAGTAAGGCAGGCGACGGTTGAATGGTTTCGTCAGTACGTTCTCCCAAACTATAGGACAGCATTGCAGCCAGATTTTCCAAGCATATTCCATTTCTCTAACGACAACGGCAGGGCGCAGGAAACAGCTAGAAATATATCGACAAGCTTCGTCAAGTTTCTGTCTGTTTTTGCGGTGAACTAAAAAAACGACTGCTGTGTTTATAGGGACGCTGCCTTTTAAAATAGTCTCCTGTGCTTTGACTGCTTCTTCAATATTCATGCTGGCTTTGACGTCAACACTATTTTTTTCAGCAGACATGGCTGAAGAGACAATCGATTGTTTGGTAATTCTCTGTAATGCTATTTTTGCAAGTGTTTGATTGGCTTTAGACAACTGGCATATTATCTCTGTATCAGATATTTTTTCTTTAGAAATGACCTCCCATAAATATCTGAGTTGAGCGTATTCATCAACCCATCCAGCAGGTTTTTCTGTAAAATTGAGAACTCCTATATATTTTCCCTGTAGGTTCACCCAAGCCCTATCTAAAATAGGAATTGATTTTTCTTTTTCTAAGAGAAGATGGCGAATATGGAAGTCACTATTTTGAACTTCTCTCAATCCCTCTTCATCTAAAATCAATGGATTGGGAATTTCTGGAGGTGAACTTGTGTTGAATTGTTTCCACAAGACTTCCCAGATGTCCTCTGCCGTTAGGGGTTTAATGTTTAACCCCATCTTGTTGCTGATAATCTGTTCCCACATCTGATATCCTGTAGAAAAGCTATCTCTCAAAAGATTTTCTATTCTTTGATGCCGGAATTCATGAATTTGACCTGTGAATTGATCCCAAACATTTTTCATTTGCAAGATAGCTTTTTCAACAAAGTCGCTAGTTTTTTCATCTTCTGAAGCTGCAACTGTATAAGTACACCAAAGACGAATAAACTTATTTTTACGAATACCGTATTGTGTTATATCTTTGACTCTAAGGCGTTCGGCTCTTATTAAAAGTGTGAGTTGTTCTAAGTCGCAATTATTTTCAATATTTTTGAGTTCCTGCTGTCTGAAATAGTCGTTAGTAAAAGACCCGAAATGAATTGTAAATGTTTCTTTCTCTGGAAGTTCTTTGAGTCCTCCTTCTATTCCAGTAAAAATGGATTGGATTTGCTCGGACGGTAGCGAAGGATGTACTCCTTGGCAATCAAAGCAGAATTTGATTTGAATATCTTCTTTTTTCTGTAAAATCATTGCCCCGATATTTTTTCTGCCAGCCAGTGAAATACTTGTAATGCCTGCTAAATGGGTAATATCTTCAAAAGGAGTAAGAGTTTTAACAACTGCTAACTGACTGGCTTCTATTGATTTTTTACCAATTTTTTCTCTAGGCTTCGCAGTAGATTTAGTCGAAGTCATGATTTTTGATAATTAACTTTTCTAGATTTGTTTAAACTGAATTGCCCGATACATTTGAAATACTAGCGTTGTTGGCGGGTGCTTCTTTTTTTTGGCTTTTCCGGTAATGGTGAATTTATTAAGGAAATGTAAGATTTGTAACCTCTGGTGATGCGGGGAACTCCTACAAACTTGCCCAACCAACTTTTATTAGATGTTAGCGTCCACCAAGTCGCCCAGCCCCACGCGATCGCTATTCCTGTTGCCAACCACGATTGTTGCAGAAATCCTTTGACGACTATGTACATGATGAGAGTGATCGCTGTCCAGGGGAAAACTTGGTCTGCTGGGAAAGGTCCGATTCTTGGTTGTTCTCCCAGAACTCTGTTAACCGTGCGAAATTCTTTCTGTTGTTTGGTCATATTTGTTGATGTGGGAGTGATTCTTAACCACCCCCTATATGCTCGATATTGTCCTATTCAATGTCTTTTTTTAATTAGCCACCAACACCACCTCCACCAGTAACCATACCTGCAATTAGGTCGCCAACGACTACGGTAACTACAAGTATTAAGGGTGTCCTAGCCAACTGCTGCCAGTCTTCATCTTGACGTGCCGCGTTAACGATACGGATGAGAGAAACACCTAAATACATTAAAAAGAGGGCACGTAACACGTTGAAGAAGAGCGCAGTGACCTCTGCGTTAAGACCGGGAATTGCAGTAGTCAACCAAGTTTGTGCTTGGTTCATAAACTGAGCTTCTGCTGGTGCAGTTGCAAAGGACAGGACAAAGATTGTTGCTAGTATCCCAACCAGGCTGCCGAGCAACTTAGTAGACATGCGTTTTTGCACTTTTTCAAAGTTGAAAAGCAGTGCGTTGGTTTCTTTGGGCAGTGCAACGGTAATAGCTGTCAGGAACATGAGGCTGGACATAAAGAGGTTGTGAATGGAGATATCCACGATTAACAGCCCTGCCGCACTTACCATTAACATAGCGATAGAACCTTTTTCTTTTATGCTTTTGCCTCTTTTGGATGCAACTGGATAACCGTATTCTTGCTCATATGTGGAAACGGGGTCTCTATCATATCCGGGTTCGTAATGAGTTCTCATTTTGGTTTATTCTGTAGTGAGACTTTGAAATCAGTTGGTTGCGTAATTTCCTTGAACACTATTTTTACTTAAGTACCCTCGAAATAGCACCTAACAAATTTCTGATTTTTGAAGCTCCAACGTTTCTTATTTTTTGGCTCAAAAATCAGTATTTTTTTAGCAAAGTGTTGTCTTGACAAAATTGCGTTTATGTGATTCATAAAGCTGTGTATCCTTAGCGATGTATTACATGGCTGAGGGTTGCTCCTTTTTGCGAGGAATATGTTAAGACTTTAAAATCTTCTTTAGCATTAATGGCAGTTGCTTATCAAGCTGTTGAAACTCAGAGGTATGTTGCTTGTCCCTCTAGAGATACGGCGTAAGTTGCGGCGGGACGTTATTATTGAGGTATGAGACGGAGGTAGGTGAAAGAGCTAAACCGAAAACCAGATAACTTAGTAGGAGATTGACTTGACTACACCCAATCGCCAGATTGACATGATCTTTGGGTCACTGGAGTCTGCTGGCTTCCCGCGCAGCTTGCAAAGTATGTTGCTGCCAGAGTGGGTCACCCCGGAAGTGCTATCGGATGCTGCCGCGTCATCGGAACTCGCGACAATTCTTGCAAAGCGATTGGGTCTTCGTGCGAGTCCTCTTTTCGCTGCTAGCCCGCGAGTTGAATCGCTTCGGCGACGTGACATAAAGTACAAACGCTCGATTCCGAACTTGTCGAGGAACTTAACAGCCGCGACATCAATTGCTGTTAGCGTTGCCGAATCTATTGCATCGGCAACTCTAGTAGAATTCAAGTCGTTTGTAGGCAGTGCTGATGCTCTCCGCACAGAGGTGCTTGCTTCTTTTCCAGGTAATTGGCTAGGACTGAGGAATTTGTTAATGGCCTGCTGGTCACACGGTGTACCCGTAGTTTATCTGGCAGAGCTTGGCAAAGGTGTGGCGAAAATGGATGGCATGGTGGTTTATACAAACAGTCGGCCAGTCATCATTTTGTCAAAAGTATCGTCGCTTTGGGCATGGCAACTCTTTATCTTGGCCCACGAAGTCGCCCACGTGGCCCTTGGGCATGTGGCTCCCGACGAAATATTGGTCGATGAGAAACTGAGTGAAGATTCCTACGCATCGAAAGATATCGACTTGGACGAGCGTGCGGCAGATATGTTCGCGCTCGAGCTGTTAAACGGTAAACCAAACGCGACTTACACCTCATCAGACAATCAGGTCAACTTTAGAGAGCTAGCAGAGTCGGCATTTCAGTTTGGTAAGGCACACCATATAGATCCTGGGCACATTGTGTTGAATTTTGCGAATCAGTCCGGAAACTGGAAAGTTGGTTATGCTGCGGCCAAGGTTCTGCAGGGTGAGAATCCGCCTGCACCGATGGTCATCAACTCAGCGATGTGGGGCGGCATCGATTCTGAAGTACTACCACCGGACACTGTAGAATTCCTTAGTAGGGTTACTGATTCACACAGCACTGGTTCACATAGTAAGTGAGGTCGTTCGTGGCTCGGCTGATTCTGATTGATAACGATGCCTTACTTAAACTTGCGCGTTACAGCCTGCTTGATGAGTCCTTAGTTGTATTCGGTTGCGTTCCCACCAATGTGCGCGTACTTGCGACCGCGAAATATTCGCTCTTGCCCGCTAAGAATCGGTTGCGTTTCTGTAAAGATGAGCAGAGTGCAGCAAGGCTGGAAGCATTTCTCAGAACCTCTGAGCCGCTGGACGCTGGATTGGCCGACCCGGATCTATTAGATGCGCTGAACGCCGTTCAGAATATCGACGCTGGAGAAGCCCTGCTGCTCGCAGTGGGCGCTACTGTCGGGGACACGCTCGTAATCACAGGTGACAAGCGCTCTCTGATAGCGCTTTGCACTAATGACTCTGTTGCTCAAGTCTCCAATGCGCTGGCCGGTCGCGTGGTGTCGATGGAAGTACTGTTCTTACACTTAGTTGAACAACAAGAACGCTCACGTCCAAGAGTGCGTGAGATCCAAACCGGATGTCGATATAGCACTGAGAATTGTGTTTGGCGTAACCGCTGCCGCCGCTTTCGAGTCAGTGCAAGAGGGGCTCGCTTCGTACATTAGGGACTTGCGTGCTGTGACTGGAACTCTGCTATATGTATCATCCAGTTAATTCTTGAGGAGAACTGCATACGGTTTCTTCACGCGAGCGACAATTTCGATACGCTTTACAACCTGTTGATTCTGTGCAACTGGCGGATCTTGAGACGCGTAAAGAAAGCATCCTTTGTCTACCCGACCAACCAAATACTCGTCAGCCTTACGCCCACGGCTAGGACCGACTCCAACCCGTAATTCGCCCAGATCCAAGTCAAATTCCTCTTTCCACGCCTTAAGGACAATTGAGTTTTGAAGCTCGGCGCAAAAACTCAATTTCGTGGGCTTCCGCCTTTAATTACTGTGATTTTTGCGAAATAAAGTTTATTTCCAACTGAATGCCTGGTTTGATTCCCAGTATCTTTGCACGACCTGCTCTTAGCTCAACAATTCTGTTGACTGGATAAACAGAATCGTAATATGGGCAGTTGTCGATCTTGGCGCAAGGTGGGACATTCTCAACAACTGTTTTCACAGTGTTGTCTTGGATGAACACCATATCTAACGGAATTTTTACGTTTTTCATCCACATTTTCACAGTCTGCGGTTTGCCAATAACAAAGAGCATGCCTCTATTTTGTGGCAAGTAATGTCTTTCTTTTAGCCCTGTGGCTAATTGGTTTGGAGATGAAGCCACTTCTAGTTCTATAGCTTGATTTTGAACCTTCATGATGGCACCTATTGGCAAATTTTGTGGTGAAGGTGGAATGAAGGCGATCGCTATCGGAAAAGCTACAGTTCCTATAGCTGCGATTGGTCCTATTTTGTTAAGTACATAGAGTATTCTTTCTTCTATACTTTTATGGTGGAATGTAGGAAATGACTTTTGTTGTTCATTCATATGGGTGGGATTTTATGAAAAACTGGCACTTGATAAGAATCGTAATTTATTACCAAGCGCCAGTAAAAAACTTAATTGTTGATGAAGATTAACCAAAAATGTCTACGTTGCCAAGTGCGTATATAGAATCATCTGTCTTGGATGAAGGTGATGCTTGGGCATCGGCTTTATTTCGCATTGATTCAACTCGATCGGCTTCTCTTATTGCTAAAGGGTTTATTAGATTGCGTTCTTCCAAGAGAATTGGAATTGACAGTTCTAGTGGTGGTAGTTCTTCTCCACTAAAAGTATCTTCTTCAAACATCTTGCAGAAAGTAGTTGCGGCTGATCTTTCTACTATTGTTTGAATTTCTGCACCAACACAGCGATTTGTTGCTTTAAGCAGGCGTCTCCAATCTTCTTCATTAAATGGGTCACCGCCATTTTGAAAGCGTTTGTCAAACCTAGCAGCATGAAGCTTAAAGATAGTGTGACGCTCGCCATTATTGGGTAAATCCACTTTATAAAGATAGTCGAAACGACCTGCCCTGGTTAGTTCTGGTGGTAACCATTCCATGCGGTTGACGCTGGCAATGACAACGACATCGCTCGTTCTTTCTTGCATCCAAGTCAACAACTGTCCTGCCAATCTTCTGCTCAAGTCATCATCGCCAGCGAAACCTTTGTCAAAGTCGTCAAAATAGATAATCAGATGGTTAATTCTGTCTACCAATCTTAGCAGTCTTTTTAATTTAGCTTCTGCTTCGTTTCCAAAGCTTCTAACGTTTCCCCAGTCTACCACGATCAGGGGAACTCCCATGATTTGAGAGCACACTTTTGCAGAGTGGGATTTACCCGTCCCTGGTGGACCAACTAGCATAATACCTTTGGGAACTCGTAAGTTATATTGTTTAGCTAGGGGAGTCAGTAGCCTTTTGAACTTCTTAAATGATTCTTGCATCAATTCGAGTCCTCCCAATTTTACTTTTGGAGGTAAGACAAAATCAATATCATAAAGTCTGTTAAGAAGTGAAATTTTGTACTCTAAAAGAAATTGGACTAACTTTTCTGAAGCGTCAATTTTTTCTCGATTTTTAATGGAATTTAAGCCTGTAATAATATCAGATATGTACAATCCCATACCAGCTTTGCCAACATTCAACCAATCGACATCATCAAAGCCTTTTGGCAATGTATTGGTATTTTGTAAGGATTCTATAATTTCCTGTATATCTGGCAACTCTTGAACGACCAGCGGTATTTCTGCTGCCATATCACTCGATATTTCGGCAGAGGGACCAAGCAGAATAGCTATTTTACTCGTGTTTTTGTTGTACAGCTTGATATTTAACAATGAGGATTTAATCCATTCTGATAGTAAGAAGAACTCTGTTTCTTTTGCAGCATTTTCTTTAATCCAAGGATAAATGTTTTCAATAATTAGCACTCCTTTTTCGTTATATTCCTTCCAAAAGGAAAGTATATCGAAGTAATCCTCTTTTTTGGTTTTAGTCGCTTTTGGCTGATATCCTTGGAACTCTTTTACAACCAAGTTCTCCGTTTCATCACAGGTGACTTCTTTGGCGCTGTCTTCCCCTAGGTTCCATATGTAGCATTTTTGACCGATTGAGGCACAGAGACGAGTAACATAGAGCAAGAGTCGGTATCGTTCTTGCAGTGGGGATTCGCAGGCGATAAGAGGCGTGCTGTCTTGAATGAGTTCTTTTAGCGTATCGAAAGTTTTGCAGTACATAATAAACAGGGCTTCTTGAGTGGAAGGGAGTTGCAATAAAGTTGTTGGCTCTTGTAATCAGGTTTGGAACAAGCAATTTCAACGAAGGGAGTTGCGTAAATAATACATCTAGATTTTCGTTGATGCCATCTAACGAATTTCTTATCTTTGGACATACGCTTTCTTAAGAATTTTTTCGTATGTATAAACCGCAAAATATAGCAGGTTGTTCGATTGCGGTACTTAAGGGAGAGTGCGAGTATGGAATGAGCATCACGGACAGATGGATTCAGCCTGAAGAACAGACTCAGACTAATCTCATGAATTTTGAGTTGACCAATCCCGTTGATTATTTTTCAACTGAACAACCATGCATTTGGTTCTGAGAAAGAGATAAATCGGGAAAAGAATTAATACAAGCATTTACTACTGTAAAAGTCAGCTTGTTGGCTAGCTCAACAGAATACATTAAATCACTTTTGTAGAATCTCCTTCTAATGGCAAAGAAAACTTCAAGTTCAACCCCTGTTTATCCTATTGTTGTCTTGCCAAAACTTACTGAAGGTAATCTTTCGCCTTCAGTACATCCATCAGGCAGTGGGACTGCTCCTGTTGGAGCATCAGAAGAAAGATTTGGCAATATTTTAAAGCATCATTTCGGCGATTGGGTGAAACCTCAGCAAGAAATGCTGCCTCCCAACCATGAGAGACCTTATACTGCTGACTTCTTGATTGTCGAACCGACGACAGGGTTACATTTTGATATTGAAGTTGACGAACCCAATTCTTTTTCTACTGGTGAACCCACTCATTGTATTGGGGATGACGATTACCGCAACAAGTGTTTTGTAGATGCAGGTTGGGTTGTCATTCGATTTGCAGAAGAACAGGTGTCGAGTCAGCCTGAACGTTGTTGTCGCTTTATAGCTAATGCTATTGCACGATTAACTCTTAATTATTCCTTGCAGTCTAAGTTGGCTCATGTAGAGCCTGTCACAAAAGTAAAACAATGGTCTAAAAGATATGCTGGAGCTTTAATCAAAACCAATTATCGCAATAACTATCTTCCAAAAAATTAGATTTTTATTTTTCGCTCTTTTTTCAAATTTTCTTTGAGGTGCTTATGTTAACAGTAGACATCCAATTGCAAATCCAACATGAGTATGTATGCAAGTCTTTAGCTACATATTATTCTTTTACTTCTTCCATCTCCATTATTTCTCAGCGTCTTTATGGTCGCTTCTCAAGGATATACGGTAAGTTATATCAAATTCTTAAGCATATTAAAGAACTGATTAATCTATATCATGACGATTTTCTTTTAGATTCTAGTGTTGATATAGCCATTTATTTTTTTCAAACTCTTCACGATGCTTCAGAGTTTATGGTTCTTGCTCAAGAACCAAAGCGTAAAAATAAAGGCTTTTTGCTTGAGGAACATCAATACTTAGGACAGTATTTGAGGAGGTTTATGAGAGAATGTGTTATTTTCTCTGAAATTTTTAAGGAGATGTACGGTTCTGACAGCAAAACCTATCAAATGTTTAAGACTCTATTTTATCTGTTTGTAGAATTAAGGGGATTGTTATCTAAATCCTTAGTAAAAACGCTATCTAAGCAAGGAATTGATGACCAAAGTCTTTATTACTATATGTGCAATTTATCTGACAAGCCTGAGGTCTTAGAGCAACAAAGAATATTTATTAAGCCTTTACTTGCTCTTTTTCCTGATCTCAACAAATATATGGAATTCGTTATTGAAGCTACATGTTTGTGCGATTGTCCCTGACCTGTTGGGGAGGCTAAAATCTAACCCGAATCAGATGGCTTTTTCACTTCCATAGGAGCAATTATTTTATTCACTTTTCATCTTGATTGTTTTTGAGGAATTTATGACTATCGATGCAGGCAATACCATACGTACAGCCACAGCTTTGAAAGTTACGCCCAATCCTCTAACTGTTAGAGACTGGGTAGGCTCTGCCGGGGGTGCTCTCGATCGGGATTACTATCGTTTTAGTTTGACTGAACGCAGCAGTTTTAACTTGACATTAGACGGCTTGAGCGCTGACGCCGATGTTCGATTAATCAGAGATGCCAATAACAACGGACGAGTTGACAGTAGTGAGGTTACTGCTAGTTCTATTCGATCTGGCAATTTGTCTGAATCCATCTCGTTCACTTTAGATGCTGGAACCTATTTTATTCAGGTTTTTCCATATACGTCTACTCAAAACACCTACTACAACTTGAGAGTTTCGGCAGATCCAATAATTGGTGTTCCTATAGATTCTGCAGGAAATAGTTTGTCTGGTGCTCGTGACATTACTGTCGATTCTACCTTTAGAACCTATAGTGACTGGGTGGGACCCCAAGATACCAATGACTACTACCGCTTTAGTGTTGCTAACAGTCGTGATTTCAATATGGTCCTTCACAACGTGACACAGAACTTAGGCTTTCAGTTGATTTCGGATAGAAATACCAACGGCATTGTTGACAATGGTGAGGTGCTGGGTGTCGGCGTTCGTGATGCGGATACTATTGAGTTTCCGGGAGCTGACTTAACTGCGGGTACTTATTACGTGCGTGTCTTTTCCAGTGGAACTAATGCCAGCAGCTACGATCTTAGTCTATTCGCGACACCGTTTGGTTCTCCTGCTCCCTAAGTTTTGATTGCTGTTCATTTTTCCCTCTTGATTAAAGTAACTTTCCTCGGTCTTCAGCCGGGGTTTTTTAGTTTAACAGTTAAAATTAGGTAAGAACGAAAGCACGCTAGACAAACGCGAGCAGATCGCAAACGCCTTCCTCAGGAGAAAAGCCGGACTGTCAAAACATCTGTCGCTTTACACGTTCTTGACAAAATTACCTCTATTTTTAAAATTTAAAAAACATTATAAAGGGTTTAAAAAGTTTAAAAAAAAACTTCACTAACTTCAGTTTTTCTACTGAATTTTTGGAATCTGAATGAATTTCTTGAAATTGCACTTGCTCTTCAATCGTTTTGAATTTATAAATAATAATAATGATAATATCTCAAGCTTTCTGGCTATTTACCCAACTGTATCCGCAATATAATACTCATGATCGGATTCAAGTGTCAAACATTTGGAACTGATAAATCGGATAAGCTTTTACAGTTATCCAGTGTAGATTTGCGTGCTAAGAAAGACAAGAACGCTGAAAAATCAGGCATTGATTCATTAGCAGGTATCATTGCTGTCTGTTTGGGCTTGAGGAAAAGAGCACCCGTGCTTGACTCTTCCAGCTCATAAATAAGCGGAAATCTCATATTAAGTCTAACTACTAACACAAAATCATTTCCTACTAGCAAAGGGTTAGTTATGGTTCGTCCTGTCAGCTTTTTCACCAACGGTGCATCCCACAATAATGATAGTTTGCTGCCACAATCTCTCCTAGAAAGTGCATCTTTAGTTGCACCGTTAGATGACAATTCATTTTTACTGGATTGGCAAAAAACGCCTAAGACTCCCAGTGGTGCAGACCTCTTGACCTCCCAATTAGACCGCCAAAAGAAAGCAGACACGACAAGCGACAATACAGAGGATATAACTAACTCCAACACTCAAGCTCTCAATCCCTTCGACCAACCGCTACTATTCAAACAACAGCCATATATTTATCACATTCCATCCCAACGTAAGAAGTTTAAAAGTCATAAGGAAAAAGATATTCTTACGGGTGGTGAGAACGCTAGCCCACTCATCAGCAGTTCGCAAGCGGATACCCTAACAAGTACCAATACCAACCAGCGGTCGAAGTCAACTTCGAGCGCGGGTGCATACGATGAAAGCACGGGTTCCACTTCCTTAAGTTTTGAACCACCAAGGATCACTTCGTTTGCCTTGGTTAACGATACTGCTCCTGGTGGAACTACGAATACTGACAAGATTACCTCTGACCTAACAACCAGAGTGAGTGTCCCCTATCCTGAAGAAATTTATGAGTGGAAAGCAGGTTTTAATAACACTCCTGAAGCCAACTACGTCAATATTTTGCCGTATCTGCAATCAACCGGCGTCACAATCTTTGACCGCACAGCGCTCAATACGATTTATGGCAGTTCCTTACCAGATGGCACACACGTCCTGTATCTCTTAACAAGACGGGACGAAGGAGAATTCGTTTCAGTATCTAAAGAACCTTTTACTTTTACTCAAGACACGACTCCTCCCCCTCAACCAGCATTCAATCTAGATGCGGCGTCTGATTCCGGTACGGTTGGCGACAAGAGAACCAGTTTTAGTACGGTAACGTTAGTCGGTCAAACCGAAGCCAGCGCGAGCGTAAAGTTGGAGCAAACGGGAGCGACAATCACAGCCGATAGCACTGGCAAATTTACCTTCACCAATGTCTCCTTGACAATAGGAGATAATCCCTTCACGGTACGGGCAACCGATAAAGCAGGTAACCAACAAACTTTCTCCACCACAATCAAACGTATTAGCCCACCTACTGCCATTAACTTAACCAGTAACACGGTAGCAGAAAATAGTGCCATTGGAACCGTTATCGGTCAATTGAGCAGCACTGACCCGGATGTAGGAGACAACCACATTTATAGTTTGGTCAACGATGGGGGCAGGCGCTTTAAAATTGTTGGGAATCAATTGCAAGTCGCTAACGATACGTTACTCAATTTTGAAAACCTCAAGCAGCACAGTATTGAAGTTCGCAGTACCGATCTTGATGGGTTAACCAAAAGTCAGATTTTTACCATTAACGTCACTAACGTTAACGAAGCTCCCACTTTTACAAGCAAACCTTCCACATACACGGGTGCTGTGGGTAGCGCCTACTCATACAGCATCACCACCACCGACCAAGATACGGGAGATACTCGCAAAATTACCGCTATTAACCCTCCAAGCTGGCTCAAGTTAGTGGATAACGGCAACGGCACTGCCACCTTAAGCGGCACTCCTACCACCAATGGGATCTTTAATGTTGATTTAAAAGTAGAAGACGTTGGGAAAGCCTCCTCAATTCAATCGTTCCCCATTTCGGTGATTCCCAACATCACCCTGGCAGAAGGAAAGAACTTTGCAACCACGCACACGATTCCCTTCACAATCCCGACCAATCCTTCCCTCATCAGCTTTAACATCAATCCCCAATTCGACACCAAGGATTTAGATTCGATTAAAGATGCTTTTGAGGTGGCTTTAGTCGATGAAGCAGGCAATTCCTTGGTGCATACTGTTTCTAGTGGGAGAGATGCTTTCTTCAACTGGACGGAAGGTGAAGCCGTTGCCTTGGGTGTGGGTACGACTTACAACAGTACAACCCGTACTGTTAGCTTGAACTTAACTGGTACTAAACCTTTGACCAACGCCAAACTGATATTCCGCTTGGTCAACGACGATAAGGATACGACAACAAACGTCAGCATCACGAGTTTTGCCATCAACCCCGCACCAGTTGGCACGTTAAAAGCTGTCCAGAAAGATTTTGATACGCAGGCGTTGCCCAGCACTTCAACAACGCCTAACTTTAACGTGTTGGCAGATGTCTCCAATAGCTTCCTAGCTGAATACCATCGCACGAGCTTTAACGCTGACACCAAGTTATTGCATACAGACATTGCCCTTCGCAACACTGGCAAATACAGCGTTGATGGTCCGTTGCTTGTTGGCGTGACCCACATTAGCGACCCCACTGTAACGCTACACAAACCCGATGGAATTACTCCAGAGGGGATTCCTTACTATGATTTCAGCCAACTGGTTAGTGATGGCAAAGTAGAACCCCTAGAACTGACTAACCAACGTTCCCTAACATTCTACAACCCTCAAGGCAAGCAATTTACTTATGACTTGGTGGTACTGGCGCAGTTAAATCAAAAACCTTCAATTCAAAGCCAACCCGTAACAGAAATTATTGGTGGTCAGCAATACCGCTATGATGTAGATGCCACTGACCCCAATAGCGACGTTTTGACCTACAAACTGCTGTCATCTCCTGTTGGCACCACAATTGACTCAAAAACTGGGCTGATTACCTGGAACACCCTCACTACCAACAAAGGCAACCACACGATATTGGTAGAAGCCAACGACAGTCGTGGTGAAGTGACAACGCAACAGTTCACGCTCTCGGTCATCGATGCACCTCCCAACCGACCCCCTGTTTTTACGAGCACTCCTATAGTCGATGCAGCAATTAATACAAACTACACTTATCAGGCGATCGCCTTTGACGCCGATCGCGACACATTGACCTTTTCACTGGTCAACAAGCCAGAGGGGATGACAGTCAACCCCAGCACGGGAGTGGTGAGTTGGACTCCCAATGGCAATCAATTGGACACTTATGACGTGACCTTAGCTGTAACGGATGGCAAGTCTGGAACAGCACAGCAAGTCTTTAAAGTCAAGACTCAGATGGAGCCGGGTAATCACGCGCCCATCATTATCGGCAACCCGATTACACAATTTGGCATCACAAACACGAATACAGTCAAAAACTCTACTGTCAGTACTATAGTCCGAGATTTTCGGATGTATGGGACTGATGGCGGTCACCCTGACTTTGAAACCTTTACAAGTAGTTATCAAAATATGGTCAGTCAGACCATTGGGTCTGACCGAACACCAGTTTTCATTGGGTCAAATGGATATGGTGCAACCAGCGCTGAAACCTTTAAGCAGTGGTATCGCGATGTCGCGGGGGTAAACTCTAGAATTGATATCCCGATGACGCTGACAGAAACAGCCTCAGGTTCGGGAGTTTGGCAGTATGCGAACGACTTCTTTTTCCCAATAGATAACTTGGGCTTTGGAAACCAAGGTTACTCTAACAACTACGCTTTTACCTTAGAAAGTCACGTCAACTTCACATACAAGGGAGGAGAAGTCTTTAACTTTACTGGCGATGATGATGTCTGGGTATTTATCAACGACAAATTAGTCATCGACTTGGGTGGAATTCATTCTCCAGCATCGGCATCAGTAGCACTAGATACTCTTGGGTTGATTAAAGGTGAAAGTTATACTCTTGACTTATTCTTTGCCGAACGCCATACATATGGTTCGGGCTTCGCAATGCAGACCAGCCTGGATTTTGGTCCTAAATACACTTACAAGCTCAATGTCGCTGATGCAGATAAGGACTCCTTAAAGTACGAACTGATCGAACGACCCTTTGGCATGACTGTCAGTAAGGATGGCGTTATAGAATGGCGACCCAAGCTCAGCCAGCAAGGGATTCATAAAGTTACGGTCAAAGTGACAGATGGACGTGGTGGTGTTACGACTCAAAGTTTTAACTTGAATATAACTCCCAGCAATCCAGGAGAAATTAGAGGCACTGTTTACCGCGACGCCAATGCGAATGGAATTCAAAACACTGGTGAAGTGGCGCAATCCGGTCGCACGGTTTACATCGATGAAAACCAAAATAACTTCCGTGACATTGAAGAAGTTTCTGTTGTTACAGATGCATACGGGAACTACAAGTTTACCAATCTTGCATCCGGCAGCTACAAAATAGGTATAGAACCAAAAGATGGCTGGAATGTCACTGGAGGAATTGGAGCCGTCATCTTGGGTAGCGGGCAAATTCTCTACAATCATATCGGCACTCTTGAAGCGAAAGACAGCAGCCTCAATCAAAATCCTTATTTTACGACTCAACCGACCGTGACTCAGGTTGAAGCAGGCAAAGTTTTCAAATATGAAGCTGCAGCAAAGGACCCAGATAGTGATGGCATAACCTACAACGTTGTTGTCGGGAATCAGCAAGGCATCACGATAGACAAGAGCACTGGCATTGTGAGTTGGCAACCGACTCATGCTTTAATTGGTAGTACTGTGGATGTTGTGCTGCAAGCAAAAGACCCCTACGGTGGTGTTGTGCTGCAGGCATTCCAATTGCAGGTCATTGCAGCTAACACCGCCCCAGTCTTTACATTGACACCCACTCAAGAACTGACAGCAACCGTTAACAATTTCTTCCAATACCAGTTCGCTGCTATCGATGCTCAAGGAGACCCAATTACTTACACCTTGGAAAGCCCTAACGGTGCTACTATCGATTCAAAAACGGGAGTTTTCTCCTGGAAGCCAACCGCGCTCGGTCAAAAGTCGTTTACTGTTGTTGCTAGCGATGGGAAAGGAGGAGTCACAAAGCATCAATTCAGTCTCACTGCCGTCTCCAGCACTTCTAACCAAATTCCTATCATCACCTCCACGCCAAGAAATCGCGTTGCTTTGGGACAATCTTACCTCTACACGGTCAAAGCCAGCGATTCAAACAATGACCCACTGACCTACACCTTGGCAACTGCCCCTGTTGGGATGACCATCGACAGCACGGGCAAAATTTTGTGGACTCCAGATCCCAAAGTCAACCCACTTGGTGCTAACCCAGTTAAGGTTCAGATAGGTGATGGGCGTGGTGGTATCCAAACCCAATCTTTTAGTATTGATGTCGTCAGCACTCCCAACCGCACCAACAATGCACCAACCATCACCTCCATCCCCCCATTAGACGCAACTGTTGGCACAACCTATCGGTACAACTTAACCGCTCTTGACCCCGACAACGACTCCGTGGCATGGAAACTCGATAAAGCTCCAGAGGGAATGTCCATTGACTCAGAACGCGGCATTCTGGTTTGGACGCCAAGACTTGACCAAGTCGGAGAACGCGAGGTAGTGGTACAAGTTGTTGATGCACTTGGCGGTTTCTCCATTCAAGAATTTAGCATCACAACAAGAGGAGTTAACGCACCACCGCAAATTATCTCTACTCCCATCACCCGTGCTGCCATCAATCGACCCTACACTTACAAAGTTGTTGCCACCGACCCAGAAGATGACTTTCTCACTTTCAGTTTGGGCAATAACAAACCAACTGGCATGACCATTGACAGCAACACAGGTGTGATTCAATGGACTCCAGGAGCCGCACAACCCGTCTCTGTTGAAGCGATCGTCACCGATATTTATGGTGCGACCAACAGCCAAACTTTCAGCATAATGGTAGGTACATCACCTATCAACAATGCTCCAAGCATCACTTCCACACCTATTTTTAAAGCGGGAGTTGGCAAACCTTACAGCTATCAAGTCCAAGCGACTGACCCAGATGCAGGCGACACACTGACATACGAACTGATATCCAGACCCAGCACTGAAATGAAAATTAACCCAACAACTGGGTTAATAACTTGGGCGAGTCCATTCTCTACTACCTACGACGTGGTTGTTGGCGTGCGGGATGCTGGTGGAATGGGTGCTGCACAACGCTTTCCCCTGATTTCACGGTCTAATACTGCACCAAATGTGACCTCGACGCCTGTTACTAGTGCAACGCCAAATACTTTGTATGCCTACGATATCAAAGCCACGGATGCAGAGGGAGATAGCTTAAGTTATTCCCTTGACACTGCATCCCTTGACAGGGGCATGAAGATTGATGCATTCGGTCGATTGCGCTGGACTCCCACACTAGGTCAAATCACCACCACCACTCCCCATAAGGTGACGGTTACCGTCAGTGACGATAATGGTGGTAGCAAACTGCACGAGTTTAACATAACTGTTGCTGCCGATACTATCAAACCTCAAGCCACTTTGATTGCCAATACAGACTCTGCTAAAGTTGGGTCAGAAGTCACATTCCTTGCTAAGGCAACAGATAATATCAAAGTTGCTTCCTTGCAACTGTTGGTGAACGGCACAGTTGTCCAACTCGATCCCAACGGCATGGCAAAGGTAAAAATGACCCAAACCGGAAATATTTCTGCCATAGCCAAAGCAACTGACACGGCATTGAATGAGGGACAATCGGCTACATGGAACGTTTTGGTTACCAATCCCAACCCCAACAATCCCCCACCCAACATTAGCCTGAACTTAAGTAACATTCCCAACGGCATCGTGACTGCACCGACTAACATCATCGGTACAGTCAGCGATGATAACCTCATCAATTACATTCTAGAGGTAGCACCACTTGCGGGGGGCGAATTTAAGACAATTGGAAGCGGCACCACGACAGTTAGCAACAACGTTTTGGGGAAATTTGACCCCTCACTGCTGCAAAACGACACTTACCGACTGCGCCTCAGTGCTTATGATGCTTCTGGCAATGGCAGAGTTGTCGAAGAAACAATTGATGTTGCGGGCGAATTGAAACTCGGTAACTTCCGCTTGTCTTTCACTGACCTCACAGTTCCTGTGACTGGCATCCCCATTACTCTAACCCGTACTTACGATACCCTGACCGACAACACCACTGACGACTTTGGCTATGGTTGGAGGATGGAGTTTAGGGATACCGACTTGCGGACTTCGTTGAGACCTCCTAGTGAGGAAGACCAGTTGTTAGGGTATCAAAGCGCATTCAAAGATGGGACTCGTGTGTATATTACCTTGCCAGGAGGCAAGCGTGAGGCGTTTACCTTTAAACCGACTCTAGACCCAATCTTTAAACTCGCGGCGGCGATTGCTAGAAATCCGGATGCGGCTGTTTACCGTCCTGCTTTTGTTGGCGATAAAGGTGTCACTAGTACTTTAACAGTGAAAGATGCCAAAATTCTTCATAAAGCTGGTACGAGTGAGTACGTTGGTTTAAATGGTGGAGTGCCTTATAACCCTGCTGATGTCAACTATGGTGGCATTTATGTGTTGACAACTAAAGAGGGGATTGTTTATGAAATAGATGCCAATACGGGCGATTTGTTGACAGTTACGGATACCAATGGTAATAAACTGACCTATACGGATGGGGGGATTTATAGCTCCACTGGCAAGCAAATTACCTTCGAGAGGGATGCACAGGGGCGGATTGCGTCAGTTAAAGATCCGATGGGCTACCTCATCAAGTATGACTATGATGCCAAAGGAGATTTGATTGCTGTTACTGACAGGGAGAACAATACAACTCGTTTCGAGTACGGCAGCAAAAAGCAACATTATCTCGATAATATCATTGATCCCCTTGGCAGGACTGGAGTTCGCAATAATTACAACGAACTCACAGGTCGCTTGAAGTCCATGGTGGATGTTAATGGCAAGCAAGTGGAGATAACATACGAATCCGATAATTCCAAGCAGACGGTACTGGATCAATTAGGTAATCCCACAACATACGTATATGATACACGGGGCAACATCGTTACTGAAATCGATGCGCTTGGTAAGATGGTCAATCGCAAATACAATGATGACAATTATGCTTACGAAGAAACAGTCATCTCAGATCGTTCTAGTGCGAATGGCTTTACCACCAAATCTACCTATGACAATCAAGGTAACAAGCTCACTGAAGAAGATTCATTAGGTAATATCACTCGTTATACCTATGGTGCTAACAGTCGATTATTGACCCAAACCGATCCCTTGGGTCGCACAACTACTAATACCTACAGTAAGAGTGGCAATCTGCTCTCAACTACCGATGCAACTGGTAAAATCACAACCTACAGCTATGACTTAAAAGGTCAGCTTCTCTCGGTTACAGATGCACTTCAACAAACGACTCGGTTTACGTATGACTTGAGTGGAAATGTTGAAACTGTAACTGATGCACTCAATAAGGTCACCGCCTACACCTACAACGTCAACGGAGACAAACTCACTGAAACCAGGACAAGGACAACACCGACTGGCGTGCAAACACTGCTAACTCAGTGGACGTATGATAAAGAGGGACACCTCAGAACAATGACCGATGCCGAAAACCGGACTACGACCTACGAGTACGATAAGCAGGGTCGGCAAACTGCGGTTATTGATGCGCTCGCTCGAAGGACAGAGTATGTCTACAACGAGAAAGGCGAGCTAGTTGAGACAATTTATCCCGACAACACGAGCACCACACTTGACGACAATCCACGCATAAAGACCAAGTACGACGCTGCGGGTCGCCAAATTGAAACTATCGACCAATTGGGGCGGGTAACGAGGTATATTTATGACAAAGTCGGTCGTTTGCGTTTTACGGTTTATCCAGATAAGACACCAGATGACCAGAATCTTTCACCAGAACTATGGGACAATCCTAAAACTGAAACCATTTACTACACTGATGGGTTAGTGAAAGCGCAAATTGATGAGCGTGGCAATCGTACTGAGTTTCGTTACGATGCAGTCGGTCAGCAAACTGAAATTATCTACGCGGATGACACCCCTGCAAACCTACTTGACAATCCCAAAACAATTTATAAGTACGATAAAGCGGGTCAGCAAATAGCGGTCACTGATGCTCTTAACCATACCACCGCCTTTGTCTACGACGATCTCGGACGACTAAAAGAAACTCGTTTCCACGACAAGAGTTACACAACTCAGGAGTATGATGCATTAGGTCGGCGTATCGCGACTATTGACCAAAACAGGAAGCCCACAGAGTATCGCTACGATGCGCTGGGTCGTCTAACTGGGGTGAAAAATGCTCTGGGAGATTGGACTGAGTACGGCTACGATGAGGTCGGTAACTTAATATGGATGGAGGATGCTCTCGATCGCCGCACCAACTACGAATACGATAAGCTTGGTCGGCGCACGGCAGTCATTGAGCCAATGGGTCAACGCTCTGACACGACCTATGATGCGGTAGGCAATCTCAAGACTTATACTGACTTCAATCGCCGTACCATTACCTACGATTACGACCCCCAAAATCGCATGACCTCAAAGCTGTTTGGGGATGGCTCAAAGGTCACTTACACCTACACAAACACCGGGCTACAGGACGTTGTTAAGTTCATAAATGCGAGTAGCGTGACAACGGCGACCTATGACAGTGATTACGATGAGCGCTCGCGCCTCATACAGCGCACTGACACCATGAGTGGAGTGAGCCGAAGCATCAGCTACACCTACGATGCTGCAAGCAATCGCACATCAGTTACCACACCGAGTGGTACGGTGAACTACACCTTTGATAAGCGCAACCGCCTCGATCGAGTGATTGAGAACAACATCGTCACAGCAGACTACGACTACGATGGAGTGAGCAATCTAGTTCTGACAAAATTTGCCAACGGGACACAAGAAATTCGCCACTACGACGATCTCAATCGCCTGGAGTCCCTGGAAAACAAAAAAGCTAGTGGTGATATAATTTCCAGCTACACCTATACCTTAGATGCGGGTGGCAATCGTACTAAAGTTGTGGAACATAATGGGCGTACTGTTGAGTATACTTATGACGATCTGTATCGGTTGACCCAAGAAAAAATTACCGATACAGTCAACGGGAATCGCATCAAAGACTACACCTACGATAAAGTTGGTAACCGCAAGACACTCAAGGAAGCCGTGAATGGTGTGACAACGGTTACAGAGTACAACTACGATAACAATGACCGCTTACAGAACGAGAAGGTTAACCAGGTAGTTGTCGCCAGTTATACCTATGACAACAATGGCAATACCTTAATGAAGACCGAAAATGGTATGACTTCCACATATACCTGGGATTACGAAAATCGTCTGGGTGCCGCAACGCTTAAGAATTCATCAGGTATCGTGCTTCAATCAATGCAGTATCGATACAACGACAATGGCATTCGGGTTGCATCGGTGGTGAACAATCAAGAAACACGTTATCTGATTGATACTGTTCAGCCCTACGGTCAAGTGTTAGAAGAGTATTCCCCCAATGGCGCGGTGCAAGTGTCCTATACTTACGGCAATGACTTGATTTCCCAGAAACAGGGTATCAAGAGCACCTTCTACCATGTTGATGGATTGGGCAGCACGCGAGCGCTCACTGACGCAAGTGGTAGCGTTGTAAACACCTACAACTATGAGGCATACGGGGAACTGCTGAACTCTACTGGCAGTGTTAGTAATAAGTATATGTTTGCTGGGGAACAGTATGACTCCAATTTAGGTGATTACTATCTAAGACAACGCTATTACGACACTGAAACTGGGCGGTTTACTAGAAGAGACGATTATGAGGGTAGGTTGGGAGAGCCACAGACACTGCACAAATATGTGTACGCTCACGATAATCCCGTTAACGGGATTGACCCGACAGGATTATTTACTTTGTTAGAATTGGGTCGTGATTTGTCAATAGTTGGCATTCTTGCGTCAATCCCAACTTATACGCCTGGAATTATTACTGGATCTTCGACTCGGGATAGTCAGTCGAGTGATGATGTTATCGTTTATGTTGGTGCTGGGAGTTCTAATTATGCTCTCGGTCATGCCTTTATAGAAGTCGATGGCATTGTCTACACTTTCCCAGGAGGAAGGTATACTGGTGCAGATAGGAATCACTATATGCACGAGCAGCAGGAGGAATATGATAAGTTGTATCGCCACTCCGTTAATTACACTCCTGCCGAAAAGAAGTTGCTGAAACTTACTCTGGAAACAAAATTGGATACAACTTATAAGAGATCTGGAAAATTAAGAGATGGGGGGTCAGGGGATTACGTTACGGGAATACCCTATTACGATTCCTACGCAAATAATTGTACAACGTTTGTTACAGAGAGTTTACCAAGTAAGGGGTCTTTGTTTAACATTGTGAAAGCGCAATATTATCCCTTTGGCTTGAGTTGGGCTCTTGACACGATTCAAGTACTCTCTCGGGGTAGCGGTGTGAAAAAACTCACCTCTATTTAACAACTGATTTAATGTTAAAACGTCTGCTACAGAAGTTCGTAATTTGTGGTTCGTGCCTTGCTATCTTTATGGGCTTATTTTGCTTGTGGCATTGGCAATCTTTACAAGTGGATTATGTTCAACTGGAAAAACTGCTTTCAAACGGTAAGTGGATGGAAGCAGACCAGGAAACAAGTAGGATTATGTCCAAGCTCACAAGCAAAGCTGTAGACGAGCGCTCGTTTTTCGGCTCTTCTGCAATAGATCCTTTTGGAGGGAGAAAATATAGTGTGGCTTTTTCAGGGCTTTATTCTTGTAGCGAACTGCAAAAAATAGATAAGCTTTGGTCAAAATACAGTCAAGGAAACTTCGGCTTTATGGTGCAAAGTGAAATTGCTAGATCTATGACACCGGATTTGTTGGCAATCCCCTCTAGTGAATCGTACCAATTTGCCAGACAATTTGACAAACAAGTTGGCTGGACGGATAAGAAATACCTCCGGACTCCCGATTGGTATCGGGAGATTCAAAATCCCGAAAAAGCAAGAGGTTCTTTGCCATCAAAAATTTGGCTGCTCGATATTAAGCAAAATCTCAAACCGTTAGCGACTGACAGTTTGATTTTGACTGTAGAACGTTTTAGTAAATGTCAAAATTCTGAGTCAGTTAAAAATTTTAGGTAAGGATTCTATAGCGTCCGTACCTTATCCCGATGAAATTTTACAAACAGGTTCTCTTTTCCTTTGTCTTAGACTAAGATGTCTAATCTGGGCACTGGACTATTTTAACGAAGCACTGAATTTCATTTCCCCCATAAGTTCTTCATTTATATTTTGGGTTGCGGTCCAGAAGCAACTATCGGTTGGTTGTTGGTAGGCGCTTGTCAGCATCAAAACTTTTGTCTCAGTCACAACTTAAAAAGAAAGTCTGCCCTAGAAGCATGATTGTGGAGTTTTTCTTCTTCAAAGAGAATGTCACATAGTCATTATAAGAAGAAGAGCGAAACACTTTTAAAAAAAAACACACACATATTTACTATGATGTCAATGCACCCTCTAACTTTACACGTTCTTCACAAAATCCCCTACCATTTATGAGAAGAATTTAAAAACCTTCTCAACAACTTCAGCCTTTCTACTGAATTTTTCTCATCCGGACACTTGTCAGTAAAATTTCGCTGTTTTTTATCCATTGAGCCATTTAATAATAGGAATAAGAATTGAATCGGCTCGAAGTTTTCGCTCTTACCGATTCACCGTCCCCACACAGAAATACTCATAATCTGGATTCAACTGCTAGATAGCATGGAACTGAGAAACTGGATGAAACCCAAAGTCATCCGGTATATATTTGTGTGCCGCTCAAAATCTGAATTTTGTCAATCTTAAAATTAATTAAAGGAATTTCATGACTCAACAACTAATCGTTCAAGATTTGGTGATTGTCGTTGCTGCCAAAAACCATTCCCCTTCGATTCTGAACCCAGACTTCCTCAAGTGCAGTGGTATTGTTCCTCAAGATTGGAATTTGGCAAGACAGCCAATTTACACCAACAATGCGGCTCAGGTAATATTCACTAATGGAATTAGCATTATTGCCGAACCAAATCGAGTGATTTTCATGGAACCCATTGGCGACAAAACAATGTCAGAATTGAACATTGCAGAAATTGCTCGCAAATACGTACAAACCCTACCCAACGTAGAATATGAAGCTGTAGGTATCAATCCCAGAGGCTACGTTTCTTTTGCAAGCTCTCCAGATGCGGCTCGCCTCTACATGGCAGAAACTCTACTATCGCCCGGTGCTTGGCAAGAGTCAGGAGATTCCCCCATGCGAGCTTCACTCAACTTAGTTTACAAATTCCAACGCGCTCCTTTCTATCTAGGCATCACTGAAGCCGCGTTGCGTAATGAAGACGAAACAAGCACTCCAATTGTCATGTTTTCTGGCAGTTTTAGCTACGAGTTGAGTGGTGAAAATGGAGCAGAAAAAATTAGCAACTTGCATAACTGCATTGAAAACTGGCAAACTGACTTAAATACTTACTCTGATATCATTAATCACAAATTTTTGAAGAAAATATCTTCTAGCTTAAGAGTAGCTTCTGATGACTCTACAGTTTCCGTTCCGGCTACAGTTCCCGATTTATTTACTATGAGTGCTGCCACAATAGCCTAAGAATATAAATATTATTCCAGCTACTGCAAGAATACGGAAACCGTAAATAAGCAGTGCTGGATATTTTTCTAATTAAATAATCAGCCAGCATCGTGATGGACAACGTTCGGCAGCTTCTTCCACCCTTTACCTTAAATCTGGTCTTATATTTTTAGTTGCATATTGTATAAATTTGCATAAGTACCATCACTGCGATTAACTCTTCATGCGTTCCTTGTTCATCAATTCCGTTATCCGTTAACACAACAATTCTTTGTGCGTTTCTGACTGTTGACAAACGATGGGCTATGACAAGTGTTGTGCGGTTGTCGGTTAACTTCTCCAATGAATCTTGAATGGCCTTTTCACTTTCATTATCCAGATTGCTCGTTGCTAAATCTAGACAAGAAAAAGATTGGGCAGAAGTTGAAGAAGTCGTTAACGCACTGGGGAAATGGTAATAGTATTCTTGAGGTCTAAGACTACTAAGGTGCTTACGCTTATAAGAGGTTAAGCCGAGATATGGACGAAAACAGAAATAGGGGCTTTAAATACTTTATTTTCCTTCACTTACAATAACATGGAGGGGAAAGTGACGAAGACAGTGTCGGCCAAACTGTCATGAGCCGCCACGTAACGGCTAAAAGTCTTACTATGCAAGGGTTATCGTCTTCACAGTTAACTTTACATTGGTATTGTAAACACCTTCCACAGCTACTAACAGTATTTTCACGCATTCAACTGCCAACCTCACAACCAAATTAAGTATACTCAACGTTGTGATACAGATAACCAATAAGCCATTATGCAATCAGGAGCTTGTAACAAAAATAACACTCCCAATTGCTTGCTGTGTCATCTACCCAAACTCTCTATGGCTCAAATTCTCCAATTCGGGAATCGCACAATTACAGAAGCAGAGGTTTTTCGCCTGCTAGCTGAGTACCAAATGCTACCCCAGTTATGTCGCTCCATGATTATCGACTCTGCTATTGCTCCTGTCACACTGACTGTGGAAGAGAGAAAGAGCGCCATAGAGCAGTTCTACCAGAAGAACCAAATTACCACACCTGACCTACTCCAAACAAAGTTGCTAACTTATGGGATGACAACCGAGCAACTCGAAGCACTAGCAACAAAAGAACTTAGGATTGAGAAATTCAAAATTGCCACATGGGGAGCGAAGATTGAATCCATATTTCTCAATAACAAATCCCAATTAGACAGAGTTGTCTATTCCCTCATCCGCACTCCTTCCATGGAAGTTGCTCAGGAACTCTTCTTTCGCATACTAGCAGGAGAACAGACCTTTGCTGAATGTGCTAAAGAATACTCACAAGGTGCAGAAGCACAAACAGGAGGATTGCTAGGTCCGGTTCCCCTGTCACAACCCCATCCTACCATCGCCAAATTGCTTTCCACCTCCCAACCGGGAGAACTGCTACCACCAACCAAGTTAGGAGAATGGGTAGTCATCCTGCGATTGGAGAAATTTATCAGCGCCCAGTTGGACGATGCCATGCGTGCGTTTTTGCTCAATCAGATGTTTGAGACAATGCTTGCAGAAGCCATTCGCAATGCCCCATTGTCGCTTCGCTCCGATGAGGAGATAAGGAGATGGGGAGATGAGGAGATGGAGAGATTGGGAGATGGGGAGAGTTCTACCACCTCGGCCACTACGCACCTCACCACCTCACCACCTCACTACCTTACCCCCTCTTCAAAGCGATGACATCCAGCACGACTACTATTATTGATTTTCTCGCTCAACACCACCCCTTCAACCAGCTGGATGTCAGGACTGTTGAACGCATCGCCTCTAAACTCCAACCACTACGCTATCGCATGGGGCAAGCCATCTTTGTGCGAGAGACGATGCCCGATAAAATTGTCATTATCTACTCAGGTGGAGCGCGTCTTATCGGTTACGCACCCGGAGCTAAAGTTCCAGAAACACTGCAATCGTTGAAATCAGGAGCACTCTTGGGTGCTGCCAGCTTGGTGAGAGGTGTTGCAAGTGAAACTGCAATCTCCTCTGGTGAAACCCTCTGTCTTACCCTAAGTGCAGCCGATTTTCGAGAACTTTTAGAACTTGAATCAGTCTTAAGAGATACATATAGCAATCACTGTTCCCTAATTGAAGTGTATGACCTCTTGGGTGCAGAACTAGAAAGAAGGGCTAAGGGGAATGTCAATCTCAAAGAACTGGCAATTCAGCATCACGCATCAGCTACTGTCCTCAACTTGCCCCCAGGCACAACGCCACTTCAACAGCTAGACCCCAATTTCCTATGGCTGGTAAGTGGCGGTAGTTCCAATTATGCTGTAGGCTGTAGCCTCAACTCCCATGACCCACAAGCATATATTAAAGTAGAAGCTGACAAACCAGTTCGTCTCATTGGTTTGCGGGAACTAACAATATCAGGGGACACTGTTTCCCCTTCCCCTCACTCTCTCACTCCCTCACTCCCTCCCTCCGGATTGTGGCAAGATGTACCTTACGCTCCAGAACGCCCGGAGGAACCAGAAGAACCAAGTCCCCAATCGGTCAAATACCCTCACGTTCGTGGCAGGGGTCCGGTGGATGCATCCGTTGCCTGCTTCCAGATGTTAGCTCAATACTGGGGAATGCCGTTCAAGCGAGATGTCATCAAACGTGCCTTGGTCAACAACTTTCAGCGCACGGGTGGCATTTCCATTCAACTGTGTGGTGCGCTCTCCGAACTGATGGGACTCACCTCCCAACTGGTACAAGTTCCAGCCCTCAGTGTCAGTCGCCTACCAGTACCAGCACTCCTTCCCTGGCAGGACAGTTTCGCCATTCTCTACAAAGCCACTTCTAAAGAATTGGTTTTGGCAATACCAGAACAGGGCATCAGACGTTTAAACCCCACAGCATTTGCCGATATTTGGGGGGAAGAAGGTCAAGTACTACTGCTGCAACCCACAAAAGAAACGCCCAAAAGTCGCTTTGGTTTGAGTTGGTTTCTTCCTGCTATCAAAAAACATCGTACAGTACTTATCGAAGTTTTTATTGCTTCCTTATTTGTACAACTCTTGGGACTGGCTAACCCCCTCATTACCCAAGTCATCATTGATAAAGTTATCATCCAAAACGGTGTCAATACCCTCCATGTGTTGGGATTTCTATTGATAGCAATGGCTGTAGTGGAAGGGGTTATTACTTGGCTGAGAACCAACCTCTTTGTCGATACCACCAACCGCATCGACTTAAGTTTGGGTTCGGAGGTGATTGACCACCTGTTGCGCTTGCCCCTACGTTATTTCGAGAAGCGCCCTGTCGGTGAAATCTCTAGCCGCATCAACGAACTGGAGAACATCCGCTCCTTCCTTACGGGAACTGCCCTAACCGTAGTCTTGGATGCTATCTTCTCTGTCATCTACATTGCGGTGATGGTCATCTACAGCTGGTTGCTCACTATCGTAGCACTTGCAACAGTACCCCTATTTGCCCTGCTCACATATATCTTTGCTCCCATCATCCGCAGCCAAACCAGAACCAAAGCAGAACGCAATGCCGAAACTCAATCCTATCTTGTGGAGGTAGTATCTGGCATTCAAACTGTCAAAGCACAGAACATCGAACTCAATTCCCGATGGCAGTGGCAAACCCGTTACGCACGTTACATTAGTGCTTCTTTTGAGAACGTGCTGACGAGCAATACCGCAAGTTCCCTCAGTAACTTCCTCAACAAACTCTCTAGCTTACTGTTGCTGTGGGTTGGTGCTTTTCTAGTACTTGAAGGTCAACTCACTTTGGGAGAATTAATCGCATTTCGTATTATTGCAGGTTATGTCACCAGTCCTTTGTTACGATTGATACAACTGTGGCAGAACTTCCAAGAAACGGCATTATCCCTAGAACGGCTTGCTGATATTCTAGATAATCCTACTGAAAGCGAGATAGCAGGGCGTAACAATATTCCAATGCCAGCAATGACTGGAGCTATCAAGTACGAAAATGTGACCTTCAGCTTTAGCAAGAGTCCCAATCCCCAATTGGTCAATATCAATCTAGATATTAGTGCTGGTACTTTTGTTGGAGTGGTGGGACCTAGTGGTGCTGGCAAAAGTACGCTCACCAAACTCATACCCCGCTTGTACGAACTCGATTCCGGTCGGATTAAAATTGACGGCTACGACATCAATAAGGTCGAACTTTACTCCTTACGCCGTCAAATTGGCATGGTGCTGCAAGATACCTTACTCTTCGATACGACAGTACAAGAAAATATTGCCCTAACTATGCCAGATGCCACTCCAGAAGAGATTGTAGAAGCAGCCAAGATTGCTTGCGCTCATGACTTTATCATGAATTTACCCAACGGTTATGAAACCCGTGTTGGGGAGAGGGGTTCTGCTCTATCCGGTGGACAGAGACAACGGATTGCGATCGCTCGTACAGTACTGCAAAACCCACCATTATTGATTCTAGATGAAGCGACCAGTGCTTTGGATTACGACACCGAACGCCAAGTGTGCTTGAATCTAGCACAAGCATTCAAGGGAAGAACAGTATTTTTCATCACCCATCGTCTTGCTACTATCCGTAGTGCCGATGTCATTTTGATGATGAGTCAGGGTTCGGTTGTGGAACAAGGAACCCATGCAGAACTGATGGCGATGATGGGACGTTACTACTGCTTGTACCAACAGCAAGAAGCACAAGGGTGATGGGGGATGTGGTTCTCCAAAGCTCGCGCTCAATTCAAAAGTCGAGCAGCAGTTGTCGCAACCACTCATTACCAACAACTAACAGGGTTCTTACTTATCACTGCTCGCGAATTATTAATTATTACTTATCGCATATATTACCTAACAACTGATTATGAGTATTAATAATGGAAATAGCAACGGCAACGGCAACGGCAACGGCAACGGCAATGGCAATGTTCGTTTACCTAAGTTAGCGCTCGCGAATATCCAACAATTAGAACAGAATACCAATAAGGAATCGACTATTGAACCGAAACCACCATCTACAGCACCGCGCTATATTCCTAAATTTGACCAACCCGTAATTCTTACTCAACCAAGGAAGTGGTCAAGAGCAATATTGTGGAGTTTGATGGCAGTCACTGCGGGTGCTATCATTTGGGCAAACGTAGCCAAGATTGAAGAAGCGGTTTCAGCCACAGGTAAGTTGGAGCCAACAGGTACTGTGAAAGAAGTACAAGCCCCTGTAGGTGGAGTGGTAAAACAAATCCATATAGAGGACGGACAGCACGTAAAGAGTGGAGAACGTCTCCTGAGTCTTGACCCTACAACAGCTTTAGCACAGCTTGCTTCTTTACAGAAAATACGTGTTTCTTTAGTTCAAGAAAACCAATTCTATCAATCCCAATTGCGCGGTGCTTCTTCTGGTGTTATCCCTTTAAAAATTCCAAACGAAATGATTGACCTGACCAAAAGTCGAGCAGCGTTAATTGCTGACAACCAAGTGTATCGCGCTCAATTGGATGGTTTGAGAGATCCCAATAGGTTAACAATAGAACAAAAAGAACGCCTGCAATCAAACCGATCCGAATTGAATGCTCGTGTTGCTGCAGCAAAGTTAGAAATTGTCCAATTGCAGCACCAAAGACAACAAGCTGAAATTAAACAAGCTTCCACTATTGATACCTTGGCAATGAACAAAGGCATTTTGAATAGTGTCACTCCATTGATGCAAGATGGAGCGATTTCCAAAATTCAATACTTTAAACAGCAACAAGAAGTGAGAAACGGTCAGTCCGAAATCGACCAACTCGTTCAGGAACGAGCGCGTTTAAATTCAGCTATTTTTCAAGCACAAGCCAAGCTACAAAACACAATCGCTCTCTCTCGTCAAGATTGGCTACAGCAGATTGCAGATAACAACAAACGCATTGCAGAAATTGACTCTCAGTTAACTAAAGCCATAGTTGAGAATCACAAAAAGATAGCAGAAATTGATTCTCAACTGAGTCAAACTCAGATGAATTTGAAATATCAAGAAATCAAATCCCCGGTAGCTGGTACAATTTTTGAGATCAAGGCGCACACTCCAGGATTTGTTGTCACTTCTAGCGAACCAATTCTTAAGGTTGTTCCTGATGATGCACTTATCGCCAAGGTATATATCACCAACAAAGATATTGGTTTTGTCTTTGAGGGAATGACAGTGGATGTGCGAATTGACTCGTTCCCCTTTAGTGAATTTGGCGATATCAAAGGTCAACTCATTTCGATTGGCTCTGATGCTTTGCCACCAGACCAAATTTATCCGTACTACAGATTTCCCGCTAAAGTCCGATTGTCACAACAGTCGCTTTTAGCGAACGGACGCAAAATACAACTGCAATCGGGGATGTCGGTCAGTACCAATATTAAGATTAGGGAGCGCACGGTCATGAGCATTTTTACTGATATGTTTAGCTCCAGTGTGGAGAGCCTCAAGACCGTGCGGTAGGTAAAAGCTCTGGCTAATTGCTAATAAGAGAGAGCAAGCTTAGTTTTCATTTCTTCTTTTTTTAAGTGGCGAGGTTTCCCCGTATTTTGGTCTATTATTGCGTTTGACCATTTGATGCCATTTTCATCGCATTGCTTCCTCAGGCTAGCAACTGTCACTTTTGGTTGTTTTGTACGCTTTAGCGATGTTTTCTGTGAGACAGCAAATGTCTTCTTGGCAGTTGTAATGATTTCGTCAGGTTGCAGTAATGGTTGAACATTTGTTTGTGATTCGGAATTGGCTGGATGATATAACATTTCAATGTCAGCTTTTTCTATTAATGGTGTGGCTGAAACATCTGCAACTATCTTAGGGCTTAGGTTGACAATCTTTTCACCGATTTTTGAAAACTCAACAGATGCTCCCAGTACAAATTGCCAAATTAAGAATGTAGAGAATGTGTAGATTACTACTGTTAAAAGTGCGGTCAAAATTGCTTGTAAGTTCATTGTCTTTTTCTTTGGATTGATAATACTGGATGAATGATGTAGCGAGGTTCCAGCTTTTTTCTACCCTATTTGAGCGTAGCTCTTATTTATAATAATGCTTATTGACAATCTACAATTAAAATCACCTCAGCCATAACAGGAACGACTTATCTGATATTTGCGTCGTCTGTGCAAGTAGAATTCCCTTGATATATATGTTGTTACACAAAAATCTCTACAATCGTGAAGTTAGTTATAAGCGCGTCTTCTCTTGGCTCAAGCCATTTTAGCGTAGCAAGCGTGGTGTTGTTTTGAAGTTAATACCATTGAAGGAATCGCTTAATGAGGCGGGGAAGAAATACAAGCAAGCCCTCTTGGAGTTGGTAATTGAGCAGGAATAGGTAGGAAAGTAGTAGTATAGCGATCGCATTCCTAGATCTAGAGCAAAATGAGTCTTGAAGAATGTCTTCCCGAATTGATTGCGAAAAATGTTGCTTTGCTTGCAGAAGCTTTTGATGAGATGAATTCGCATTGGAGAAACTGTGGATTGGGGAGCGTTCCATTCGTCAATAATTAATAATATTATCTTCCATATCTAGTTAAGATCGATTGTTTAAAAAAACATTTATATTTATCTCGAAAAATATAAAGCAAAATCAATAGGTTTTATATTTATTGTTTAAGTTGATAGCAATGCGCGTGTGTCATATTCGTTTATTTTCTGTTTAGAAAAGGTGATAAAGTATAGTGCTGTTGTATATAAACTCGCTAACCATTCTATATATGACCAATGGAGCTACAAAGACGCCATAAATTATATTCATCAAAAGTTCGTATAAGAGATATCCAACCTGAACTGGTTTTGAGGCTATGAGAAAAAAAAATCCCGTTCTGAAGTCCATCTTATGTTCTTTTCTTGCTAGCCCTCCCCACGGTATGACGGCTACCAAATACCCAACAATATAGGGATTGTAGTCCCATTTGTTGTAGAGAATCAATCCAGCCCCTACTGTAAATAGGAATAGGGAGTAAAGACCTCTGTTCACTAATGTCCAGATGATAACTAAGCTTCTTTTGAGCAAATGGTTTCTGAGATTAATCTTTTCTTGTGGGCTTAGAGAATTCAAGTTAATGTTCATTTTTTTCTGATTTTTGTTTGTGGATGTAGAGTTTGTATTATTAGTTAACCTGTACCTGTAATAGGCGATTGTCAGCAGTCCTAATCAAGAATACAAACTTAGTTTTTGGATTTGTTTGATGTTGAATTCTCAATGGTTATATCTTTAATGGCTGTTAGCACCTGTGTGCTGTTTACCTTGATTTAACCTGTGTTTAAATTCTGTTGGCGTCTTCAATTGTGCTAACAATGTTTTCTCCAGCAGCAGCTTGTGTATAGTTTTCAGCTTTCTGCTGGGAAATGATATTGAACACATTAGCTATGCTGGCTATATTTTTGCCAATGTTTACATACGTGGTTTTCTTTTCTACTTCGTTTCAGTCTATTTTACTCTCATATGCTAAAATAATTTTTGAAGATTCAATATAGACCTTTTTTGGTTATAGATCGCTGTCTTTACAGAAAGTTCACGCATTGTCTTTCTCTGGTCTAAGGTTTACAAGAACAGTGCAACATTAGGGAGCGTATTTGTTTCGTTGATAAAAAAAAGATGATGAATTCTGGCTTTGCTTGTTCTGATTTCTTATTTTCAACCTTTTGAGCGAGAGTTTGGTGGGGTGTTAAGTTCAATATAATTAGGATGATTGTTAATAGCTTTTGCACCATTTTATTCCTTGTATTGATAAAGCTTTATTGTGAGTGAAGCCTTGAAAAAAAAGGGTGGATTTTTAGATCCAACCAAAGTTCTATTGACAACACTCGCAGGCGTGTGGTGATGCTTGAGCATTCGATGGGATTTTCTACTATGTTTTCGCGCCTTGCTTATGAAATCAGGGCGTAGCCCAGGCTCGTTGTCCTAAAATTAATTGGAGAGTCAGGATTATTTTGTTTTCGCTTTTGTTTTTCTAGTCCTCTCGGGATTCATTTTGAACCTGACGTGCTTTCCTACTGTGACCTCAGCAAAGCCGCTGACATCTACACCTTCTTTATGAGCATCTAAAATTTTCTTTTTGTCGGCTTCATACTTAATCTTCTCAACTTTATATTCGTCAGGAAACTCTTCTAATGACGGATCTACTGTTGGAACAACTTTTGGAGGATTATCTTGAATCTCGAATGCCCTTTCTTCCCCCAGGTTGAGGTCAGGGAGCAATCCAACTTCATTTAACTTTAGAATCCCTTGTTTGATTTCTTCTAGTTGCCTCACTTTTCTAGCTATAACCTTATCGTACATTTCTGAAATTCTATCTTTCTTGCATTTCCAATCTTCGATTTCTACCTGAAGACCTTCTGCAACCCACACAATGCCATCAATTTTCCTGGGAATGGCTTCTTGAACCGAAAATAGTTGTTGGATTATTTCTTCAACAGCACCTTCAGAGTCTGAAGCTTCTTCTAGTTGAGACCACAGTTTGCTTGCTTCCAGACAAAGTTCTCTTAGTGAAAGTTTCGTAATGTCTCTTGCGAGTGCTTCTGTGTTAGGCTCAGTCGCTGTTTCAGCTACAGTTAGCGCGAGTTCGGTTTTGTCAATTGCTTGTGTCATGGTATTTTTGGGTTTTTGCATTTTAATAGGCGCTTGGAGTGACTGGGTTCACACCAAGTCACTCCAAGCTGATTTACGGAAATGGATAATCTTAGTAGCTGCTATGACCTAAGTGGAAATAGTCGTTGCGTTCTTGTGTCCAGTTTGCTTCTAGTTCCAAGTATTCCTCTTCTGTTAGAGGGACTTCCAACTTATTACCTACTGTTGTGACTTTTGTTCCTGAAAGAAGGATTGGTTGGGGCGGTGTTTGAGTGAGTCCTGTAGAAAGTGCTACCATTGCTTCATACCAAATGTGTTTTTTCCCCATTAGTCTCTAGCGCAACCAGAGTCTAAGGGGTTTTCAATTCTGTATGTGCGTAGCACTTTCTGGATATCTCTGGTGAGGTGGTGGAGATGTATTTTTAATAAGTAAGGAAAGCCGTTTAAATGCTGCCAGCGTATCTGCTATAACAAAAATCACTATCAGTACAAGCATTATGGCAGATGTGGAATTGAAGTTGATGCATCTTGGCGTGACGACTTTACCCAGTTTTTAAAAGATATGGGATCTGCACCTGAAGGAACAATTATATCGCGTATTGATACAGAAGGTGACTTTGCTCCTGGTAATTGTTTGTGGGTACAAAGAAAAGAGCGTTATCGTCAAATACATCTTTTAAAAAAGAAAGAATTACTTCTGACTCAAACTTTCCCCGAACCAATAGCGACAACTCGTGAGGTTAATCTTCCACCAAATATTATTCATGCAGTTATTAAAACTCATGCAGCTGGTGAAGCAAATATCAATAAACTTGCCACACAGTATAAAATTAGTACTCAAGATGCAATAAATATTATCCTGAATCATGGGGAAATTAATTCAGATCTCAAAATTTTCAAGCGATGTCTTTCAAGTTAGACACGGCAATTTTGGCGTGTTTAATAATGATTAAAGAGAAAGCCCCACCCAATTCTGGTGAGGCGATTCCGTAATGGAACTGAAACTGTTCCATGCTTGTAAGTTTGGCTTAACCACCCCAAAAAGCTTGTACTGCAATATTTCCAATCTCGAAATATACATACGCTAGGGTGCGCTCGCAACGTTGTGGTAGCAATCTTGTCTATAGATGCTGCCAAATTAAATGAAACTGTTATTAGAAGTTATTTAATTAAAAATCCTAAGTCATGCCCAATCTTGATAATATGTTTTTCCTTCTCATTAGCAAAATTATCAAATGAATTATTCCAACTCATGTCATCCATCATAAGTATCCCACCTTCGCGCAAAAATTTGTACGATTCATTGCATTCAAACCACTGACATTCGTAGGAGTGCTCACTATCATGGATGAAAAAATCAATTTCTCCCAGTCTCGCCAATAATTCTGGTAACTTTTCCTGGCTTTTTCCTAATGTTAAATCCCACCTTATCTTTAAATGCTCAGGAATAGCCCATCCAGGTTCCTGGTCTTTAGGAATCACAGCACCGCGCTTACCTTCCCAAAAAGTTCCATCGTCATAATCCACTCCGGCAACTTCAGGGAAGTCTAAAGAGTAAAGTTGCCCCTTTTGATTTTTCGCTAGTGCTAGCAATATAAAAGCTGTTGAAAACCCATTACAAACTCCTGTTTCAACAGCAGTCTCTGGCTTGAGTTTTCTAAGGATAGAATAAAGATAGATCCCTTCTTCAAAGCCAATATCTGCTAATTCGTAATCAGAACCCGCTAATGGACGTGCTAAGGAACTAGGTCGCGATCCAGGTCTTGTAAATAGAATGTTGGGCAATGCATTTGAATGGGGTACCCAAGCCGCTAATGCTGGGATTCCAACATCAAACACACCTCAAATTGGCGCGATCGCTCAATGGGACAAAAGCTCAATGTACCCCTTGGGTCATGTAGCTGTAGTAGAAAAGATAAATTCAGACGGAACCATCCTGATTTCTGAATCGAGTTACTCACCGAACATTGGCAGCAAGTGGGACTTTTTGTACAGAACCAGAACAATCTCTGCTAATGAACCTAGCAGGTTTATTCTCCCCTAACCGGGATAATTGATACGGCAGTGGCTCTGGGAAAATTTTCCCAGATCTTTAGGTGCATCGGCTTGCAATTATAATCACCTCGGCTCACAAAGGAGGGGTAGAGTTGACAAATTCGCCAACAGTGTCAAAGCGGCTATCCTCCGGTTCTAAATTTTTATTCCTCTCCAAACGAGGTCTGCACATCTCGCTAGATGCGGTCAGAAAGTTTTTAAAACGGACTGCTGTTACCACTGATATCTAGATTAAGGTATTAACCCTAAGCCAGTCTAGCGACAGACTGGCTTAGCTCTTTTATCGCGCTTGTTGAAGAAAAATTGGCGCTCCTTTGAACGTGAGGCTAACAGGTATTATTGAGAACCTCTATTTTGGATTACGCTTGCTTCTTTATTAGTGGGGCTAGAGCTTGAATGAGTAAAGCGCATGAACGAATTAAGATAGCTATAGCCAAAATGGTTTCTGTTTCAGTACCCCAAGACCACAATGGTATATTTCGTTCTACGTGAGTCGGTACAAGGATGGTTGGTTCGCCCGTTTGGATTGCCTGTTCGAGTTGAGATTGCATGATATTTCTCCCGTAAAAAATTTTGCTTTGGTATAAGGAGAAGCTTGTTAGCGCCAACTTTGCTTTCCATACTTTTAGAATGCCTAACCCAAACGGGCGAAAAATCCGCAGTTTCGGCTCATCCTTGCCACTGCTATCAAAAATGAGCCAAGATTGAACCTCAAAATTACTCCTGTAAAGTATATGTAGGAGAAGCGTCTCATTTTCATAAATCGGCTGGTACAGAATTCCGAAAAGCTAAAACTTGGATTAGTAGTTATTTAGGAATGTCTACACAAGCGAGAAGCACCCTATGGCGGTTACTCTCAAAGCATCGAAACAAGGTTTAGAAATTGTTGATAAAGCAAGACGAAAGAAAGGATGGAACGCAACAGCTCCTGCTTGGTATGATGCTGCCAATACTTCAGTTGCAACCCTAAAGCGGTTTAGGCGAAGGATACCAATTGATAGAGATGTATTTGTTGCTATTTGTAAAGCTGTCGGGATAAATAACTGGGAAGTCATTGTCGATGATACTCCAATGCTCCAAGCAGATTCTCGACCAGACTTTTTTTCCTATGATGATGCTTGGGTAGGTCGAGAGCAGCTAGTTAACGAACTAAGTACAAAGCTTCGTGGTTCGTGTCGTCTTTTGCTAATCCTGGGACTGACGGGCATTGGTAAAACTGCCTTGGCAGAAAAATTGGCAGTAGAAATGCAAGACTGGTTCGGGGAGAACTGGAAGAATAGGTTCAAGCGAGCTAATTTTGACTACCAGGAAAAAAGCACAGAATTTGCCAGTGTCGCTAAGCAATGGCTAGAGGAATGGGGAGAGCGAATTTTACCAGAGGAACATAAGCCAGAACTATTGTTGCAAAGGTTGGTGGCATACCTGCGGCAACATCAGGTGTTAGTGCTAATTGATTCTCTAGAAAGACTGCTGACAGAAAATAAGGAAGAAGGCTGGGGTGATTTTGCTGATGAGTGGTGGGAAAAGTTCTTTCTCAGCTTATTGTCAGTAGAATCGTGTCAAAGCCGATTAATCATCACGTCCCAGGATCGCCCAGTCAAGTTGGTAAACGACCGTTGGAGAAATTTCTGGCATCAAGTAGTTTTATATGGATTAACTGAATCCGAGCAGGCGGCATTGTTTAAGACAACGGGATTAGATGTCAGCGATGATTCACTAAATCAACCTCTGCTGATACGAATTGGTAGAGCCTATAAAGGTCATCCTCTAGTTTTGCGGGTAATTATCGGGGAAATTTGGAGTGAGCCTTTTAATGGGGATGTGCAGGCATATTGGAATGATGAACGTGAAAATACACGTCAAAAGATAGAAGATGTGGAAAAAGCTTTAGCAGAAGCAGAGCAAGGAAAAACTTTGGGAGATAAAGATGAATGGGAGCTACATAAACTTACCCGTCAAGTTCGAGAAAAAGTTAATAAACAACGTTTGCAAATAGCATTTCAAAGATTGGCAAGAGATGTCAAGGACGCTTATATCTTACTGTGCGCTGCTTCAGTTTATCGCGCTCCTGAAAAGGAAGAGTTTTGGCTGAAGCATTTAGTTTACTGGCTAAAACGTTTAGAAAAACAAGATTGTGCTAAAAACAGACAAGATAGAGCTTTAGAGGAACTGGGTAACCGTTTCTTGGTTGAAGAATCATTGAATCATAATAAGAAGCGTGTTCTTGGGCAGCACAATTTAATTCGTAGTTTGGCAATAGAACACCGTAATCTATTGCTAAAAAGTTTAAAAACTGATACTTAGTCGTATGGCTAATAATTTTAAAGAAGCAGGAATTTTACTTTTTGCTAGTTGGAATATCAATTTAGAAGAAGTTCCAATTGAGCAACTTGACCATTACATAGCAGTAGAAAACTTCCTCACAGAAAAAGATGAGCCACTGCAAGATGCTCCCCCAATTAAACAAGTGCGTGGCTACCTAGAAGCGTTTCATCACCTCTGCGAGGTAGAAGATTGGGAAAGAGGCAGTAAAGTCCTTTTTACTCGTCTTGATACTCCAAGCAAGGAAGAATTACACTGTCAACTACAAACTTGGGGCTATGATAGCGAACTGATTGGTTTGTACAATAAAATGTTGGGCAAATTAAGTCTCAATCAGGAAGTCGTTTTTTCAATAAGTCTAGGTAGGTCTTACTCGGCTTTAGCACTGTATCGCCAAGCAATTAAGTATTATCAACAAGGTTTAGCCATTGCACAAAAAATAGGCGATCGCAATAGGGAAGGGATAGCAATAGGCAATCTGGGGGTTGTTTACAGGTTGCTGGGAGACTATCACCAAGCGATTGACTATCAGCAGCAGCGCTTAATTCTTTCAAGAGCCAATGCCGATCGTGTTGGCGAAGCAAGTGTAATGGGGAATCTGGGCAATATCTACTATTCAAAAGGAAACTACCACCAAGCTATTGATTATTATCAGCAGTGGTTATCGATTACACGGGAGATTGACGACCACTCTGGGCAAGGTAGGGCACTTGGTGGTCTGGGAATTGTCTATAAGTCTTTAGGAGACTATCACCAAGCGATTGAGTATTACCATCAATCCTTAGCTATTGCACGGAAGATTGGTGAACGCAAAGCAGAAGGGAAAACCCTAGGTAATATAGGTATTGCTTACAAGCACTTGGGTTATTACGAGCGAGCAATTGAGTATTACCATCAATCCTTAGCCATCGCACGCGAAATTGGTGATCGGGTATTAGAAGCTAATACCTTAGGTAATATGGGCAGTGCTTGTAGAGAACAGGGCTACTACGAGCGAGCGATTGAGTATCAGTTGCAACGGTTAGCAATCGCACGGGAAATTGGCGATCGCGCTGGGGAAGGAATTTCGCTAGGGAATTTGGGAAATGCTTACTACTGTCTAGAAAGTTATGCTAAAGCGGTTAAGTATCAGCAACAGAGTTTAAATATCTCACGGGAAATTGGCGATCGCTACGGCGAGGCAAACTCATTGTTATGTTTGGGAATATGTTATCATTCGCTTACAGATTACCTCCAAGCAATAGATTATTGTCAGCAAGGTTTGACTATTGCACGATTGATTGGTAATCCCCACATTGAGGGAAGGGCACTTTGTTGCTTGGGAGGTACTTTCATAAAACTTGAGCAATATTCACAAGCCCAAGAAAATTTGCAAGAAGCACTGGAGATTTGCGGAGAAATTGGCGAGCAATACACTAAAGCTTATGCTTTCAGAAACTTGGCAGAACTGTATCAAAAATTAGGCGATCGCACTCGTGCCCTTGAGTACTGCAATCAGGCTTTAGCCATCGCTACAAAGTTAGGTATACCGCTAGCACAAGAGTGTCAGGGGTTGGAAAAACAATTATTGAGTGAGGAAGCATAGGGCTAAATTGAGATGGTTACTAACTTTAAAGAACTAGGTAATGTACTTTTCGCTAGTTGGAATATCAATTTAGATGAAGTTCCAATTGAGCAACTTGACCATTATATAGCAGTAGAAAATTACCTGACGGATGAGGATGAGGCACCACCTGATGCTGATAATTTAGAGGAAGTAAGTTTTTACTTACAAGCTTTTTATCATCTCAGCGAAGTGGAAGATTGGGAAAAAGCTAAGGCAATTGTTAGGATTCAACTTAGTACACCAACTAATGAAGAATTACACATTCAACTGGGAACTTGGGGTTACTACCAAGAGCAGATTGATCTGTGTAGTAGGCTCTTGGGCAAATTAGATACCAGAACAGATTCTACTTGTTTGAATACCTTGGGTATGGCTTATGACTCTCTAAGTAATTACCCTCAAGCCCTTCAATATTACGATCGGGATTTAATACTTGCAAGGGCAATCAATGACCGACGAGGAGAAGGGACAACATTAGGAAATTTAGGTAATGCTTACTATTCTTTGAATAATTATTCTCAAGCTATTGAATGCTTTCAGCAGGCTTTGCTGATTGCACAGGAAATTGGTGACCAACCAGGGCAAGGGAATGCTCTTGGAAATTTGGGTAATGCTTACGATTCTATAGGTAACTATGCCCAAGCAATTGAATACCACAATCAATCATTAACCATAGCGCAAGAAATTGGGGATCTTAAAGCGGAAGGAAGAGCGTTAGGGGGTCTAGGGTGCGCTTACCGCCATTTGAGTAATTATACTGAAGCTATTAAATGTCACCAACAGTATTTGGAGATTGCCCAGAAGATTAGCGATCGCGAAGCAGAAGGAATTGCGCTAGGAAATTTAGGCAACGTTTACGATAATCTAGGTAACCATACTCAAGCCATTAAGTATCATCAACAACATTTAGATATTTCAAGAGAAATCAAAAATCGCTGGCAAGAGGGGAATGCACTGGCGAATTTAGGTCTTGCTCATTATTCGCTTGGTAACTATTTCCAATCTATTAAATATCATCAACAAGCTTTAGAGATAGCGAGAGAAATCGGAGATCGTGAAGGCGAAGGGAATGCTTTTGGAAATTTAGGTCTTGTTTGCTACTCTCAATGTAATTATTCTCAGGCTATCGAATACCATCAGCAACATTTAGATATTTCAAGAGAAATTGGTAGTACTCAAGGAGAAGCAAACGGCATAGGAAATATTAGTAATACTTACTACTTTATGGGGGAGTACTTAAAAGCCCTTGAATATACTCAACAACATTTAGAAATTACTCGGCGAATTAGTGATTGTCGAGGAGAAGGAACGGCATTACTTAACTTAGGTAATATTTATGATGCTCTAGGAGAGGTTGATAAAGCAGTTCAGGCATATCATCAGAGTTTAGAAATTGCTAGACACATTGGGAATCGCGAGGAAGAAGGGAGGACGTTATGTAATTTGGGCATTACCATAGTCCAAATTGGTCAGTATACAGAAGCTTTGGAATATTTACAAACTGCTCTAAATATTGTTAGGGAAACTGGTGAGCGCCCTACTGAAGCCATCATTCTTTATAACTTGGTAGAAGTTTACCAGAAATTAGGTCATCAAAATATGGCTAAGGAGTCTTGCGATAAAGCTTTGAAAATTGCTACAGAGTTAAATTTACCAGATTTGCATGAATACCAAGAGTTAAAAGAAAAATTCTTCAGTTATAAAGTATAGGTTTGAATTAAGATGGCGATTAATTTACAAGATCCTGGGAAATTGCTTTGTGCAGAATGGAACATCAATTTAGATGAAATTCCAATGGATAAACTTGACCATTACATAGCAGTAGAAAACTTTCTCACGGAAGAAGATGAAATACTGCCAAAGGCTCTCCCAATTGAGCAAGTGCATGGCTACTTGGAAGCGTTTCACCATCTTTGTGAAGCGGAAGATTGGGAAAAAGCTAGCGAAATCACATTTCTTCGCCTCAATACTTCTACCAATGAAGAACTCCACCAGCAACTAGAAACTTGGAGTTACTATAGCGAACGTTTGAGCATATATAACCGTCTTGTAGGTAAGTTAAATCCTAATTTAAACGCTATTATTCTAAATCGTATCGGCGAAATTTATTTTTTCATCGGAGATAGTAATAAAGCTATAAATTATCATTCGCAAAGTTTAGCAATTGCACGAGAAATAGCCAACCCAATGATAGAGGAGTTAGCACTTGGTAGCATAGGGAATATTGCTCTGATTATTGGAGAATATAAAAAAGCAATTGAATTTTACCAGCAACGCTTAGCGTTAGCATGGAAAAGTAATGATAAATTAGGTGAACAAAATACATTATGGAACCTAGGAACTGTTTTCAGTATAATGCAAGATAGCAGAATAGCTATTAATTACTATAAGCACAGCTTAAAGATTGCAAGAAATATTAAATACAGCACAGGTGAAATTTTATCTTTGCAAAGTTTAGGCAATGCTTATATCTCAATTGATTATGAAAAAGCACTCGAATATTTAGAACAAAGTTTGCTACTTGCTAGAGAACATCAAGAAATAAAATTAGAAATCCAATCTTTAAGAAGTATAGGAATTTTTTACAGTGCTCTGGGAGAATACTGTCTAGCAATTAAATATCTAGAAGAAAGCTTGTTAATTGTTCGAGAAATTAAAGATCGTCGAGAGGAATCACGTGCTTTAGGAGTGCTAGCATTTGTCTATAATAGTAAAGGAAACTATGAGAAAGCAATCGAGTTTCATCAACAGAATTTAGCCCTTGCAAGAAAAATCCATGACCAACGCTTGGAAGGGCATTTTCTAGGCAGCATAGGAGAAGTTTACTACTCACTCAAAAATTATGCTAAAGCAATTGAGTATTTTGAAAATAGTTTGTCCATAGCTAAGGTTACGCAAGAGTCTTTAGGACAGGAGATACTCTGGAGAAATCTAGGAAATGTTTACTATTCTATGGAAAAATATGTGAAAGCAATCGATTGCTACAAGCAAAGTTTAACTATTTCACAAAAAATAGGTAACCGTCACAGTCAAGGAATCTCTCTGTACCTCTTAGGTGCTACTTTTATAGAACTTAATAACTTTTTAGAAGCTTTAGAGAATTTACAGGCAGCACTAGATGTTTGTAAACAAATTGGCAGTCATTCTACGGAAGCTTATGTTCTTTATAACTTGGCAAGACTTTATCAAGAGGTAGACAGACGTGAAACAAGTTTCGAGTATTGTAGTCAGGCTTTAGCCATTGCTAATAAATTAGGTATTACCCTAGCCAAAGATTGTCAAAATTTGAAAGAAAAATTATTGAATCAAACAATACAAAACTGAGTCAAAATGGCAAGCAACTTCAAAGAAACAGGAAAATTAATTTTTTTGAATTGGAATATCAATTTAGATGACGTTCCGCTTGAGCAACTTGACCATTATATAGCGGTTGAAAATTACCTTATGGATAATGATGAACCTCCCTTAGATGCGACAAATTTAGAGAAGGTGCGCGGTTATTTGGAAGCATTTTACCAACTTTGTGAAGTGGAAGACTGGTTAAGAGCCATTGCAATACTTGATATTCGCCTCGATACCCCTACTAATTACCAGTTGCAAATACTAATGCGAATTTGGGGCTACAATCAAGAACGCATTGAAATTTATAGCAGGCTTTTAGGCAAATTAAATTCTAGAGGGGAGTGTTTCTGCTATAACAATCTGGGTATCAGCTACCATGCGCTAGCGGATTATCATCAAGCTATTAAGTATCACCAGCAACATTTGGAAATTGCATATGAGGTTGGCGATCGCACTGAGATGGCGAAAGCATTAAGTGGTTTAGGTAACGCTTGTAATTCACTTGGGGACTATGCTCATGCCGTTAAATACCATCAGCAACATTTAGAAATTGCACGGGAGATTGACGATCGCAAAGGTATTGGGACAGCCTTAAGCAATCTGGGCAACGTCTGCTTTTATTTAGGCGCGTATCGTCAAGCTGTAGAGTACTACGAACAGCATTTAGAAATTGCACGGGAGAATGGTGAACATGAACGTGTTGGGCAGGTTTTGGGCAATCTGGGTAATGCCTATTATTCCCTTAAAGATTATCGTCAAGCAATTGAGCATTATCAGCAAAGTTTGGAAGTTGCAAAGCAAATTGGTAATTGTGAAAGTATGGGGAAAGCGCTCGGTGGTCTGGGCAATGCCTATAATGCTCTCGGAGACAATGCCCGTGCGATTGATTACCTTAACGAGGATTTAAGTATTGCACGGGAGAATGGCGATCGCGCAGGTGTGGGACGGGCATTGAACAATTTAGGAAATGCCTATTATTTGTTGGCAGATTACTCCCGTGCGAGAGAGTATTATCAGCAGCATTTGACAATAGCACGCGAAATCGGTAATCGCGCAGGTACTCAGAAGGCTCTGAACAATCTGGGCAATGCTTACTACTTACTAGGAAATTATCGCCAAGCGATTGAGTACCACCAGCAATGTTTAGAGATCGCACGGGAAATTGGTAATCGTGCTCCTATCGGCACGTCGTTAGGTAATTTGGGCGATGCCTACTATTCCTTAAAGGAGTATCACCAAGCGCTGGAGTACTATCAGCAGTGTTTAGTTATTGCACAGGAAATTCATGATAGTAAAGGTGAAGGGTATGCGCTGTGTAAACTAGGAAACACACTTACAGCGCTTAACCAGTATCCAGAGGCGCTGAAATCTTTGCAGACAGCGCTGGAGATTGGGAAAAAAATTGGTCATCTTTCTACTGAGGCTGAAGCACTCAAAAGTTTGGCTCATTTGCATCAGCAATCAGGCAATCATCTGCCAAGCGAGTAACAAAAGATGCGCCCGCCTTCGGCGGGCGATACGCGCCATCGCACCCAGATATGATGTTACTAAAATAAGCTCAATTGAATGTATTCTGGAGCTTGCTCAATTAAAGATTCATCTAAAAAATCATCCTCAAAATCATCGAAGTCTTCCTCCACATTTAGCCTTGATACATATTCAGAAATTTGTTGACTTGAATGAGCTGGCTGTGGTAGTAAAGTGACTATTTCTGCATCGATAAATGGAGAAGCTTCTCGCAGTCTATGTACTACTAATGTCCATTCTTCTGGTTTATCTTCTGATTGCAGAGATAACCAAGAGATTTCCAGTGCAGATTGGTTCCATCCAGGCTTTAATACTCTGTCACGTTGCCTTGAATTTGCGGGTCTTTTTGCAGATTGAGGGGAGCGACCAATTGAGTAAAAAGCAGAGCAAAATTCCGGGTTATGATAGATACCACTGTACCTATTAAACCCAGATATAGGACAAACATGAGCTACCAAACCATCACTGGAATATCGTAGTCTAGCTACACGCAGAAGCTGGGGATTTTTGCAAGGAAGAAGTTTGTTTTGATGCCAAAGATTATTTGGGTCTTTTGCCTCGTCTCCTGACACAAGTGTTAAAAGTGAAGGAAAGTCTTGACGGAGATTTTGATCGTCTAATAATAGTAGAGTTGGATTTTTTATTTCTAAATCCGCAAAAGCCCGCTCCACAAAGTTTTTTATCTGCTCTGAGGTGTAGTTTGAATTATACTTCTGCTCAAACATAGCTACCGTGAATAGACTTTCATCATATGGTATCCAAGTCGGTCCATAATCCCCCGGTAAACATACTTGCATTTGAGATGAATTATTTTCTGAAGGGATTTTGATAAGTAAAGGGATAACTACCTTGGTTTCTCCTCTGTTTCGGGCATTAAGACGGATTATCCGGATGCTAACTATATCAAGATTTTGTGGTAGTGATGTGTTATAAAATCCTGTATAAAAGGGTATGCCTAAAGGAAAATTTAACTGACGCATTAAATCTAAAATTGCATTTAAACACCTTGCTTTGTAAGCTTTATTTTGAGAATTTAACTGGTTTTTCTTACTTTGATAAGTTTTAACTTGTTTTTCATCGTTAGGGTCTATGGGAGCAAAGTCTTCTGGATTAATATATTCCCTTTCTGGCTGTAAAAATTGGCTTACCCAATTTGCATAAGCGTGTCCCCAACGAATTGCTGCTTTTGGGTCAGTTAACCTTTTCCGTTTCTCAAAGTTGCGGTAATTAACTAACTCAATAATAATACCTCGTTTTTCGTTACTAGGTTTGGGCTGCATCGCCAGTTGGCGTTCTATTAGCCTAGCTCTGTTTTTGCTAGCAGCTGCTTGGGCTTTACTAGAATAAGAACCACCTAAAGATAAAGGAGACAGCAATTCATTAGGCAAGGGAGTTTTATCTATCTTTAATAAATAGCTTTCTCCTAAATAGTTGGTAAATTTGCAAGTTTCATTGTCTATTTCTTGAATAGTACCTTGTACTTGTTTACTTTCTAAAAATTCTCTCAACACCTCTAACAGAAAATCTGCTGAATTAGATGAAATTTTAATACGGTAAACTTGCTCGCTAGTAATAGTTGGTTGATTGGATGTTATTTTAGGTTTAGGAAGTTGCCGTTTTCTGCTAGCACTAAAATCTATCTTGTTGATAATTGGTGCTGCCACTACTCCTGGTGGTAAAGCTGTTGTTAATCTTTCAAATAACTCGAATCTATCGGCTGGTTCCAGCCCTACTCCTACTGGGTGAGAACCTAGCCGTGTTCTGTGTGATAGCAAATATTGTGGTGCGTATTTTTCGGGGTCACTTAAGAATTGCATTGGTTCTGGGATATCAATATGAGGAGCTATCATCGCCAAAATTTTGTCCATTCTCCCTTTCCAAGTAACCGTGTCGTATCGTATTAACTTAAGGTTTATGAGAGTAGTTTCTCGTTTCAAAGTTGGGTCAGAATTTGGCTTGAGCCATCCCAGATTTTCCATTGCAACATAAACACTGCTATCTTCTCCTTTTGGTAAGTAAATTTTTTGTCTTGCACCTGGAAGTGCTTTGTTTTCTGGATTATCCCAAGCAATCATGGGTTTAGAAATATAACGTCTAATGCCTGCTTGAAATAGTAACAAGTAGGGAGTTTTACCGTTAGGAGGAGCAATATAAAACTTTAAGTAATATGAATATCTAGCTACTTGTTCAGGTTTATTGGGGAATGAGTATTCAATAGGAGGCCAGGTTACTAGGTAAGCTTCTTCCCTAGTAGAGGGAGACACTACTAGAGGCCAGTATTCCTCATGACCATTAGCATTACTTAAACCTAACTGAAATCCCTTTCTTGTTAGCCAACGTGCTATTAGTTCAGGCAATACAACTTGCATAACATTAAAGGGAGCTTTTTTTAAATCTATGTGTTCCCAACTTAATTCGGCACGGCCTGACTCCATCTCAGCCAAGACAGATTTTACAACTTTATGGTCATAATTGAATAACAACCAATTTTTTATAATTTCCCAAAATTGGTTTAAATCGATTAAATCACTATAAGTATGAACAATTACCCAATACTCTGGTCTCTCTTCTGGAATGCGAGAAAAGGAGTTAGGAAAAAGGTAAATGATATCAGAGGCACAACCTCTCAAAACTGCGTAAAGACTGAGTATGGGAGGAGTATGGTCTACACTTGCTAAACCTTTTATAATATCTATCCAAGTCACTGGCAGCCTTAATCCACAAACTTCCCCCATAACAGAAGGGTCAAAATTCTCGTCGAATAACCAAGCCAAAGTCTGTAGCCTGTCAATGGGAGGTAATTGTTTTTGTACTTGAGTCATTTTATTTACCTGCTTTTGTTATTATGTTCTAAATGTTCTACCAGAGCTTTTAGACGAGCGTAAATTGAACCATATAAAATTCTGGCTAATTGTTGTTCTACTTGGGGTTTATTGCTATTAGGAGAAATGTACTCTCCAAAAATTTCTACCCATCCTTTCAAAAGGCTACGTTCTGCACCTTGTGGATAAAATGCTGAGTCACAAAAGAATACTCTTGTAGGAACATTTCCTCTGGTAGCTCTGCCCAAGACTTGTACTACAGAAACAGCTTGATCCCAAAGAAGTTCATGCCAAAGATCAACGTCCATAGAAGCCGATCCATGATGCGAAGCTCTGAGTCGTCGGTGCCAATTTTTGTAGGATAGGCTTCGCAATTTAGCGATCGCTTCTGCTGCCGTTCCTCCTAAGCTAGACGGTAAAACATTACTCCCTTGTAAAATATTGTCGAATACCAAACGATTTACGGATCTAATTTGCCTGCCAAAATCTGTTGGCACTGGGTAAGGACGTACCAAGAAAAATATACTACCTAAGTAGGCTTTGTTAGTTATTGGTGACAAAATGTTATATAAGCGTTGTATGGCTCCCAGAGGTGTTACCAATACATCACGCCCTCTAGTTGGAAATTGTTCAACTTGCCCTCGCCGGAGGAGCCACTCCGCAATTTGTTCGTCTCTATCTGATTGAAGGCAATCTACCCGATTTCTCCATCTACTAGATTCTTGCAACTCCCTAGCGACTAACTGTGCCTCCGGATAACTGCCTGTAATTAACATGACAGCTCTTGGTGTACTAAGAGATTCCCAATACTCCAACTCTTGTGTTATTCGGTCTTTGCTACCACTGCCAAAAGCCAAATACTGAGTTAGTTGCAGTAGACTCTCTTTTCGTCCCATCCCAAAGCGTCCGCTAACTCGTATTGCCTCTCCTGTGCGTTCTGGAACTCGGATGAATTCAAAATGGCTGTCAGACAGCGCTTCCACTGCTTCAGGGGGTGGAGATAGAATTGCATGGGGTTGAATCCCAATATTGAATTGGGGACTTCCTGGCGACCATGAGGTGGCACTGGTTATTAGCGTTGATGGTCCATAATCTCCTGTTAAATTTACATATAAGTAAGGGAATTTTAATAGCAAATAACGCCCCAAACCGAAGCAGGATAAATATCTTAGTAAGCCCTTTGGAGTTTTTTCTTCTGTTTGGTCTACAAATTGATACCCTAATAGATGACCGAGGGGTGATTCTACATTTAAATCTATGTACTCATCCGGGGGATTTTGGCTTAAGGAAAGCCCTTTGCCTAGTTCCTCTGTTGCTAAGAGCCAGTAACGAAGCAGTTCGTTTACCTGTCTATCCATTGCCGTTAGCAACACACTAAATTCTAGTCTTTCTAATATCTGTTGTGTTTGCGATGATTGGGAAAGCTGCCAAGGTAAATGTTCTTGTAGCCAAATTCGCAGTTTTTTAATTAAGTTGTCTCCCTTATCATTTCTAACATCAGTCACTAAATTTTCTAATTTTTTTTCGTTGATTTCACTATCTTCTAACCTATTTAATGAAGAGCGGATTAGATAGTAGTTTTTAAATTCATCCTCTAAAACAATTAAAATTTTAATTAACTCTTCTTGTGGGAAATCATCAGGTGCTAATGAACGTATATGCTCAATTAACTGCTCGTAAATTAGAGAATTATAAAGAGGTCTCTCTCGTATCCATTTCCGTAAATGCATTTTGTCAAATATTCGGACAAATATTGCATCTGATAATCGCGAGGCTTCCCTAGCAACTCCTCTAAGTTCGTAATAACGAGGGTCATGAAGCTGTGTTCTTCCTGAATAGAAAGATTTTTCCGCTATAGTATGTTCGATGAAATCAAGTATGGCTGTTTGAGAACCTGCTAAATCATTGGAGGGAGCAAAGTTTTCTTCTATTGATACTTGTACTCTATCCACTTCGTCCACAATTAGTAAAGAACAATAATGATAAGTAGCTTCTAGTACCCGCATTTCAGTTCTTACTAATTCTATTGGCATTGCAGTGTAGATAAAAGCAGCGGAGGTAGTTACCCAGACAGAGGCATTGACTAAATCCCGGTTTGCTTGGTGAACCGGACAGATGGGAAGGAATGGGCAGCTATGATATGTAACTTTGTCTGAGTAATTTTTCTCTTGTTTTTTGAGGTCTTCTGGACTTACTAAACTATGGCAAGGCTCTTGACCTGCTGGAATGGAACCCTCACCCAGTAGTCCGGAAAGGATACATTTTCCTGTTAACCAACGGAGAGCAGGATTATCTAATAATTTTGCGTTCTTTGCGTCTTCTACGAGGTCGTAGATCTGGTATAAATCTTCTGGTTGTAACTCGTTGGCATGAGCCATTCCATATTGATACTGATGAGAGTCTCTGGCTTTTCCCAGTATCGGAGCAGCCGATAAGCCCATCTTGACGAAATCTGCTGCCATATTTATGGCATCAGTCACCGTATTAACAATAATGCAGATCCGGAAATTTTTGTCGTTAACTGCATACTTTTCACATAAATGGTGTACCAGCAAATAGATGAGAGTACTTTTGCCAGAACCTGTAGGTCCTAATAAGTGAAAAATCCCATTGATTGTGAATTCCTCAGTAGGCTGTAAACTTTTTCTGATTAAAGATAGAGATGAATTTAATTGCTCCGCTCTTTCAAACCATTTTCGTCCTGGTAGTTTTTCTTCAATTTTTATTGCTGAGTCCTTTAAATCGCATAATCTTATTGTCAAAGGAGATAAAGGAGATGGGCGTCTTGGTTGCTCAGAAATTGGTATTACAGTGGTGCTAATGTTAGATAAGCAGTCCTTCATTCCTTCAAGTAGTTTAGTGGGAATGACTACTGAAACTGCTTCTGAATTAATATAAAAGCAATATTCTTTTTCTGATTTAGCCCAATTTCGCGATATGGGTTTATGCTCGGCTGGTTGATTTAATGCTTTGGTGATAGCTTCTACACGTTGCGGAACATAATTAACTACAGGTTGTCTAATGTATGTTCCCGATTCCAAAGATACATCAAAAAGCCTAATACTTAAAGGTTGTTGGCTGTACCACAAAAGGGATTTGTTCCACGCTGTTGCTGTGCGAATGTATGGAACTCTATGGCGTACTCTAGTGCAAGCTTCTATCAACTTCTGATTGTTTCCTAATTCGGTTGGAATGAAGTTTGTTAATAAACTCCAAGCTTCTTTTATATTACTGTTACTATCACTTTGATAAATCTCGGCGTAAAGCGTTATTACTAATTCAACTTCAAAAAATCTCTTGCTTTCTGTTTTGCTAAAAGTAACAGGAATTAATTCTTCTTTTCCTAATTGGATAATTTCTTGGCTAATTCCTTTTAACCAATCTTGCCAATCTCTCATTTTTGTTTACCCGAAATTTTCAACTTGTTCACTTGACTGACAAACTGTTTAAGTGATAAAACACTTATATCTTCGAGAGCAGAGTTCTCTTGACATCTCACATCCCAAATAGCTTGAAATACTTTCTTATATTTACCTTTGTATCTGTAATCAGGAAAAATATAGAAAGCTTTATTCCATGCAGGAAATTGTTTAAAAGGTTTTAAAGACCAAGCCATTTCTCTAGCATTTGCTTGGTCTTTCATATCTACTGCCCAAACTTCATCTGTTGGAAATTTAATCATCAAATCATAATTATCTACACTGGGCCAAAGGGAGCAATTTAACCCTAATTTGACTAGAGTATCTCTTAATTGAATTAATGACTGTTCTGGAGCTACCACAGAAGCCTGGATACCGCGAATTGTTCTCATTGATTCTGGGTGGTATAGTACCCACTTTTCGGGAGTGTTTATATTATTAACAAGGCGAGAACACAAATCGCTGTAACAAACGGCATGACGGCGTGAAGAACCTTGCCACTCTAAAGGCCATCCACACCTAGGACATAACCCTATTTGTTCAACCCCATTTCGTTTAACCCGACAAGTTAAGGGGATACGTTCGTAGGTGGCGCACAACAAGGAACGAATTTCAGGTTCCCAATCTAAATCGCTGTTAACAATTTTTGTTCCCCACTCTAAATGAGGATTTTGGACTAGAAATAGTCTAGCTTTTACATATTGCTCATCCAACTTATTTTTAGAACAATATTCTAGAATATCTTTGAAGGGAATGTCTTGAATTTCTATCTCTGGATTGCCACCTGAGAGCATTCTTTCACTTAGTTCATAAGCTAAATCTGTAGGTTGTCCTAAAAATAAAAGTGAGCCAAAAAGATTAGCATCAGCCATCAATTTTCCAATTCCAGGCCAATCCTCTACAGGTTGGTGAAGCCAATTTACCACTTCTTTGTGATGCAAAGGTGGCATGGTTTTATTGGTTAGGCACAAGACAGATAATTGTTCAAGACCAGATTTGATGTGTTCATTGGGACTGGTAATAGGAGGTGCATTTCTTTTAGTGATTTGTTCTTGTTGCTCAACTAGCCCTACTGCTATTCGGGTGAGAATCTTTTTTGCTTGTATTTTTTGTAAATCTAGAGATGGTAGATGACTCATAGTCCTGGTTAAGTAAGTGCAACACAGAAGAAGAAAGTGGTTTGGTTGTAGACAGTTGACAAGCGTAAATTTTTGCTGTACAGAGCAATTTGGCCTCTCCCGTGCTTACAGTCGCTTTTTCCAAGCTCTGGCAATTGTAAAACTTTAATAACCATAGCAACTAACTTCAACAGTAGTTTTGTAATTTACTCAGTATAACTTGTGTTAAGATTAGGTAGTTGCTATTCAAAAATAAACAAAATGTTAATTTTTCTTTGAGAAAGGTATGTTGAACTATGAAGACCTAGGTCAGCGCCTTCGGTTAGCCCGCGAACAGACTGGGATGAGTCAGGCTGAAGCAGCTGTTGCTCTTGGCATCACGCCAGCTGCACTCAGTCAGTATGAAAAAGGGAAGCGGCGAGTGGAAGCGTTACTCTTAGAGGCATTAAGCAAACTTTACGGAGTCCCCATTAGCTATTTCTTTAGTCATGAGGTGCTTATAGCGGATTGGGAAGCAGGATTGCGTTCCATGTCCAAGGACTTTTCATCGACGGGCAAAGCTGGAATTTCGTACTTAATCAACAAAATACGTATACTGGAGGAGTTGTACCTTCTGAACGAAACCTCTTTCCCCAATTCTCCTCATCCACCTTTTGCTGCTTTGAAAGAAGAAAAACTGAGCGATTACGAAGTTGCTGAGTATGCTCAAAAGGCACGGCGTCATTTTGACTTGGGTATAGCGCCGATTTTGAACTTTCGGTGTTTTCTTGAAGCCCAAGAATACAAAATTTTTGCTGTACCGTTGGGAACAGACAAGGATGATCTCAGTGGGTTTTTCTTTTTGCACCCACAGCTAGGACCCATAGTGGCGTTTAATGAAAATCAGGCTTATAGCCGTCATCCTTTTACTTTGGCTCATGAGTTAGCTCACGGTCTCTATCACTACAATCGCCCAACTATATTATGTCGGGCATCAGACTTTCGTTTCTTGGAGCAGTTCGCTGAGCGATTCGCTTCCTACTTTTTGATTCCTCAAGAGGCGCTATACGAGAGATTACGCTTTCTATGCGTTAAAACCGTGGCTACTTCCGAAGAAATAGTTCACCTGGCACGCTATTTTGGGGTAAGTTTTGCAGCCATGAAGCACCGCTTAGAACGGGAGCGTCGGCTGAATGCAGACAGTAGTGTATTTAATGAAGTTAAGCCAGTTAACCTTGCAAAGACTTTAGGCTACCGTCCACATAGAGCTGAATTCGGTGTACGTCCGTGGCCACTTGAAGAGCGCTTGCCTCGTATCTTCCTTGAATTAGTCAACCGTGCCTTACAACAGAAGAAAATTTCTCTGCGGTGTGCTGCCGAAATGCTTGGCATCAGCGACATTGAGATGGAGGAACGATTCTACTTTACAGAGGGAGAAGAGGTTGATATGTTCATAAATATTTATGACTAAACCTGTACTCGACGCACCATTCTATAAGAAAATTTACTTTGGTATACCTTCCGGTTGACTTATGTAGCAAAGCTAAATTACTCAAGCAGCATAGTCAGCATGAGCAGTTCTTAAAACTTTAGCTTTCATCTCTAAAGCTTAAAAATACAAATTTTTAGATTCAGTATACCTGCCCATTAACATATATAACTCGCCGTTGAGTAAGTAATAGATTTTATCTTATATTTTTCTTCTGCGATCGCTCCACCTCTAAGTTCTACTTACAACTCCATATCGCTATCCTGACTTCGCAAGAACTGATATTGCCTTTGCTGTGCAGCCGCTATCTCTAAAGGAGTATCGTATCCAGTAGCCTTTGTGCCGAGTTGCAATTCTTGATACAATTCAAGCTAAACATTCAAGCTGCATAAAGCCTTTGCTAGAACTTTTACACCAACCAATTGTTAAGCCAGAGATTTTCACTATTCGTGAATTAGCAATAAAAGTTTTAGGAGAATTGGGTGATGCTAGAGCAGTAGAACCTCTGTCTCAGCTTACTTTCGATGAGAATAATCAAGTTCGAGAAGTAGCTAAAAGAGCATTAAGAAAAATTGGACAGAAAAATTAAGCATATATTGACTTGAAGTTCAATCTCAGAACAAAAGCTTAAAACTCATATGGAAAAAAGGTTTCAGCCTTAGCGTACAATTTTCCCGTTTTGGCACGGTGACCCCTGATAGCTCAATACCAGGAATGTTAAGAGCTTCTAAGTCTGATTTGATTTAAATAAATTTGCTTCAGTTTTTGCGTGCTCCGTGGTCGTTGATCGTACTCGTTGCACGGAAAACCTGCCCATATATTGCCAACTTTGCAAGCAGCTATTTCAAATCGCCCAGCTTTGACATCTTCGAGAGCACCCTCTTGCTTAATTAGCGCGATCGCCATTTTATCTTGGCTTGCAGGGCTAAAATCGGGTAAGCCGAGCTTTGACTGTAGCGTCCACCAGTTTTTGTTGAGCATCTGATATCTTCCAGCCGCCGTTGAACAAACACGCCTGCTGCCGCCAGCACGTCGTTTGATATTGGCGCACTGCAAAATATTCGGGTGAGATTTGAAGTTTTTGAATTCTCCATTAAAAACAAGCTTCCGATAGCCCTGCGGTCCGGTTGTCCCAGTTTCTGCCCACCCAATTGTGTCTAAAAAAGCGTCTATCCTAACGTTTCCAGTTCCTGGGTTAACTTTTTCATCATCATTATTAAAATCGGGAACATAAACCCTAAATGAAGATTGGTAGCCGTAAGCGACTAAATTAAAGGTGACTAATCCCACAGAACCTAGTGACACCAAAGCGGGTAATAAACTTTTCATAACAGCAATAACGCTAATGCGAGGACAGCAACAGCGACACCAATTGCCGTCAATATGGTAAGTGTCTTGAGCAAACTGAACTTGGGTTTATTTTCTCGCTGTAAGCGATCGTAAGCGGAGTGAACGCTTCTCAACTCATGATTCCAAAAGTCAAACCACTCGCCATGCCGCCGCCGAACCGTAAAGCGATCGTGTAACCATTGTTCTGCAGCCAACATATTAGCCACTGGCACAGTTCGTACTAAAACGATCGGACACGGTGCTTGCTGTCGGTTAAGATCTGCCAATCTTTTCTGTGGATTGGTGGTTAAACCTATTTTGTAGCGTCCAATCCATTTACTGAAAATTCCATGGAAGCCTTCAGCTTTCAGAAGGTAAATGTAGCCAGGATGAAGAGCATACTTTTTGGGAATGCCATGCCTTTCTATATACCATTCGATAACGAACTCTCGAAAAGCATGGTTTTCTGCACAAGCTTTAGCTATCTCTGCTAACGGATCGACTTGAGGGTTTTTCTGTACCACGTTATGAAGCTGAAACAACCAGCTTTCCCAAGCGGTTGCTGTTTCCGAATCAAGGTGAATAATCATTGGCTGTACAGTTTATGAGTCTTTCATTACTTTTAATAACCAGGCAGCCGCCTTCAGGTTTATTCACTGTTGCCATGCCCGCTTGTGGCTGAATCTGTGTTTTTAATTGGCAACTACCAAGCAACAAACTAAGTAGAAAAAACACTACAGACCACGTAAAGATGGCTCTTGCAGTCATTTTTCTTTCCTCCCTGATTTAGTGGGCATACTCGTTAGTGGCAAATCCTTACAATATCCTATGGGGTTTATTGCGGTATTCTGTTGATAAACTTCAAAATGCAAGTGTGGACCAGAACTATTACCAGTCGAACCCATTTTGGCAATCATCTGACCTTGGTTCACTCTTTGCCCTGTGCGAACTAGTACTTTTTGATTGTGACCGTAAACGGTGACGCGACCGTCGGGGTGTTGGATGTTTACTGCATTGCCAAGTCCCGTGTCCTCCCAACCTGCCCGTAAAACTACACCACTCACTGCAGCATAAATTGGAGTTCCGATCGCTCCTGCAATGTCAAGTCCTTCGTGTTGTCGTCTACGGAAACCTTGAGAAATTATCCCCGTACTGGGACAAAAGAACCTTACTTCTGAATTTTCTTCTGTCTTTTCATTGGAATCAGCTGAATCCTTTGTCATCAAAAACCGCAGGTTGTTTGTCCCTATATGGAAGAACAACAACCATAGTGAAGCCAATGAAATAACCGATGGAACAATAGACGACCTTTGGCTCCGTAAATCAATCATAACTTCGCCAGAAATCTGTACCCCTTCCAATCCAAACGCCCATTTCGATAAACTTCAATGTGGGCGTGTGGACCTGTTGAACCAGGAAATGTTTCGCGAATATAGCCCAATACTTTCCCAGTTGGAATAAACTCACCAACTTTATAGCTCGCAACAGTTTGCCTATCAAGATGCACATAACGCAACTTTACTGACTCGCCGTTCCATTGCGACTCAACTGCAATAACGCCGCCAGATCTCGAACGGGGATTCACTTCAACAACTCGCCCAGCAAGAGCATTTAATACCGCTCCAATGTAGGCGTAGTCTGTTCCTGCGTGAATTCGAGTGCATCTATCCCGGCAGCTACCGGGAACGTCTGTAATTGGAGCTTTCTTAGTGAGAGGAAAGACGCTTTTTAGGTTTGGCAGTCGCTTAGGCTGCTGTGCTCGATCGTTTGGAGCATCAATAATGATGCGAGGAATATGCGGTGAACTAATTTGGCTGAGCCAATCACTGACATCTTTGTTGGTAATTGCGATCGCCATACCAAGTGTAGTCAGCGACATTATCCACAGTTTTAGCTGTTCTCGGCTTCTTGGCTGTACGGTCTGTTGCGGTTGCGGAACAAGTAACTGAGAGCTAACCGTGCTAATCGGTTCTACGAACTGCTGTTGTTGCCCGCATTCAAAATCGATTTTAAGCTTTAGAGGCATTGTTCACCCATTCCTGCCAAATACTTATCTAGTGCTGTGGAAGGTCTCCGACAATTTTTTTGTGATTCTCCCGTGTCTTCTACAGTCTGTACTTGATTTGGCTCTACGTTAACTGATGGTGCTTTGGGTTGAGGAACTGCTTTTGGTTCTTTAATTGTTTCAAAAGATTCAAGGGGCAGCTTTAACAGCGACAAGAATTGAACTTCGCCGTAAAATTTCATGTATCCTGGCTGGAGCCGATCCAACACAAACATTACCAATACCAGCCAAAAGCATATCTGAACAATCAATCCGTGCGGTATTTTCATCGTCAAATTGGTAGCCTCGCATTGTCCCCAAAAAAAGGGAAGCCTTAATAGCAAGATTGTTCGTGCTGTAGTTGAGATTGTAAACTTTAGAAGGCTTCCCTTTTTTTACGTGTCAGACCCTCGACCAGAAAATTTTCCGGCTGAGGACAAAACTATCTTCTAGGAGAATCAACAACCGGGAAAAGCGGTGCATACCTTGCTGGAGTCAGTTGGCTCCTTTCCACAGCTCTGTTGTATCCTGGTGCGCCAGGACCGATAACTGTAGTCGTCCGATTCCAACCACCGCCAAACAGCCATATTGCACCAATCAAAGCACAAAATCCTCCAAGAGCAATACCGCTATAAGTCAGTAGCGCGAGCGAACTTTGCCCCGGCTGCGTGACCAGCGTGCGGAGCATGGCAGGAAACAACTTCCATGCTCGCTTAGGATTGTCGGGGTGCAGATCCCACGCTTCATGGGGTTTAAGTACACGAGGAATCAAAAACGAAGGATTGACTGCTCCATTATCAACGCCCGGAACCCACTGAGCTGGAACATACGTAGCTGTTGTGGGTTGAGTGCTTTGCAAATAAGCTTGCATGGACTCGACCATCTGAGTCTGCTGCGGCACTACAACTGGCTGTATTGGTCCTGTTTGATAAGCTGGAGGTACTACTGGAGGCTGCGGTACGCCTTGATAAACCATTGGCTGTACTTGTTGCCTGTGGACGATTTGTCCACCACGATTATTAGTCATAATCTACTCCTTTGAATCAATAAATCATTCGGCAAGAATCCGATAAGTGCAAACTGTTAATCGTGTGCTTATGGTTTTATATTCATTCAAACCACCCTAAGACCCTGGGTTGTACAAAAAATGTGGGCAGTGTTCACTAATTAACCCTGTGAAATCACTATTACAGCAGTGCATCCATTCTGGAACGTGAAACGGTTTGGAAATTCGGTCTTTGTCTTCGTAAGTAACATAATTGGCGTGACCTACATATTTGTCATCGCTACTGGCATAGCAGTGAATCCAAGTTGTGGCTTCCATGAATGTTAGGAGCCGTCCTTTTGCTACTAGTAGTCTGCCAAAATTGCGATCGCAACAAAAGCTAAGACTCATATTAACAAGTGGTGCAAAAGCTATAGCTGAATTCCAAAACTCTGCTATTAGATTTGGTTCTATTTCATTTATCATGTGGACATAGTTTTGTAGAGATCCAATAGCTAAATGTAGGTGAAAATCGTCCAGGGTTTCGTAGTTAGCGAGTGCGTCTCCTCTGCGCTGCATCCGCTCTTTCAGAAGGTTTATCCATTGGCGTATACCTATAGCAGCTTGTTTGTAATCGAGCGGTCTTCCCCAAACTGCGATCCCTTGATATTCCTTGATAGAACAATGGGGATCGATTCTCCAAACTAGGTGTTGTTTTCTGATATGTTCTCCAATAAACCAATTTTGTTTGGGTTTTGCTTTCGATTCAGGTGTCTCAACAAATGCAACTATTGGTTTGTTAACTAAAGCATTGATTTGGTTTTCAAGTGTTTGAGACATTTCAACTGAATTCAATTGTCCTCCCATAGATCCTTCTCCATATCTGTTAGTTTTTTACGGAACTCTTCAGGTGTTTGACCAATAACGGGTGTCTTAGTTGAGCCAGGAACATATAAATACTGTGGACAATGCTCCTTCACCATTTCAGTAAAATCATTATCAGGATTTGGTCCTTGCATCCATGAAGGAACATCAATCCTTTCAGCGATCCGGTTGCCACTCTCAAACCGAACGTAGTCCGCATAGCCAGCACAGCGTTTGTTGCCTTTTACAGATGTGTCTGTTTGGGCGTAACAATACAGCCACGTGATGCCCTGCCTTATTGTTTCAGATTTCCCTTTAAGAGCTTTTTCACCTCCCAATAACGCTTGGGTGTCGCCATGACTGCAAAAGCTGCAGCTCATATTCATTTGCCTAATGAATTGGATAGTGACTTCCCAAAAGTCTGGCATTATAGAAGCGTCTATCTGGTCGATATTCCGACCATAGTTTGACAACTCATCAATGGCTAAATGCAGATGGTAATCTTCAAATGGATCGTATCTGCAAGTTTCGTCTCCCCTCCTTTGCATACGTTGCTTTGCTAAGTTTGTCCACTGCCTAATCCCTTGTGCCGCATCGTTATAGTTAAATCCCCTTCCCCAGACTTTGATGCCTTTAAACTGGTAACCGGCACAAAACGGGTCAACTTTCCAAACTAAGTGTTTTTGCTTAATATGTTCCCCGATCAACCACGACTGCTTGGAAGTTTTCCCAGAGCCTTTCTGGCTTCCGATAATCCCCACGTTTCCCTCATCAACAAGAGAACGCACCGTGGCATACCGATCTTGTTCATGCGCCTTATAAAATTGGTCTTCAGCCGCAACAGGCGTTGCCCAGATAACTGGTTCTGTCGGTGGTAAATAAATTTCTTGCTGTTGGTAAAAAGCACCTGGAACATTTTCTGGATCGGGAATTTCAATCGGCTGGGCTGGCGGTGGGACTGGTGGCTGAACTGGCGGAGGCGGTAACACAGTTTCGTTCATGGGCTGTGATTCTGAAGATGGCTGGATTTGCGTCTGTGGGCTGTTGGGTACAGGTGCTGATGATGGGGGAAGTACAGGGACAGATGCGATCTGTAGCTCTTCTTGCACCGATTGCTGAGGCATTGGTACGGGTAGGGGTTTACGCTGTGCCTGCTGTGCCTGTAGTAGCAACATGGCTTGCTCAGCTTCTTTGTCGTTCGCATTCATTAAATCCCACGCTGCAGAACCCAGCAATCCCAAGCCGGTTACAAATGCGATCGCCGCACCACCTACTTGCCACGGTTTTCCCGGTTGCTCTTGACGCACAATCGCTTGAGCGTTCGACATTGGGTCTGGTGTGCCTATTGTCTCTACTTTTTGATTGGCGCTTCCTGCCGCAATAGCAGCAAAAATAACCAGAAAAACTCCCCCTCCAATTCTCACCATTGCCCACAACACTTCAATCACCCCCTGACGTATCTTCCGAATTGGGCTGACCTAACCGCTTTTGTAAAGATTGCTTACCTGTCATACTCCTTTCCCAGGATTCAATGTTCCGAATCTTTTCTGCTGGGTCAGCTAAGTTTTGCGCTGCTACACGGCTTGCCCATGCCAACCTTTGCTGATTTTGCGTTTCTGTTAGGTCGGTGTAGATAGCAATTAAGTCGTAGTTCGGATACTGACTTAAATAAGTTGCTTGATCTACGCATAATAACCCAAGCATTGCGATGCCAGCGAACATCGAAGGCTTAACAATTTCTTTGACACGGACTCCGTTGCTATTGGTGTAATGAATCTCTGCGCTTTCTCCGTTGGCAGCCAGCGTCAGCCACTTATTATATTTTTCCTGGTGAACTGCTAACCCAACATTTCTATCAAGGCGAAACAAAAAGCTTTTAGGGTTATTGCGTTGGCTTTCAATCTTGAAACCTAGATCGGAAGCGCAGTTCCCTGTGGTTTGTTGTAACCATCCTCCACCACTAGCAATATCTAAGTTTCTATCGAAGCGGGTTAATCCTTGTAAGTAAGCGTCTCTTGCTGCAACTTCTGCAGTTCTAGTTTGGTTAACCTCTGGGTTGTCAGGTAAGCCTACAGCCCCTAAGTTTTCTGAATTGCTGCGGCTAGTAAATGCCGCGACAAGGAACATTAAAGCAATTCCAATTACTCCAATGCCACAAACTAGCAGCAGCACTATCAGCTTTCTTTGCTCTCTACGCTGTCTAATGGCTTCTAAGCTTACTGGTTTATTTGGCAACGCTCTTACTAATCTGTTTTCTAAGTCATCATCACCTCTCGCTGGCGGGGATTGCATAACTCACACTCCTTTACACACTCCGCCGCCGGAATTTAAGTACTTTGCTAGGTTGCTGTGGGGTCAAAAGTTTTAATGTCTCTTTCATCACTGACGCGCACATAACTCCAATCAATCCACCCGCACAAACGATAGCGATCGGGTTACACAACAAGCTACCCATTGCACAAGCGATCGCACTGTTAACAAAAGCTCCAACTGATGCTTCAGCTAGTAAACATAATGTGTTCATCGTCGTTTCCTTTGCTGTTTACTTTTCTTATTTATTACCAGTCGCTTTTTTTTTGGACTGCTTTGCGATCGCATTTCTCCCAATAATTTGCTTTAGCAAGCCTATTCCAGATAAGAACTGTTTTAGTGTAAACATTGACTCCATAGTGTTGATAAACCTCATTCAAAGCCGCTTGCTCACCTTGTCCCAGGCGGAAAATTAGTTCAACTGGCAACAAGCCTGATAGATGAGGCAAGAATGAACCATGTGCAAGTGGGTAATCGGTGTCATCAATTGTTTCATAATCTTCATAAGGATTATCTTCACAAGGATTTTCAACAACCTGAACTTGATATACCTGTTGGTCGTACATAATTATCTACTCCTCAATCTGTAATGGACGGTTCAATTAATTACAGCTACTGGTTCTGCATTTAAACTGGCATACAGAACGCCATCTAGTTCAAAATAACCGTTGTATCTCCAGTACATTTAGGCTCCTTCAAAGAAGGAAAATTTTCCGGTTACTGGTCTGACAAAGACCAAAGCGTTGCTATGTTATGAACCGTGTTTTCCTCGGCTTCTATAGGATCGACAGGTTCTTCTTTTTCTTCCTCTTCTGGTTCTTCTGCCTCTATGATTAAATTAATCTCCTGTATGGTTTGAAGATCTGCGGACAAAAACATAAGTTGCGATTACTACTAACGACATTAAAGTGCTGATGCCAATAGCTATTGAACTAACAGCAAATACTCGATCGAACGTGCGCGGCGGCGGTGACGATATCGCAAGTGCTGCTGATACTCCGGCGAAACACCCAACAGCTTCCACCCCCAGCGCTGCAGATGAAACAACCGCGAATTCATTGCGAGCCTGGTTAACTCGCTTTGCACTTTCTACCCTTGCGTACTGTCTGATAAAAGTCGCACATTGCGTGGCGTTGGTGGCAGCAAGTTTTTGGATGATGCTGTTCTCACTGCCGTCATCAAAAAATCATTGTCACCCAAGTTCAATTCTCCAGTTTCAGCAGCGCCTATTGCTCCATTGGTGTAAGCGATCGCGTTTTGAACTGCATCAGATTCTAAAACTTCAGCCGAATTAATGGCAGCAGGTAGAAGCGTGAAGAAAGCAGCATTGTATTGGATTGCTTTCTTTCTGACATCATCAATCAGCATATTGGATAAAACTTCGTCCTTGCTGGAGACGCCAGCAGAAACCTGCTCATTCACCTGATTGTGAACTCCTTCCGTCGCTTTATCATTCTTCAAGTTTTCTTTGCCAGAAATATGTTGGACTGCTTGAACAACAGTCATCCCTTGCTTAATCAATTTGTAAGCTTGTCTTACGAACTCTGCATCCTCATCAGCAATCTCTTGTGCTGAGAAAGGACGATTAGCAACTTGCAAAATTGTGGTCACTTCCGCAACGCTGGTTGCTCCAATTTCTTGTTTCAGTTGTTTCTTTGTTACTGTCATAGTCTGGTAGTCCTTCTTCTCTCAATTTTTTTCTAATCTCTCCCTCAATACAACCTTCATCCCTCCATTGTCTGATTGCATCAAAGCAGTGGCGCTGAAAGTCTGAAAACGTTCTTCCATAGGGGAAGTGGTTGAATTCGGGGCATTCACTAATCAAAATCGACAAGTCACGTTTGAAGGTTGGCTCTGATACTCCCAGGTACTGCCTGAGCAAAGCTCTCCGCCATATGGTACGCTTGTTGCCTGTACTTAGATCGACGTAACTTACGTCTACGGGTTTTCTTTGGGTTGCCATAGTAGCATCTAGGCTACTTCAATCCTTACTAGAAGCTGTTTTTCGGCATTCATGCTTTTAGCTTTTGAATAGCTCCGAATTAGCTCGTATTTTTAGATTAATCGGTCAAATCAAGTAGCAGCAAGCATTTTGGACAAGCACTTCCTCAAATTGCGATCGCACTACTTTGTGGCAACTTTTGTTCGATCTTCCGCACTTCTCAACTTGATTGCGGGGAGTTAAGCTTATCGGTCTTAGTTCTGCAATTACAGTAAAGCTTCACACTCTTATTTGGCGTCCGGGAAAAATAACGAGTTACATAAGCTAGTTCCTACACCTTCGTCACCAACAGCCGAGCGCATGCCCCTGGTCGATTTTTCACCCACAACTGGCATACCCCTTCACCGAAGACTAATCGCACACCCCTGGTCGATTCTTTACCCACAACTGGCATACCCCTTCACCGAAGACCGATCGCACACCCATTGATTCTCCACCCACAGCTGGCATACCCCTTCACCGAAGACCGATCGCACGCCCATTGATTCTCCACCCACAACTGGCATACCCCTTCGTCAAAGTCTCGTTGTAGTACTAAACTTCTTACATTCTTTAACTTCACTTCACTACCACCACCTCTCTTCACAATTGGCAAAGGTATTGTGGTAATTAACAGAATTTTAACCCCAACGGTTCCTGCTATATTCCACAGCTTCTTTAGTTGAAAGCTTGATGCTTGAGTTATTACTACGAATATAAAAAACTTCTTCTTCCTTGCCGTTTTTATCTTTAAGTTTGACGTACACAGGTTTGGGTGAGCGTTGGACAACGACTCGACACACATCTTGTCCACTTACCTGATGAAAGGTGATACGGAAGAGAGTACCAAATTCTTTACCAATCTCCCTCAGTAGTAGGTCATTATTCAAAAACAGCATATAGCCGTCATTATTTTTCTTTTTCAAGGTCTGGTAGTCGTTATTTAACCCGATTGGTACGCCATTATCGTCAACACCTATCAACAGAGTTCCACCATTAGTATTTAAAAATGCGGCAATGGCTTTGACTATTTCATGTTCCATTGCTTTATCTTGTTTGTTCTCCCGCAAATTCCAACGTGCAGTTGACTTAAATTCTAGTTGGTGATTTTCACCTTGTTCAATTAATGCCACAATTCCTGTATCTCCAGACTTAGGTTCAAAGGCGTGATAAGCTTTTAATGCATTCTGTTTAACTTGTTCGGGAACGATGGGAAATGTACTGAGGATGTATGCAAATTCCTCTTCGGTTAAATTGTAGAGATGGGCTATCATTCCATCAAGCTCTGCTCGTAGTTTAGCCCGTTCTGTTTCATCGGTTGCGCCTTGCTTGTGAGAACCTAATCCGACTTCTTGTGCGAGTTCGTCAAATTCAGGTGTGGTGCAGATGAGTTTTACGGCACGTTCTACTATTTCATTAAAGTAGCGATCACTTTCTGTTAGACGTGGAACGGATAGTTGATTTATTAACCCAATTGTCACATTATTGTTCACACGACCACGTACTTGAAAATCCAAGACAAACGAACAGAAGACAGCACATATAAAAACCAACTCTTTTTTTGAGTACCCTCTAGGAACAGCATAATTAACTGAGTTATCGCAAAATGTATTTTTAGGAATGATGCAGCAAATCAAAGTTCTTGTGTGTCCTTGTCTAGCTATCCGACGATGGATGAGTCTATACTCATCACAATCAAGTTGTGTATTATAGTTTGTACTCTTTTTACCCGCAAGCTTGGTACGTCCTTTCTGAATATTTATATAATATTTGGGAGGAGCAAAATTATGTTTAAAGTGATGAATCATACCACCTTCATAAAGAGGTTGATTTTGAGGTGAAGGAGACAATAAAAAGAAATCTTTAGTGGCAGTTTTATCAAATTCCGTTGTCAGCTTTAAATTCCATTTCCCGGTTATTTGCTCACCTATAAAAGGAAACGATGACAGTTTTTCAGCAATGTCTATATCTATTTGATGCTTAAACTCTGTGATTGAAAATGAATCGGGAGAAAAATGCTGTACTACTGTAAGTGGTATTTCTATGTGTTCATTCTTACTACTTAGAAATAAATTTAGATTTTTTGGAGACACAGCCTCTGTTGGGACAATTCTAAAAGCAGCACGAAATGAATTAGTTGAACCACCTTTTTCAAAAGAAAGTAAACAAAATTTAAAGCTGTGATCTACCCCTTCAAAGATAAACCTTTCATTCGAAAGTCCAAACAAAGTATAAATTTTAGCTCCCTGGAATAACATTTCTCGCAACTGTTTGTTACCAGCGTCACTGTATAGACTTGTGGGTATTAAAATACCGCATTGTCCAGCATTACGTAATAAATTAAAGCATTGTTCCAAAAAAAGTTTAGATAAATTATTTTTACTAGGAACAGTTTTACCATTAATCACGGAAGTTTGGTTTTTATACTGTTCTGCTCTTTTAAAGTAAGCATTTTGGTAAGAAAAACGGCTACAATATTCTAACCAAGCTAATTGTATCTCGTCATCTTGTAAAAGTTCGTCACGCTTTTTAATAAATTCAAATACATCCATCATTTTTCTTGTAGCGACATCACTATACTCATTAAAAAATTCTTTTTCATTAGTTTGAAAAACTTCCCAAGGAGGATTAGTGATAATTGCATCAAATCCACCACGCCTTAGCACTTTATCAAAGTGATAACCCCAGTGAAAAGGCTTGAGGGCTGCGATATCATCAACTGTCAACACCCGTTTCTTTGATTTACCTGTTAACTGAACTTCCTCGTACTTGATACCCAAACGTTGGCTAAACTCATTCAACAGCAGAAGATTTAACTTCTCTTGCGATTCTCGGTTGAGTTTTTCAATATGACTACGCAGCATTTGCAATCGTGATTGTTGTTCTGTTCCCTGTTGTTCGCCAGGAAGTTGTTCCTCACCAGATATAAAAGCGTGTTTTTTGTAAAGTTCAATCGATTTATTCTTCTCAACTAAGATGGCTTTATAATTAGCTGCTGCTAAAGCTTGAAGAAGATTTCCCTGCTTGGAATTGCCAACTGTATCAAAGGCGGTTTCATCGACTCGAATTAACCCAATCAGCGAGTTACCCGCCATAATGTTAAAGTCAATATTGGGCAGAGGTTCTAATTCATCCACATCATGAGCAGAAGAAACCAATGCTAAGAAAAGACGTAGTTTAGCAATTTCTGTTGCTTCCTCCATGATGTCTACACCATAGAGATTATCAGTAACAATCCGCTTTTTAATATAATATGATAGTGATTTATGTAACTTTCTTGTATCTTCAAGTTCCCTTTTTAAATTGGCATCTCCCATCAAATCAATTGTGCCAATCACCGCACTATAAACTTGAATTAACGTTTTCATAGCAGCGATGAGAAATGCACCTGACCCGCAAGCTGGGTCAAGAATTGATAACATAGGTAGAATATTCTTTATCAGCAAACGGCAGACGTTTGCATCTAACTTGATGAGTAGTTCGTTGATATCCTCGAATGGTCTATACCTATCAGATAACGCATCATTGACGCGGTCTACAATTAATTTGTGAATCGTTCTATCACATAGATATTCAGTAATCTGTGGTCTAGTATAGTAAGCTCCAAAAGCCTTTTGATTAATATATTTTTCAAAAATATAACCCAACACATCGGGGTTAATTTCATCATCCTTCCCCTCTGGCGTGTCATCCAAGTTCCAAGAATAACGAGCAAATAAATTGAAAACTTGTTCAAACGCCTCATCCGCTATTGTAATGTTATACTCTTGCTCAATACGATGCCTTAAAAATAATCCCCCGTTGAGATATTTTACATTTCCTACCAATGATTGTACTGATGCATCGCGGTCTGTTTCTGGTTTAGCAAAACTTTCAAAAAATAACGCTTGAAGAAATTCTTTATAAAAGAGATTTTTACCACGCCGCTTACTCGCTTCAAGTTTATTTTGCAGATAATTTAAATCTCCATTATCAATAAATCTCTTCCGCTGTAAAAAATAAACAAACATCATCCGATTGAGAAGCACCGATGTATACCAACGTCGGTCATTTTTATTATGAATCCCTTTTACATAACCTAAAAACTGCTGATGCTGCTCTTGAAAATCCTTATAAAACTGTTTAGTGACTCGCTCTACATCAAAAGCTTTTTGCAGTCGGTAAGCAATTTCTACAACTGATAATTCGTCATCTTCAAGTTCCGTGATATCAATCACTAAAGAACCCAGCTTACTTAAAAATAAATCTCCCGGTTGACCTTTTACATATAAATGGTCACGAATATAGCTTTTATTTTCTTCCCGCTTTACCCAATACCAAAGACTGCGAGTACGTTGACTGTCAATAAAAATCAGCAGATTTTCAGCTTTGTCCTTAGTAATTTCTTGATGAATTGCAGCGCGAACCTTAGCTTCTGGAATTACACCATCTGCTGCTGTAACTTCAAAAACCCCTACACCCGAAAATTCTGCAATGCGCTGGTATTCATAAGTTTTGTTCTCAATCTCCAACGAAACAGCTTTTTTCCTTGAAGTTTGTGACCATCCTAACTCCTCTATAAATAGCTCCTCAAATTTAAAGTCATAGAGTAAGTCACGTGTTCGTTGAAAATTAAGTACCATAATTTACCCTTTTAGCTGGCAAGAAAAATAGACGGATATGGCAATTTAGCCCCTTATAATAGGGAGCATGGTAGTGCCTACCCCCGTATAGGGGATATTAGAAGTGTTATTTTTCACAGCTGTGACTTATCTGTCTTAGTGCTTTAAGTCGCTATGCGCTTCAGTGCTTACCTCATAAATTAAAAGTATATAAAGATATACTTAAAATCACCGAAATATTCCGGTTAAACTACGGTCACATAAAAAACATAATTTCAAGACCTTTCAACTCTAAAGAGTTTTAAGTTATATACTCAAATGGCAAGTCATATAAGTATTTCACTACTTTGACTATGTTGAGCAATTCAAAAAAAGCTAATTTATTACAATTGTGAAAGCCACAAAGTTATCAGTATTTATCCTGAAATCTCATTTGCATAGACTTGCATTGATAGTGCCATCGACGATTACTTATAGAACAGACCAAGGGAACAAATAATTGATGGTTCTCTTTTCTCCACCTCTTCACTTACAATACACAAACGGTCATCCATCCGTAGTGCCACTACTAACTCAGCCAACTGCTGATTACTAATGCCGCTTCTTAACTGACGGTTGAGAGTATCAATTGCTGATTGTCGCAACGGGTAACGGTAAATATCGTCAATTGCCTTTAGCAGTTCTTGAGTGACAAATAGCGTTCCCTTCATTTCTTGAGCATAACTCTTAAGTCGTTCATAGGTGCGGAACCTTGCTCCTGATGGTCGTCCCAGTTGACCGCCTGCATTTTTCTCTTCCTCAGCAAGAAGGGAAGCACCTTTTTTAACTAACTCGTGATGCTGTTCATCTCTGGGAATGGCGGGAGTCGTTTCTTCACACGCCGCCATTTTTAAAACTGCTAATTGCGACTGAGTGACGCTATTTCCTTTGCGGTCAACATAAATCAAAGAATCATTACCCTCAGTAGTTTTCATATAAAGAAGTACCCCCTCTGGCTGCACAGGTTGGGGTATATGGGTGCGGGTAGAATAAACCACGTTGGGCATTTCTTCAATCGTCTTTCTCAAAGCTGGATTGTCATCAGTAGCTTTTTTCCAAATTTGAAACGCTTCGGAGGTCAAGTCTACTTCTGTATCTTCTTCACCATCCAGAATTCCAGATTTTTCATTGTAGAGGTCGAGAATGACTTGAGTAGCGTCGTCTTCAAAAAATGCTTCATCGGTTCCCACCACCTCAGCATTTTCTTGCAGTCGCTGGCGGAGTCTCCCCCGCAAATTAATAATGCTTTCTACTCCCTCCGCAGGTAGGAAAGAATAACAGAGGATTTTTTCTGCATTTTGTCCAATCCGGTCCACCCGTCCTGCCCTCTGAATTAGGCGGATAATTGCCCACGGTAGATCCCAATTGACGATAATCGCACAGTCTTGTAAGTTGTGACCTTCACTGAGAACATCAGTGGCAATTAAAACTCGCAACTCAATTGATGGTGAAATGCGATCGCGTTTTCCATTGCTCACAGGACAAAACCTTCCTGTCAGTTCCGTAGGGTCTTTTGATTGACCCGTTACCCCTGCCATATGACTAATATTTCTTGCCTGTAAATTATCAACCAGATAGCGAACTGTATCTGCGAATTGTGTAAAAATTAGGACTTTATTATCAGGGTGAGTTTTTGTTAGCAGTTCGACCAAAACAGCAAGTTTTTCATCTTCTTTAGGGTTCCACTTCCCACAGTGTTGCAGCACATTAATCAGTGCTTTGGCATCTGCCAGTAAATCCCGTTTTAATCTTTTAATATCAAATAGCGTAGAACGCAACCACTTAAATCGCCGTTTATATCGGGTTGCATATTCAGTGTAAATTAATTCGGCTTTTTGTCGAAAACTCTTTTCTGTTAAACTTTCTGCCTCTCTCTCCTCTTGCCTCGATGAATCATCTACATCATCTTCGGTTTCTGTATCAAATAAAGTGGCTGCTATGGAATCAGTATCTTCATCGTTATTATTTGTGTCTAATAACTCAGCATCTTGAGTACCGATAGGAATATCAAGTCCTTGTTCTAGGGCATACAAATAAATAAAATTCCGGAAAATGTGGCGTTCAATTGATTGAATAAAGGCAATCCCACTACTTTCTAAACGTTTAAATAAATTGGTACGCGAAAACCCCATTAACCTACGTCCGCCGCGAAATAATGCATTAAGCTGGCGTTGCTCAGTGTCTGCGGGAGGTTGTTTGTGTTTAGTGACAACGTAATTTCCTAGCCCATAACGAGGTAGGTTTAGTTGATTGATTATTTCTACTACTGATTCAGAATAAAGCCGAGAATAAAGGTCAGTATCAGAGCTAGATAAAGTAAACTTGAGAGTACGAGGAATGCGATCTGGAAAATAAGAACTTCTTCCATCAGAAAACGCTAAATATTTACGTCCAGTTTCGTCTGTGTGGGCATAGTTCTCTTTAATAAACGAGCGGGTTCGCCTTACCATATAGCGTTTCATCAGCTCTCTCCAGTCATCAGGATGTTCGCTCTTTTCAAAAGCCGCTAACGAGCGTACAAGGCATTGGTGGCGTTTCATAAACTCTGTTTCACCACCCAATTCACTTATAAAAGCTTCTGGTCGAAAACCCAAATCTTGGTCTTCTAAGACAAATAACCGTAGCTGAGACGAAAGGTCTAAGTAGGTTTTGTTATAAGGAGTGGCAGAGAGAAGAATACATTTACTTTCGTTGGCAGTAATATATTCTGCAATGGCTCGATAACGTTTTCCTTCCCGATTTCGCAGGTTATGACTTTCATCAATTAACACAACTCGGTAGCGACGTAATTCCGGCAACTGATTCTGCACTTTACTAATGGGCAGCACTTTGGCAATTAGGCGATAGTTATCAACATACTCCTGCCACATCTGTACCAAGTTTTTAGGGCAAATAATTAGCGTTTCTAAAAAACAGTCTTCTTGTAAGATTTTGGCTAAGGCGGTTCCAACTAAAGTTTTACCCAAACCAACCACATCCCCAACCAGCACACCGCCGCGTCTGGTAACATGACGGGCTGCTAACTGCACGGCTGCTTTTTGGAACTCAAACAAGTTGTTAAATTCACGGGGGATGCGAAATTCTGAAATTCCAGCGATCGCCTCATGAGAAAGATGATAAGCAATCTTTAGGTAAATGTGATAAGGCGGTATTAATTCTTCCCTCGCCCAACTCTCATCAATGATTTCTGCCAGTTCTTTGGAAATATCTATACAGCCGTATTCGTTCCAGCGGTCATCGAACCATTTTTGTAATTTGTTGCAGGCATCGTGATCTAAAACATCGACATTCAATTCTCCTTGTTTTGCCAGTCCTGGAAGGGTCAGGTTACTACTACCCAAAAATCCCACGGTTGGAGTGTTGGGGTCATTGCGATGTACAAGATATAACTTGGCGTGCAGGGGGTGACGCAGAAAGAGTTTAATAACGAGTTTCCCGGTTTTCAATTGATGGCTTAACCGTCGCAACCCCGCTTCATCCTGATTAGTTGGCGCACCAAGGGTTAACTGCTTGCGAAATTCAACTGCCATCCGTTTTTTGAAACGAACGATCGCACTGTTATCTATACGCCCGTCACTAGTGCCAAGGGTGAAAGCTGCATGGACTTCATCACTAGGCAGACTTTGCATCCCAATCAATAGACGACAACAAGCCTTTTCGCTACCAACATACTGTTCAATTAAATCATCTATCTTCCGCCAACCTCTAAGATTGAAGTAGCCAACGCAAAAATCCGCTCGATACGAGACTTTCAGCGTCGAGCGTAAAATTGGTAGCAGTTGCAAATCTATGTTGTCAAAGATGCGTGGCATGATTTCATACTTAGTTGGTAATTTGTGATAGTGGGTTGCTTATTGGCAGTGTTCTACGAGTATAAGCAATCCTAGAGTTATTAATGCCATGTTGCTAGGAAAGCGAAAAATTTCAGGGGATCTGGGCGACAATTAAACAGGGGTTTTAAACGTTAATCATTCCCTACTCCTATACGGTACCTCATTAAAAATTTAGGGTAGAGATCGCATCCTGCTTTTGCTTGTCAGTTACGCCAAGATAGCGCTCAAGAGCGGCTAAGGTGCGATGACCGCTGATTGATTGGATGTGCCGCAATGGTACGCCAGCATCACTCATCCTGGTAAGTGCTGTCCTCCTAAAACTGTGGGTGCTAACGCCTTCAATGCCCAAGTTATACCAATTCTCTAAATTCACACTACACATCCGAAGGTTGTGGCGAAGACAGCGCAATACGAACCTTTTTTAATCTGTAGTCTAGTTTTAGAGAAATGGTATTATAACAAACTTCTCTTAAGATGTCGTCAGCGCTGGCAGTGTGGATGTGTCCTCTGTTATGCCTACCGGGAAAAAGAAACTCTTTGCGCCGATCCGGGTTGTATTCCTCAAGGTATTGCCGTAGCTGTGGATGTACCTGCACCTCTCTGGTGTCCTTGCCTCCTTTCGTGTTGGGCGCTTGGAATACTATCACCTTCCTTACGCCTCTTGCCCCAAACACATCATGTAGATGCAAGGTACAAGCTTCGTTGATACGACAAGCGGTGTAAAGGCACATTCCGAACAATGCCTTATCGCGTGGCTTGACAAAGCCCTCTGTAAATAAGAGATTAATTTGGTCGGGAGTGAGAATTTCTGCACGCCCGAAACGGTTTATTTTCATAAGGAGACTTTACACTGGGAAATTAGCTAATTACTATTTGTTGAACCTCATTAACTCTCAATTCACGATTTCTGCCTATACTAATAGGGGATATATCTTTTATAATCACATTCCTTCCTATTAAATCATCAGGTTGTTGAATTACACTTCTGATTCTATTTCTTAAAGTGAGTTGATTAAATACGTCTTCCCTTACCACAACTTGATAAATCTGATTATTGCATGATAATCTATAATGTAATATTTTCCCATTATAAACTTCACAATCTTCCACTATACCCTTAAAGGAGCTAGCTTGAAAAATTTGTGCTATGGGTTGCAATGAAACCCAACCTGCAGCCAATACTCCTAAATATAATGCAGTTATATCAAATCCAATCTCCTTTTCAAGAATTGTTCTAAGATTCGCTGATGAAACTAATTGCCAAAATAAACTTATGCTTGTTACAAAACCACCAGAAGCTAGAGCTATATTAATCACACTTGTTAGGTTAGGAAGCTGTCTTCCAGTCCGAAAATAATATAGTAGAATAAAGAATAAGGATAAGATTCCCCAAAGAATTAATTTGTGTGAATTGCTCATAATTATTCAATCTTTATTTTAAATTAGTGTAAATATTTTAAAAGTAGCACCAATAATAGCGCCCAAGATTGAGCCAGGTATTTGACCAATTATCCCTCCAAGGAATGCTCCTCCTAAAGCAGAAGCAATTACGTTTTGACCTTGCTTCCATATGTTAGGATTATTTATATTTAGACTAATTAATCCATAAATAGCTCCCCCAGCAGCACCAAAAATTGACCCACTACTACTAGCAACTAATCCTCCAAAAAAAGAACCACCTAATGCTAAAGCAAGCAAATATCGACCCGTAATTAGTAGATTTTTAAATTTTATTGTCTCAAATATATTTGAGCAATGATGGATTTGTTCCTGGAGGTTATCAAGAATCCACACTATTAATTTTAGGAAATTTTCTGGATAGAGTAAGAAGATTACTACTACTATTATTAATAGGAAAAAACTTAGATTTTCTAATGTTAATGTAAATCCAATAAAAAAATGTGGAATTAGTCGTAGGAAAAAGACAATTGGCTCTATTTGAGACTTTGTTGAAGTGGTATCTGAAGCATTAATAGATACAGAATTTCCTTTTGCTGATGAAATATTCGGTTGCAATTTAGAATCCGACCCTAACATTTCATTAGCAATGGTTGTTAATTGTTGATATCCAGGATTGGATCGAGACGCACCACGAATTAAGTCTTCAACCCATCCTTCTGCTTCTGCTGTCTGAATTAAATTAAAAACAACTTGTCTTAAAGAACCTCCTCCGGCAATTGCGTCTAAATTTTTATTGAATTCAAAATATAACATTTGTTCTAGCGATGCTCGTTCAGGAAAAGCCCCAATGAGTGCTTCTAGTAATTGTTTCTGCTGCCTACTGGATAAAGACATATTTTTTAATATAATTTTTTTAAAAGGAAAAATTAGGCACTTGCAATCGTAGTGTTATGAGCGTAATATACTATATTTTCCAAGGAAGACAGGGGAGGTGACTCAATCCCTTATTCTACCGAATGAGTGACACCCAAAATAATCCCGACTTATCAATCGCTCTGTCGGACTCCCACGCAAAACCGCCATTTCAGCGCCCATTTATAGTTTCTGCTTATGATAGCGCTAGATGCACCGATATCAGCTATAATACATTACTCTAAATTAATAGCGATTCATTACCAGAGTCTACACTGCCCTCTGCAAAGAGCGTCTACACCCAATGGTACTTAAATAAATATGTCTAACCAAAGTCTCTTCCCAAGCTACCCATCCCCAAGCTTAACTCATGCAGATGTGATTGGTTATCTCAGTGCCTACGCAAGTAAAGGATGGCAGATTTATCAGGGGAACAGTGAAAATCAATTTATTATAAGAGTCACCGACAACCAAAAGGTTTTTATTGATTATAATATTGACAATTCTGGTGAAAAATGGTGTGTACTTTTTGGTGATAGTATAAACGTTGCTGGTATTGCCGCATTTCCAGAGAATTTAGCAGGGCTGGAACAAGCAATCACAATGGCGGTTCGGGAGATTGGTCGCACGGAGAGTAAGCGTATAGACTGGTCTTCAACTCCAACGTCAATACGTCTTTACCAAAATGAACCTGCGACAAATTTTAGCAAGTTAGTAGGACTAATTGCCACATCTACAATTGAAGCAGTCTTTGACCCTTATTTAGATAACAAAGGCTTGAGTCACATTTTAACACTAGCAACACTTGGAGTCTCTGTTTCACAAAATGTACGCCTGCTTACCTCGAGCAAAATGGTGGGTAATAGATTAACTAAGCCTTACATTCATTCATGGTTTAAAGAGCTAAACTCTTCAGGAGAAATCCGGCAATTAAAATCTGATAAAGAACACCGTCGTTTCATGCTTTTAAGTGGTGGGCAAAGTCTTATCATAGGGTTATCTCTGAATGACCTATCAAAAAACGAAGCGGCTCACTTGGAATCTGATACACAAGATTTGATGTTTTTTAATTCTGAATGGAACACTGCTTCAACAATTTAAATATGCAGATGTTGGTATAAGCAACCCAAAGTGCTCGCTAAGCCCTTGTTTGCAGCCATAGCCAAACTACTCCACGCCTGAGCACTCGCCCTATACCCTATTCCAATAACTCCAGAGGTTTTAACCTTCTTTATTGATACTTGACTGGGTTGATTGACTCAACATAACAAGCGTGATATTATTAAAAGTCAAAAAACGTGTGGTCAGGTGCAACCAAATCAAAAACCCCTCAGTGGCGCGTACTGGGGGTTTTGGGTTGCGTGCTCTCTTGAGAGGGAGCGCGAGCGCAATAATCGATGTCTAGGCAACTGGCACATTCGTAGGCTCACCAGCGAAGTGGAATTTTGCTACAACTAGAACGAAAAATAAGCCTATGACTGTAGTACAAAAACTACAAGTGGCACAGTGCTTGTTGATGACTAAAAAGCCTTAACAAGGGCCAGATCTAGCGAAGCTGTCACCAGGGGCAAGATAGGCTGAAAATGTTACTTGTCAGTGTGACGATAATATTGCCGTTTTCGCATGCTTGTGCTTCCAATTGAGTTTGGCAAACTTATGCTTATAATCGTAATCATCAGCGTATAACTTATAGCTAGTGGCTAAACTTGTTAATCATAGCCAAGAGACTGTTGAACTTCACGTAAGTAAGACCGAACCCAGAGGTTACGCATCACACCAGGCTTGGTAAGAAGTTGAGTAACCCGACGTTGTGTAGGTTTTTGTCCTTGTGAATGAAGCAATTGAGCAGTATTTTGTATTTCTTGGCATACAAGTTCTCTTTTTTCCTTACCAATTACATTATTGTATTCTTGGTAACGTTTGGAGATAGAACGAGAAAGCTCAGGAAAATATCTGTATAAATAGCTGTTATTTTTGTAGCCTAGTCGTCGAGAAATTTCTCCAAATGAAGGAGGTGGAAATTCCTGAAGTGCTAGTTCAAGAACAGGTTGAATTTTTTGGTGTCTAATCAAGCTTTTATAATCAGCATAATTAACTTTAATGATTTGGGATAATTCGGGAAAATGATGCTGTAAAAAATTTGAACTCTTATTTAAACGAAGAGCAACATCTTCTAAAGAAGGCGGTGGGTATTCATTAATTACTTCTTGAAGAATTATATTGAAAACTTGTTTTTTCTCTGAACTTACTCTCTTATAAGATTTTCTTGACTTCTCAGTTTGATTGGGGTTCGGAACGCGAACAAAATTCTCAAAAAACAACACATCTGTTGTCAAAAAATTTAGCAATTTGATTTTCGCATAATGAGTTAACAACAAAAGCTTATCTAGTTGAGGTATTACCTTTCCCTTGCGCCATAAACCAATTGTTGCTTCATTTACAATGATGGTACGGGATAAAGCAGATTGATTTGATTGAAATATTTGATTAATAAAAGTAGTAATGTTATTACTAATTCGATTTGAATCGAGAGTAGATTTGATAGTTGATGTAGCTGCGATTAAGTCTCCTAACTCGTTAGCAACGTAAAGTTGCCAAGCAATTTCATCTCTGGTATTCATTTTATCTACTTCACAATTTTTATATTGGGAACTCCCCAGCCATTTACCGCATTTATTACAGTGTCCTGGTTGGGAATCGCCAGAAAATACAAGTTGTTGAGTCAAACAATGAGGACATACAGACACAAACGTGTGATTGTGGATGGGACAAATTTCAACTACATTGATACACCAAATAAGTGGCTCATAAATACTCTTACTATTATCACGCCATTCTTGATAACAAAAGGGACACCAAGCACGTTTATGGCGAAGTAAACACCTTTTGGAAAGGACTTTAACCCAAGGAGTGAGGGTAAGAAAATGTAGGTCTGTTCGTTTTGTCAAAGTAGACATTGCATGTATTAAATTACTGGCAATCAAGCCCATGCCATTAGTTGTTGTTCTATCCCTACCAATTCTCAGTATTTCACTGATACTTTCATCTCTGGAATTGTTGGATTTTAAAAATTTTGTTTCTCTACTCATAAGTGGGGCAATTTCATTTAGAAATAGCCGCCTAGTAGTAATGCAATGTTGTTCAGCTAGTCGAGTGACATAGCTTGTTAAACTTTCTACATAAGGAGTTCCTATACCAATTGGCTCTAGATTATATAAACGACTTCTTGGTGGAATCGGAGATTTTTGCGTATCCCAAGATGGGTAAATTTTTAGGTTTAATATAGGGACATGACTCATATTTCTACTTGATGACGCTTAGGTAATGGTTTTCCGACTTTCTTACGCACTCTTCTAGAAGTTGAGTCATCCTGTTGTGGTTGAATCTCAACTTTTTTCATATCATTATCAAGATGATCTTCATTTATTGGTAAACCCAATTCTGCACGCAGTTGCTGAACTTCCGCTTCGAGTTGTGCATGATTTTTCTCACCTTCTTTAATTTTTTTGAGGATATTTCGGCATTGGGTAACCGATAGGGCGCGACGTTCTAGGTGCTTAAGTCCAACAGAATCAGAGCCATCAGTGATTGCATCGAACAACGCATTTTGAAACCAGTTTTTCAGAATCCCTACACAACCCAAACTTCTCTCGTAACAGTAATCCCAATGGGATACTAAATCTGGTTCTTGGGGTAATGGCATCCTGAGTTGAAAACCCCAAACCACACTTTGGAAGACTTCTCTATCTTGTTCTATATCAGCATGGTAACGGGGAAAATGTAAGTAGACACTACGTCGGCTCAACTGGTCGCCGATATCGTGTAGGGTCAGCAATTCGTATGTACCTACCAATCCATGCACAACTCCAGTTCTGTTGGCTAAGGACTTTATTGCTTCAGGTAAATCTGTTAACTTGCGTCCAGAAGCGACCATGAGCATATGATGAGCTTCATCAATAAAAAAGATTTTAGGTTTCCCGTGTTTAAGAGCTTGCTCTAATGCCCATCCCAAATCAGTTTCAATAACTTTTGATTCAATCACAATTTGCCCTAAATTGTTGTGATAAATACCTCGCGTACCATAGTCTATCTTGTGGTCAATTAGTGGTTCGTTTAGGGCAAATAAGCAGCGTTTAATATGGTCTTTTGAGTTAAACAAACCGGATTTTTGGATGACTGCCTCAACGGATGCATATGGTAAGAACCCAGGGTCAATTTCTAGTTGTGGTAATGACGACTCAACTAACCACTTTTCAATTAATAAGCGTAGGGTAGTTTTACCAACTCCTGTTGGACCATAAATAAAAATTATTCGTGACTCAGAAGAATTACTAACCGCCAGCTTGAGCAAATTAAAGGCTTCTTGTAGGCGAGGGTGTGCCATTGTATACTTGTCAAAGTACAAGAGCTTTTCTGTTGGTGATTCTGCCAGTAATGTAGTGGGAAAATGCCTGGGATTAGACATCGTTAATAAGAGCCAAAAATTTGGGTTCTTGCGTACTTAGCGTGCTAAATCAATATCATAGTGCCAAGAAAGTAAAGCTCTAATTTCAAAATTCTGAAAATTCCTAAAGCCAAATCCACTTCGCTTTATTAACTTTAATTTATTATTGATTCCTTCTACTACTCCATTCGTTGTTCTTCTTTCAAAATATCCTACTACTTCTCCAAACCACCGTTTAATTGTCTTGACACTTTTTTGATAATAAGGTTCGGCTGACTTTAACCAATCAATTAGCTTTAACATTCCTGTTCCTAAATCTTCGCTCTTATCAAAGAGATCGTGAAACTCTTCTTTCAATGAATGCATTTTTGCTATTAAAGGAGAAGCTTATTTAATTTTATCTAATTTATCTTTTTGCTTTTCTGTCAGCTTATTTTCAGCTTTTAAAATTGTAAATTTATTGCCTTTTAAACTTTCAAACACTTTTTCTCTCTCTGGCACATTTAATTCAGATGCTATTTTCTTTTCTGCTATTCTCACTTGATTTAACTCTTCATGTATTATTTTTGTAACATGAAATCTATCTACTGTTATCAAGGCGTTTGGACAAATCTTCTCTACTAAATATTTATAGTTTCCTGTCATATCAATACTGACTTCTTCTATTTGATGAAGAACTTCTTCTCCCCACTGTTTCATAATCTTTTCGATTTGAATTTGTTTTCTTTCTTGTACTAATCCTATTAATTTTCCTGAATCTATATCTACTAACACAACAATAAATTTACCTTGTCCTTTTACCAAACTAATTTCATCTATTCCTAACCTTCTCAAATTTGTTAAATCTATTGGCATCACATTTTTCGCTACATCCTTAATCATTGAATTTACTTCTTCATCAGTTAATCCATTATTTCTGGCAACACTACTCACATTACTATTAATCACTTGTTTAACAATATTTTCCGCATATCGATGTGTATATGTCTTTTTTGTTCCTACAAAATCTAGCTTCTCACTAAATGTTTTTCGACATTTTTTGCACTTAAATCTTCGTCTATTTACATCTAGTATTACTTCTTTATCTCCCATTGGTAAATCTTTGACTAAATATTTTTGATTTTGATGTAGATGCTCTGAGCTTATACCACAATGTGGACAGACAGCACTTTTCACCTTTTTATGTACTGATATAAATAAGATGCGACCCTCTTGCAGACTTGATTCTACTACTACCTCAGGTAAATTTAAGAGTTGGGTCATTATTCTTTTCATAATTAGTTTAACTCGGAAATATTAGTAATAAAATTAATATTTTAGCACGCTAAGTACGCAAGAACAGTTTATTTGGAATCGAAGTGTTGATTTAGCTGTTAATTGTTACCTTTTAACCAGTAAATTTCCAGATTCCGAACTCTATGGATTGACCCGTCAGATAAGACGTTCAGCCGTTTCCGTTGCCTCAAATATTGCAGAAGGGTATGGGAGACGTAGTAAAAATGAGTACATCCATTTTCTTCATATTTCTTTGGGTTCACTTCGCGAGTTAGACACACAACTGATCATTGCCCAAAGAGTCAAATTAGCTGACGAGAAACTTTTTCCGCCTGTCGCCAATGAAGTTGAGGAGATGCAGAAAATTATGGTCGCAAGTATTAACAAGCTGAAAACTTAAACACATATTCTTCCCCATCCTTCTGCCCTCTGCCCTCTGCCCTCTGCCTTTTTTCGTGCCATTCTATTCAGAAGCTGGTGGTGATACCCAGCAACCATTTTCTTCTCTTACATAACGATGAGGCTGTTTAACTACCAGCTTTTGTAACTCAGTTTCTGTTTTGCATTCTACCCAACCGGCACCATTTTTTCTAATGATAAAAAAATCTGGGGTGTAGAAAAATCCTAATTGACGCCCTAATAAAGATTGATATTTAATTTTAAATGCAGGCGGTTGGTCATAAAATTCTAGAACCTCGTCCGAATGTTCCAGTTCATAGATAAAGGGAAGCTCAACTTTATGAGACTCGAACTGAATAGTTTTTTTGTTTTTTTTGCTAGGATAAAAACCCGAAACATTTTTTCTTCCACCCCCAACTCGTCGAGCCGGTTCGCTCTGACGGATTGCTTGAATCGTTTTTACAGTTAATTCGGGCAACTTCAGGTCAATACACCATTTTCCAAATTCATCATCGGTAAGCATCTCCCCGATCCTCAATCCTGTCATTGAAGAAGAATTCAATCATTCTGGAGCGCCACCGCCGACGCTCTAGAAATCTTTTTTTGTTAAACACGCTGTACACTACGACAGCAAGCTTACGACAACAGGAAGCGATGACTAAAAGAAACGTTACCCGCTCTACCGCTTAAGTCCGCAGCGCACACTAAATAATTTTCTTAATGTTATCCATTGCTACAAAAACATTCCAGACAGTTTACCTAACTTAACTCTTTTGGCAAGCTTATGGTACCATTTTTCGGTTTCGGCAATATTATCATGACTGTCGGCAGATTTTAGTAGTGAGTGTTTAATTCAACAATCAGTTTTTCAGCCTAAATCTTGGCAATATTTTGGTTCCAGTTTTGGCAATATTATCGTCACACTGACAATCGTCTTGTTTGCAGTTTTGAGCGTTTATGTTTGCAGTTCGCTACAACTAGAGAAGAGTTAATTCTATACTGTGCTTTGAATCATAATTTGAGAAAATTTCTGCACCATAAACCGAGCAGTGTGACTTAAAGGAAAAGATTGCTGAAAATTAAAGGATAAGCTTGCTGAACCTATAGCCTGGCTGCTTTTGTGGTCAAATTCCCGTTTCCGAGAATGCGATCGCAAAGCACATTCAACGAATAATTCAGAATTAATCGAAATAATAAGGCTTTCAGCCTCTACGGTGGGGGGCAAGCTTTTACTTTAAAAAACGGCAATCTTTTCCTTTAAGTCACACACATATACTTTTACAACATACTTTAAGAAAAATTAGAAGGAATTATAGCCATTATGTCTGAGTTTAAGCTTATATCTGACACTGGTATAGATTACACTCATTTGCAGAATTTTTTATTAATAAAAAATTGGTTAAAAGCTGATGATGAAACTGCAAGATTAATATTCCAGTTCGCAACAGATAAAAATATTACAAGCCAAGATATTGCTAATATCCCTTGCGAAGATTTGCAGATAATTGACCAACTTTGGATGTATTACAGTGACAAATATTTTGGTTTTAGTATTCAAACTAATTTTTGGGATGTACTTATTAAAGAACATAAAAAAGCTAACTTCTTAACGTTTTCTATTTTATCTTATAAATTAGGATGGTTTTTGGAGGAGGGGTGGCTAAATTATGAAACGAAACTAGATTTGCAAAAAGTACCAAAAGGGCATTTTCCTCGATGGGGCTTTGGTATCATCCCGATCACATCAGAAGTGACCTGGACACCTGGAATTATGGGACTTCGATCTTTGAGTGCATATGTAAGGATTCTAGGGTATGGAGCAGATTTAAAATTATTTGAAATCCTACCTGACTTCGGTACTATATCTCCTCTTGAGAATTTATTTGCTCGTATAAAAACTTGTGATTTGGTAAATACAACGGCTAATGGTCTTCCAACTTTAAAGCAAAGACTGGAGCAAAACCTAGAATTACAAGCAGTAATTAATCAAATTTCGATAACTTCAGAAATTTCTGAAATTGACACCAAGATAGACTATCTTGAAAGTCAAAATTACTATACACCTAAAAGACGTAAAGTATTTCGTAAGCGAATCATTACATCAATCGCTCAAAGACGAGGACAACCTTTATTTCGTAAAGCTTTACTTAATGCTTATAACTATTGCTGTGCTATGTCCGGTTGTAATGCACAGGAAGCATTAGAAGCAGCTCATATTATACCCTACTGTAAAACAGAGGATAATAATATTTCAAATGGATTACTACTGCGAGCCGATTTACATACTCTCTTTGATCTAAATTTAATTGCTATAGATCCAAAAACGATGCAGATACGAATTGCTCCTAGTTTACTAGGTACTTCTTATGAAAAAGAGATACACAATAAATTCCTGCAACTACCCATAAATAAATCAGATTATCCTAGCACCGAAGCACTCATATGGCGCTGTAACCAGTGCAATTGGTATAACCAGCTATACAAATAAACAAGCATTAATTACAGGTGGTTAGTTGTCACTGGGGAGAGGTTCCCCAGTGTTTTTACTACACAATTAGTACATTAAGCAGCTGCCTGCTGTGCTAGAGCGCCGGTCGAGTAGAAGGTGTTGACAAATTACGCATAGTATGAATTTGATGCACACAAACACTCGCACAAGTTCATGATGGATTGCTTGGTTGTACCTAAGACATCCGCGATCACTTGTGCATCTGCCAGCCACGATGCGTCCGTAAAAACAATTTGACTCGTTCTCTTGGTTCACTCATACAAACACTGAAATAAAGACTACGATGTGTTTAACTCTTTATGTTCCTTCATGTTCTTTATAGCTAATTTTTTTCTTCTTACTTCTGGCGATCCATTACCTGGTACAGCAACTTGGTAAATTACGGAAATTCTATATTGGCAATTATTATGTCTTCTGTTAACGCTCTTTGGGCAAGGCAGGAGACAGAAGGAAATAACTATCAGAACTATCTTATACAAAGCCTTCTATCTTGCCCAATTTTACCCAATTGGGGTTGAAAAACCCGCTATCTATACAGCATTTACAATTGGTTGAGGTCTGAATTCTCATCCAATTGACCATTCTGCCCTTTGCCTTTTTCAATAACGCTTACTTTTTCTTATGCGCGATCGCCTATCTAACTAAAGCTGGCTCTGTCTTCAACTGATCTATTCCAACGTTCTCGCTGACGTGATACAGCAAACCATAAGAATCTGTTACCAATCGGTAACGGTTGGTAAACCGTCGCCAGTTTCCACCATTAGGAGCATGGGCGCGGAAGCTGAACTCAACAAACGAATCTCGATCGTCGGGAGTTAAAGACTGACGAGTTACAAGATCAAAGGCGCTTAAATCTTCCGGATGCCAATACTGTTCCCTGCGACGTCTTACAGCTTCTTCTAGGCTGCCAGTTACCATGATGGCACTGCTTTCACTCATCGCAACCTGGCGCTGGTCATGCAACCTAATTAATGCACAACGAAGTTCGGGATGCTCACAAAAGTAGTCAATAACTTTAATAATGGGGCGAGACAATTTCATCTCTGCTATCTGAATACCGGGGAGCGCAATCATTGGTGACGTAGACATATTGAGGTTCCTTCCTACAACCGTTTCACAGGAAATTGAAAAATACTTTGTTCCAGAGCCATGCCAAAAAACTTTAATTTCTTTGCAACCCCAAGCTGACCCCAGAGACGATAAATACCTATAGATCTGTCTTAACTCAAGTGCTTCTAATTTGTTAGAAGCTGTCAATTTAATAGTGTCAGAGGAACAAAAGGCGACATCAACACAGAAAGGTAATTGCTTTTTCAGCAACTCTGATGCATAAGCGTCAACTGTGGCAATTGCATCCAGAAGAATCTGCTTCATGTTTGTCCTGGTTATCATTGAAACTTTGTTGTCTAATCGCTATAAGTTCATCATGCCTGTAAGGTTCTCCATTATCACGAGTCAACAAAAGCGTTAGAGCAATCAATTCTTCGTCTGAAGGATAGCTACCTTGAGAAATCGCTACAACTCGTTCCAATGGAAGCGCCACTTCCTCAGCTATTTGCTCAATGGACAGAGACGACTTGTTAATTTCTGCTATTACGAGAGCAGCGATGCTAGGGTGTTCGGATTCTTTCATTGCAGATGAGGGCTTTAGCGCGGTTTTAAGAAGCGTTCCAGCTGCCAATACGATTCTGGCAATCTCGTAATTGGAAAAATGACGTAGTGCTTCCATCACTTCTGCCACAGTTAACTTTTGCTTTTCTTTTACCTCCTTTTGTAACTCTACTGACACGTTTAGCGTTTCTCTTCCAAAGCGTTCTAGCACTTCGCTTAAAGAAATCCCCATTGCTTTAGCACGCTCAAGCGCTGCTTTTTTCCCTGTGGGAGTAAGGTGCAGCGTCGTTTTCTGAGACTTGGGTTCGTCCCAGATTTCGCCAATGCCATCGGTGGATTTTGTTCCTTTCTTACCCATACATCAACTCTACCAGCTCTCACGGGATGCCAAAAGATTTTTTTGACAGCAGACCATTGACTTTGGTATGACGGCAGACCTATACTCTTAACCAAGGAAAAAGGAAAAACCTGACATACAAGCAGGAATACGGTCAAGAACTATGGCAAGAAACTTATGGCAGCCGCTGGAAAGCCTACCAGTAACGGGCGTTGACCCAAGAATATTTTGCAGAAACCATTTCAAGTTGACAGTACTTGATGATGAAAGGGCGATCGCAGCAGAGGAAGCGGAGCCTGGGTATCTGAAAGGCTGTGTTCAACTTTTAGCGAAAGTCTTAAGCGTGACTGCCAGGACAGTGCGAGGCTGGGGGCGACTGACTTACTCAAAGATGCCCGCACACTACCTGATGGTTTTGGCTTACGCCCAAAACCTAAAAACTTTACCCAAGCAGCCCATGACTCCACGGGAATTCTGCCAACGGTTTTTTGGCATTCACAACTTGCACCCAAGCCACATAGCTGAACACGAAACGGAGACTGGTTACAGAGGCAAGTGCAACCAGCTGTTGGCGAGAGTGCTAGGAGTAACCACTCGCACGGTTAGAAGTTGGGGCAATCTCAATTATTCCAAAATGCCGAAACGCTATCGCCTTGTCCTGGCTTACGCATTAGCAGCAATGGGTTTCCATTCAGAGCAACAAAGACCATCAGCAATGCCATTGGCAGCATAAGCCAGAAAATTTTGGGGTGATTAATGAAGCTATCAAAACTTGTAGAAATTGGCACAAATAAGAACTTCAAACCACGGAACAAGTGTTATGGTGAGTACAAACGCGATCGCCAACCACGTTAATCACATTCAGGATGACCCATTCGACCTGCAGGAAGCTGCGACCCAAGCACAGCTAGAGTTTGCATTTTGGTTGAACAAGCAGAAGGAGCAATTACGCAGTAGACAGTTTGGTGACTTGCTCAAGGCTTATGGTTGGTTGCGGAAAGAAGCAAATAAGTTCTTAAAGCTAGCTAACGTGTTCAGCAAATTCACCCCAAAGGACTTAGCTAAATTGGGGTTGCCAATGCTGCAGCTGTTATCGCAAGACCGATACGCTAAGGTTCGAGAGGCAATGCTGGGCTTGACGGAAATCACCCAAGAAGCAGTGCAAAACCTAATTAAAAAAATCAACAGCAAACCCAGGCAGCCCAAGCAAAAACCAGTAGTTTGGCGTCAGTCAGGTAGTGGTAGCCGTTACTGGCTTGTACCCCCGGTTCACAATCAAGATGCTGTCGGAGTAGCATTTCAATCAATGGTGGACACGGAAGGTCTACTGCCGCAACAGATAGCTGCGGAAGGGATAATGTTGCGGCAGGCATATAAGGAAGGAAGGTTAATGTTGGTGGAAAGTGCTGAACCATCTGCTGAAGCAGAAACACCAGATGTTTGGGTTGAGGACTTTAACACGGATACTAACACTGAGGTGCGTGAGGAAACGACGGAGGGTGAATGGACTTTTGAACCTGCACCCGAAAAAGATGATTTTACGGAAGATGATGCTGTCGTTGAAAGCGAACCAGAGTGTAGCACCCAGTCTCCTGTTGAGGTGTTAATTGAGACCTTTCAGATAGCTACAACTTGGGAACAAATAAGAGTTGCTTTGGCTGTTCGAGAAGATTACAAGCAAGAGGCATGGGAGGCGCTTACACCAGTAGAAAGGAAGCGAGTGAGGGGATTGATGCCAATTGAGGTAAAGAAACTGTCTGAGGCGAAAAAGGCTGGGTTGATTCTTGATTTTCAAGAACTCAGAGAGGGAGTGTACCAGGTACGGAGAGTGGGTAGCGTGTTGGGAGAAGTTGTGAGTGCATCCAGGTTAGATGCTTTTTTGGCACAGTTAAGATACGACGGGCAAAGCTTGGCTTAAAGTGCGAGCGCACTTACTTTAGGCTAGGTTATGAAACGCCGATTGTAAATCCGCCACGTTTATCTGAATTTTAGTATCAACCAATCTGTTCGGGCTGCCAACTGCTAAGCGATTGCCCGTCACCCAAGCAGATTGCGGCTGAAACTGATAGATGCGCCGGGGGGAATCATTCAAATAATCCTCTGGAGTCCTTATCAGTTGCTTGCCAGTCCGATGTAGGAGCAGTTGCATCACTTGAGGAGTACGCTCAGAACCTAGTTCCGAGGCAGTCCCATAGAAATACAGTCCTTCACCCGTACCTTCTGAAACGCTTGAATTAAAGATGGCAACTGCTAAGCGTCCGTTATTTTGGTAGATGTTTTGGGAATGATTGGATGTTACGGCTGAAGACCAGTAAATGTTTAAATTGTCATCGTAGGCAAAAAAGACAGGCGATGCCCAAGGGATACCATCCACAGAGCAAGTTGATAGCGTGCAGTAAATGTTACTGGCAATAATGCGTTGAGCTTTTGCTATAACTTCTGGGTTTTTTGAATCAATTGTGTTGACCCATTTATTACTTTCGGCTGCGCTTTCCATACAAAAGATACGTTATTCAAAACTATCCAATCTCATTTCTCTCAAAATATCGGATGGTTTCCAACCGCCCGAGCTAACGGTATAGCTTCTTGATACTAGTTGGTGCATATCTATAGATTCTGGTTCAAGTAATTCTTTTGGTAAGCTGGTTTGGTCAGCTTGAGGTGAACTGGACTGGGCTTGGATTTTTGGTGCTGGTGTCGAAATTTTAATGATGCTCTGCTTCATGATGGTAGTCTTGTAAAAGCAAAGGCTTCATTATACATTTTTTCAGTTGGTTTTCAGTGCCTGGGAGCAAAAATTTTGGGTAAGTATGGGGAAACTCGTGCGATCGCTGTCTGCGGATACAGGAGTTGCAAAGGCCATTTTGGTATCAACCAATCAATCGGTTCGCAGTGCCAACTGGTAAGCGATAAGCGAGCGATTACGGATGGGTGCATCATCTCAAGGAAGGTTCTCAAAGTGTTGAGACTCTAGCTGAGGCGCTCAGTGTTGATGCCCCAGCACTTTATCGATTCCTTCGAGCTTTAGCAAGTGCTGGAATCTTTTCAGAAACACAATCCAGACAGTTCCAGTTGACTCCAATGGCAGAATGTCTTTGTAGCGATGCACCGACTTCGATTCGACGATTAGCAATTTGGTCAGGGAGTGAGCCAATACACTGGCAGATGTGGGGAAATTTGCTCTACAGCGTGAAAACAGGTAAGCCTGCTTTTGAGTGCTGCAGGGTTTCAACTCGCTCGAATCCTTCCCACTCAATGTCCTTCGAGCTTGATTGAGGCAATTAAACTTTAGTAGTACGAATGAGGTGTTCTCCTCTAAGCTTATTCTTTCAGCAGAACACCTTACCTAGGTGATGTCGGAACTAGTATAGTTAAGATGGGTGACATCGTTTAAGGGTATTCCTTACGCGTGAGCAAGATTAAACCTTGTTAAACTATTGCGTTTTTTCAATCCTTAATTAGTTTTGTTTGCGCTTTGGTAATTGGGGGTGTTGACCGCAAATCTTACATCACAATGATGGAAAAAGAAGCCTAGGAAGCGAAAGAAACCAGACGTACTAGAGTAATTCTGTAGGATAACGGATTGATACACCGATGTAAAGAAGTACAAAAGCTACGGTCAAACTGGGAACACATGGGTTTGTACATTTTTTTTATACACGTTTACCCTTCTTATTTATAACATTTCTTAAGATCCATAATGAGTAACACATTTGAGAAAATAAGCAAAACTAATACGCTTATACACCTGAATCTTTATTGATGTTCTGTTGTTTGGCATGGATTGTGAAATAAATTGCTTCTCATACCATTTGCGATCGCCTTATCAATCAGCTACTTGTGTAATGTCATTTGTTTGGTGTCAGTTAGAGAACCTTGCTTGCCACCATAAGAGCAATTGTACTTTTGTATTTGTTTGAGGCAAGCGCTCATGACGTTCTTAGGATATGTTTTACTCGTGTAAATTTCTTGCTATCGTGTTTATTTTAAAGATAGTCTCAAACAGAATTTATCGCAGGGAAAAAATTTCCCTTCGGGAAATGCAGCTAAGACTTTAGTTGAATGATACAAGGTCAGTAATGGCGCAAAGCATTTATTGTAGGCGTTTGTACTATTATGTAACGTCTACTTTTCTTCTTTTCTTGTAGTATATATACTTACTACGCAATCTGGCTTCTTCACCGATCGCCCCGCCTTTGCAAGTAGCCCTTTAGCTAAGGGCTGAAATGCGATCGCTCTGTGGGATGATGCAATTATGGTGATTTATGCAATTTGTCGGATACAGAAAATTAAGAGTTGGACAGACCTGAGAGTCAGCGCTCGGCATAACGCCAGAGAGCGCGAAACTCCCAATGCCAATCCTTGTGTCAGTAACTTAAGATTGATTGGCAACCCAGAGCAGGACTTGGAAGCAGAGTTTAAAAAAATGATTGGCGAGCAAAAGATTCGAGTCAACGCCGTGTTGGGAGTCGAAATGTTGCTGAGCGCCAGTCCTCAATACTTCCGTCCCGACAATCCCACAGTTCCTGGAGCATACTTAACAGAACGAGTCGATGATTTTGCAGGTGCCTGTAGGGAATGGTTGAAGGAACGTTATGGCGAGCGCGCACTTAGAGCAGAACTGCACTTGGATGAAGTGACGCCCCACATCCACGCCTATATTGTCCCACTCGACCATCGCGGCAGACTCAACTGTCGCGAACTTTTTAGCGGTCAGCAAAAGTTATCGCAATTGCAAGATAGTTTTGCATTCGCTGTTGCACATCTTGGCATAGAGCGGGGTATCAAAGGCAGCAAGGCAACTCACACGAATATTCAGAAATATTACACTGAAGTCAATTGCAAATCGCTTCACATCAATCTATTGGAGATTCTCCCCCAACCAACACTCCATCAAAACGCCCTCGATTATTGGAAGCAGCTCAAAGAAACTTTACAACCGACTTTTGACACTATCAGCTCCCAATTGACAGAACACAAGCGATTGCTCAAAGAAAAAGCAGAACTCACCAAAACAGCTCGTGCCTCAGAAAAAGAAAGACAGAAGTTACTCGAGCGCCTGCAAAATATTGAATTGACCTTGGATTTATGGAAAGCCCAAGCTAACCTTGTCCGCGACTTACCTTTGGAAGATGTCGCTTACCATTTGGGGCTTTACCAGGATAACGAAGCCCAGCACAAGTGGAAGGGTTGCGATCGCATTATCAGTATTATTGGCACGCGCTTCTACGACTTTACAGGAAACCAAAAGGGTGGGGGCGGTGCTATCGATTTGGTAATGCACGTTTTGGGTTGCGGTTTCCAAGAAGCAGTGCTCTGGTTGCAAGACCAGTTTGGGGAATCGGCAATGTTAAATATTGTCGCCCAACACGCTCGCACTCAAGCCAAAGATATTATCACTAAAGAACCAAAACCCCAGTTCGTCCCACCTCCCGCCGATGAAAGCAAGTGGTTGGCGGTACAAGAGTATCTCACTCTCACGCGAAAACTGCCACTGCCCCTAATCGAAACTTTACACTCAGAAAAATTAGTTTACGCCGATGCCAAACAAAATGCTGTCTTTCTCATGCGCTCAATTGAAGGAGAAGTGACTGGTGCTTTCCTGCGTGGAACAAAAGGTCAAAACAATTCTTTTATAGGATTGGTTAAAGGCACCAAACGCACCCAAGGTTGGTTTCACTTAACTTGTGGTGGACAACCCAGCGACATCCTCCAGCGTGTTGTTCTTGTCAAATCCCCCATTGAAGTTTTATCGCTCGCTGTTTTGGAACAATCGCGCTCGCAAAAGACATTGTATTTAGCAGCAGACAGTGCTCGGTCTTTACCTTTAGAGTTGTTACACCGAATTCCCAACGTCATTGCTGCGTATGATAATGATGCCGCCGGTCAAGAAACTTTCAAAGCCATTCGCGAACTCATACCGCATACCACCAGGCTCAAACCAAAAACTAAGGATTGGAATGAACAGTTGATTGATTTTATGCTGTGGCAGTTTTGAAAAGAAGGGAGAGGTTTCCCCAAGCTACGGTTATATGAGTGCAAAGCGATCGCACAATTCATACTTTGATTCAGCAACGCTAGATATCGAAAGTGGTGAGATAGCACTAACGATCTCTTTCTAACAGATAACCCGCTTGTAACTTTGCCATGCCTACAGACCAACCAACTAAACAACTCAAAGCCTCGTCAATTTCATCATTACAAAGCTCTAAAAGTTTTAAAAGATTATTTTGATGCCAAGGCCACTGAATGGTTAAGCCTAAGCGATTTTGTTCCTTACTCAATCTATTATGCTTGTCTGCCATTTCTTTCTCTATAAACTCCCAACCTTTTGTAGATATCTCAAATCCATCTTTTAAATTTTTACCTGCAAAAAAATCTTGCCCATTCCATAATGCCCCATCATGAAAAAAATGATTTCTGATAACATATGAAACACCAATAGCCCAGCCGTAGTTTACTTTAAGAAAGTAAGCACTATAATAAGATGAATATTTACTATCCTTGATAAAGTGGGTTAATAATTGTGGCGGATTACTCCGGTCTTTACAGGTTGATTCAGTACAAATTAATGGAGCAATAGCAGTTGTAATTGAGTCGCATATAGTCCAAGTCATTGAAAGATAACCTTGAAATCCCAGTATTCGAGCATTGCTAAAAGGGATTTTTGTTCCATGATAGTCAACAAGATCCGTGGTGGGGTCTGTGATTGCAGGCAGTTTGTCCAGTAGTTGGCGAGCGTGTTCTCTAGGTTCTATAAGATCGCATATAGAAAGTAACTGGTTAGCCATTGTATCAAATTTTCTAATTCCATCTAGACAATCAGTGTGTAAAGATGAGGCAGGAAACAAATTGAACTCATAAACAATATTTTTTAAATCATTTACACTTTCCTTTAGACGTTGCTTTAACTTTTCCGCTGTCATTCGTCGCTCTCCTCTTTTACTCGTTCAATTTCACTGCTTAATTCTGCCTCTGCTAACTGAAGAACCCATTGCCGAAATGGAATCAGGACTGGATCGGTTTCAGCTTCTAACCTTTGTTGTGCTGTTTCTACTGCCATTTCAAAGTTTGCTGGGACTTCGCCTATAGTTGATATCGACATTTTTGGCTCAGGGTTAGTCAAAGCGTGGAAAATTGAATATTTATGACGCTCGTCAAATTGAACTCCTAAAGAGCAGGCTTCATGGGCAATTTTACGCCAAGCAAGATAGCTATCTGGGTAGTAGCCAGCAAATTTCGCCCATTGGTAAATTTCGCTCGGATTTTCACGCACGTTGGGGTCTGTAAGCTTCTCTACAACTAAATCAGCCGTAATTACTCCTGTTGGATCAATATCAACTAGATATCGAGGAAACCTATACCCAAACATTGGATAAGAATTAGTGTATGAAAGCAGTTTTGCAATGAGGTTTCGTATCGTGGTATCGTTAGCTTGCTCTGAAGAAATAGGAACAATCCATTGAGATAATCGTTCTTGACTAGGGAATATTCGGATATTAGAACTATTGGGTTCTGAGGTCCTTTGAATTCGTTTCTCTACAGCACTAACGAGCCATTGCAAATCTGGCTTACCAAGAATTTTTAACAGGTCTTGCAAATGATGAACATTTGTAGCACCAAGCTCATCAATATCAGGTAAACGTAAAACTTGATCCAAAATCCAGTTTTTTAGGTAAGGATCAATTGCTTGCTCTATATTTTTAATGAGTGAACGCATTGCATAGTTTAATGATTGCAAAAACGCACCTAACGCACTGGGTAATTGCTTACAATCAAGTTGATTAAAGGTCGTTTCTACCGTATTTTTGATTTGTTCTAAACTAGAAAAGAAGATGCCACCGAGTAAACCTACAAAATGGACAGCCGAGTTAGCCTGCAAAAAATTCTCTTGCTGCTCCAGCACAATGGCTGCTTCTGACTCAGTAATATTAATTAACCAGGTACTTTCGTAGATTGCTTGAAAGAGTTGCACAATTTTTTCGCTGCTGTTAACCCATTGCAGAAGTCGCTTAAGCACTGTGATTGTTGCTGGAGGATTACTTTGTCGAGTAATGCAAATCCATCCTTGACAAAGCCTTGTGGCAAATTGGAACTCTGGAGTTTTAATACCTAGTTGCAATGCTCCCTCAACAAACTGACACACAGATTGAGATTGCTGCGCTTTAGCACCTAGATGAGAAGCTACAATGAATAGTCTAGATATTTGATCGGCATTTCCCAGAAATTTAACGCCATTCTGAACAAAGTCATAAATGCTCTGTGGATTATTTGAAATGACTAATTTGTTACTTGTTTCATCTGCCCACTGTCCTAAAGATTCGTAACTTTCCCAACTAAGAAGAGGCGCATACTGGGGGAAGAATTCATTCTTTTTAAAGAAAGTTTCACACTGGATTGCTATTTCCTTCAGTTCAGGATCTGGGTCAAACTGATAGTGCCAATCCCAAATTTTGCGAGCAGCAGTGAGTTCTTGAATATCAAGCTTGTGTGACTTTAGGAAATTTGCTATCCACTGTAAATCCTGAATTAGAACAGTGCGAAATTCTTTAGAGTGGGCATCAGAGTAGGTAACAGAGGATTCTTGGATATCAGGGCTGTGCGAGTTTTGGGAATCTACTTCCAACAGCAAATCCTTAGCCAGAACGGCTTTAAATTCCTTAGAGTAGGAAGTTGCACGATTAATTTCTCCATGTGTATAAGCCAGCAGATTCCATAGAATTACTGCTTGGAGTGGTTGAAGTTTTTGCTCTGACAGAATTTCCTTGATTGCTGTGCGAAGTGAATCTCTAATTTCCCACTCAGGTTGATTTGTTGTAATCGTCCATCTTTGAATTCTGATAGTTCTCCCATTAAAAAGTGTGCTTTCTTGCTCGACAGACAATAGTGGCTTAACTAGAGCATCAAGATGTAGTTTTTGGGGTTCAGAAATATTTCCTTGAGAACGGATCTTGTTCAATAACTCTTTTGCTTTCTTAAACGCAGGTGTTTCAAAACTGCTACGGAATTCTGAACTACCTGTAATGACTCTAGGTAAAACAGTCTCTGCTCTCTTACCATCATTGGGCAAGCCCTGCGGTCTACGAGTTGCAACATCATGTTCTTTAATCACTAAATCACACAGCAGAGAGAGAATTCTCATCTGTTCACTATAGGTGTAGGCGTAGGGAGCCGTATTATAAATAATCCAGGGTAGTCCCAGGATTACGTCATCATGGGTAATAATTCGTTGTCCAAAAATAGTTGAAACAATTTCTGATGCTGAGTTTGAATTTAATATTGCTTTTAGAAGGTTCAGAACCTCAGATACATGAGCGAAGGACATTTCATCCAAAAGACTAAGGTATACTAATTTCTGACGCACGTTCATTGTTGGAAGTCGATCTTCCCATTTGCTTAGGAGTGTTCCCAAAAGATTGATAGGATTCTTGAACAACTGTTGAATTAACTCAAAGCGAGCAATACTCTTTAATAGTAATTTTTGGATATTTGGAACTTCCGTATATTTCTCTAATATTGTGCTGATTTCTTCAACAATCTCTAATGCTTCGGAGGAAGGCTCGTTGTCACCATGTCTTGTTTTGTAACCCAGACTCCGCACTTCAAATTGAAGTATAAATAAATTACAAACAAAAGAAAAGCACAAAAATAAGAATAATTAAAGAATGAATATGTTTTCAAAAATCAATTAATAAAGCGTAATAAATTTGACCATAAAATTGGTCATACAAGCAATAAAAACTGAAGGAAGCAAGAATGTTCCTTTATGTGTTGGTAAATTTTGATTGACTATAAAAATTTGGTCAAGTTAAGAAATAAAATAATATTTTTGACAAGATGATGGTAGACAATTCAAAATAAAATGACGTTCTGAAGTTAAATTAATAATTTGACTAATGCCATCTAAATTTAAAAAATGAATACCTTGAAAGCATTGAAATATCCATCTTAATGTCGGATTCATGGTTAACTTACCTAATTGATTCTTGACTCCGATTTTGATTCTCTTTAAACTATTCCTTAGTTGCCTTTGACCAAGATTATAAACTAACAAGCACAAGGACATTAAAAATAACATGGTCTCGATTCGCTCTGGGTTTTCAACGAAGAAGCTATCAGCAAAAAACAAAGGATCTTTTAAAAACCTAAAACCTCTTTCACAAGACTGTTGGTTTTTATAAGCTTGAATAATTTCTGAGGGTTCTAACTTCTCTTCACCAACTAAATTAGTCGCTAAAATAAATCTTCCAGCTTCTTTTCTTTTTATTTCTATTTCTTCTACTTTTTCAGTTATTTTTCCTTCCATTCTATAAACAGTCTGATTCTTTTTTGACTGGCTTTCAAAAACTTTCACTTCTTTAATTTCATTAAATTTCAGCTTTTTGTTTATTCCTTTTAGTTTATATCTGGCTTGCTCTGGAGTTTCAAACTCTTCCTTTTTTATTTCATTGAGTAGTTTCTCAACCTTTTCTTTTTCTTTTTTTAGTTTTTTATCTAGCTTTTTTAAATCACTATCTTTTCTTTTTTGACTTTCTACTATCAGCCAATTTTGTTGAATTCCACCATAATTTACTATTTGTGACTTCCATGTATATCCATCTAAGTTTAAGCCCCCTCTTCTCTCTCTTTCTTTTGCATCTATCTCTTCTATCTCTACAGTTTGAACTAATTCCTGCGCTCTCTTAATTGTCATCGGTACACGACTTATCCATTTTAGATGCTGAATTAATTGGAGATTTTCTTGGCTATATAATGCACTATCACAAACCATAATACTGTCAAAAACTATTTGTTTTCTAAACTCTACTAAGATTTTTCCAAATACTACCTTATCAGCTTCATTTCCATCTCCCGTTCTCATGAATAATGGTATATCCCCATCACCACTCGTTATTAAATCTAAAACACATTGCTTTAAATCTGGTCTATGGTCACGAGAATATCCTTTAGTTATAATTATCGGTCTTTCTCTGGTTATTCCCTCTTCTTTTTCTTTGATTTCTTCACTTTTATATTCTCCATGTAGATGAAATGATGTTGCGTCCAAATGGGAATATTTTAGCTCTATCTTAAATTTTTTAATCACTGACAAAACAATTTCTATGAAGAGATTATTCAATCCATATTTGTATAGTTTATCCATAACTCTACCAATTTTATCATCATTGATATAATCACTTTTTACATTTTCTCCTAATAATATCTCAATTGCTTTATCGTCAAAAAACTGGCTAAATAGATATAAAGGTCTTGAAACGAATCCTAATCCATTGATTAAAATCGCTTTAACTATTATTCCGGCTGCAATTTTTTCACGAGAGTCTATTCCTAATTTCTCATTAATTATTTCGACTATTCCTATTTCATCAATTAATCCGGCAACTATTCCTAAATGATCGATATTTTTAATTTTTGCGTTTTCGATTTGAGACATTTTTCTAACATATTTTTGAGTTTTTTTGATTGTCTCATTTCAACTGAACCAATGTATATATATTTCGGTTTATAAAAAGCTGGAAATCAGTTTTTTCTCTGCACTTTAGTCTCAGTGGCTTCGCCACACAGGTTTATTTCTAAATGTCCGGTTACTGATGATTTTTGCGTATTATTATTTACTTTATATTTACGAACAACCATGTAGTTTTTTGTGCTTCATAATGAAGTGCGGAGTCTGGGTTGTAAATTAACCAATCTTGCAAAATATAATCTGCTAAAACATCTGGTTTCATTTTTAATAAATGGTCACGTGCTCCTCGCTCAAAAATAATGTTGTAGGTGATTAATTTATCTAAACATCGCTTAAGATCTGTGGAATTTTTACATCCAGCCTTTGTTTGAATCCAGTCCATTACCGCAGGATCTTCTCGATTGACGGTATCAAACAATGCTATCCACCGTAAAAGATTCTGGATTTGGTCATGGGGAAGATTCTGTTGCTGTGGAATAATTTCTTCTAAATATTCAGATGCTAACCCCTCTACCTCTTGCGGCATTGTTTCAAGATTGCCTTTGCTCTCCAGTAATTTAATAGCGATCGCCATCCAGATTGGATAGTCATAATGTTGAGCAATCCAGGTAGCAGCTTCTATTTTCCAATTGGCTTTCTGTGTTTGCAGAGAGCCAAATTCCAGGAGTTCTTGACAGAAAGCTACTGCTGCACTTTCTTCTAAAGGTGCTAACGGCAACTCTTCAACTATCTGGCGCTTCCGTATTCCCTGAAGATAGTTCAAAACCTTATCGTTAGGAGAGCGAACAGCAATAGCAACTTTCCAAGTCCTAGCACGACCGCCAGAAATTTGCTCCACTAGAGTCTGTAGCACGGTCGCATCATCAGGTTCATCAATCAAAAGCAACGTAGGACGTTCGGGAATTAAACCCATAAACCATGAACTGGTGTTTGTCATCGTTGCCACATTTGCCCAAAGTACCTGCCATCCCTCTGGCAAAGCCTGAGTTTCCGCGCCTTCCAGAAGAAATCGAGTTTTACCAATGCCCCCTGCTCCATGAATTACAAGAATTTTCTTATTAGCATCATTTATAAAATTTTTGTATTGCCCTAATTCTTTTTCTCGCCCCTGATAACGAGCATTTAGGGCATGAGGATGATGGAATCCTTGCGATTGTTGCACCTGTTCACGTGCTTCAGCAATTCCCAAGAAAACTCGCGTTTCTCCACCAAAATAAGCTTGCTTTAGATCGGGATACTGATGCAGCTGTATTTCAATTTTTGATTTCTCCCAATAAGATGCTTCCAATCCCAAGCAGGCGAATAGCGGCTTAATCTCTTTATTCCATTTCAAATCGTTACTTGAATTAAATGCAACATTACTTACCAATATCCATTTTTTTACTCCCTGCCAAATTTCTTGTGATTTACCAGGTGTTTCTAAATATTTAGCAATTTTCTCAACTTCTTTTTTGGCATCTGCAATAGCTGAAGAGGTAGACTCTTTTTGATGAAACTTCATTTGGTAAATAGTAAGTCCATCTCCTGAACGTGCATCCTGGGCATAATCTTTTCCAGGGCGGACGTAAAGACGAGCTTCATGATCCTTAAGACGGATGAGCGAGCAAATCAAATCTTCAAATGTAGAACCGCTTCTAATTAGTCCCCAGTTAATATCAAACATAGAATTTAGCTTAATAATAAGTATTATACTTTTAGTAGACTGAAAACTTTTAGGATTTTGGGAATAGCGACGCAACGCTTGTGAGAAATCCGGGCTAACCACTGGCGGACTTGAAAGTGATGCAGTTTCTCGTGTTGTGTTGGTTAAATCTCCCATTAAAGTTTTATCACTCGCTGTTTTGGAACAACCGCGAGCGCAAAAGATCCTGTACTTAGCCGCTGATAGTGTCCGGTCTTTACCTTTGGAATTGTTACACCGAACAGCCAACGTCGTTGCTGCTTATCATAATGATGCTGCAGGCAAAGAAACTTACTTGGTAATTCGCAAAGTTTTACCACACACAACCAGGCTCAAACCAAAAACTAAGGATTGGAACGAACAGTTGATTGATTTTATGCTGTAGCAGTTTTGACCGAAGGGAGAGGTTCCCAGCTTTTGGTTATATGAGTGCAAAGCGATCGCCCACTAATGCTAAAATCAAACAATATTTACCTAAAAAATCAGCAGGAGCCATGACAGTTACAATTACCCCAACACAGAGCTTGGGAGAATTTCTTCAGATCCCAGAAACAAAGCCAAGCCTAGAATACATCAACGGCAAGATTGTACAAAAGCCAATGCCGAAAGGAAAACACAGCCGCTTACAGTTAAGGCTTTGCAATTGTATCAACGAGAACACAGAAAACCAGAAAATTGCTTATGCCTTCCCAGAATTGCGTTGTAGCTTTGGCACGCGCTCCATTGTACCTGATATAGCAGTTTTCAAATGGTCAAGAATTCCCTTTGATGCCGATGGGGAAGTTCCCAATGATTTTTTATTGTACCCAGATTGGACAATTGAAATCCTCTCCCCAGAACAAAGTTCAAATCGGGTAACTGGGAATATTCTTTATTGCTTACAACATGGTTGTCAGCTAGGATGGTTAATCGATCCAGCAGATCGGTCTATTTTAGTCTTTCGACGCGGTCAACAACCAGAATTGTTAGTAGGTAGCGATCGCTTGTCAGTATTAGAGAATATCGACCTAGACATAACAGTAGATACGATTTTTGGTTGGCTAAAGATGTCCGGTAATTAAGCAATCATACTTCTTTACCGGTTTAATCGCCTTACTCGATAGTGCAAAAACTAAAATATTGCGTTATGTAGCGTTCGCAAAGCGCAAGCCGAAAGAGTGCTTATCCCCCCCTCAAACCAAATCCTCCAACAACCCAGTGATTTTCCCCTGTGCCTTAGCGCGGTTGTCATCGTAAATCATTAAGGTGTTGAGATTGCTATGACGCGATAACTTTTGTACGCTTCTCACATCTCCCCCAGTAGCATCCAGTGCTGCTGTCACCGACGAGTGTCTGATTTTGTGGGGACTAATGGTTTTAGAAATTCCCGCTTCCTTCGCAATGCCAACCACAATTTTTCGGATGGCATCTCCCGTAAGACGGTGCCCGTAGTTTGGTCGCAACGAGACAAACAACGGTTGCTTCACATCTAGTTCCTTCCTCACCAATAACCAATCTTGAATGGCTTTACAAGTTTTGGGTTGTAAGTCGATGCTTTCTTTCTGAGTTCCCCGACCCTTCCCCAAGATGCTCAAAGTTCTTTGCTCCAAATCTAAATCCTCAATATTACATCGCGACACTTCTTCTCGTCGCAGCGCATTCGCCCATAACAATCTCAGCAAAGCATAATCGCGTTTGCCTTTAAGGGACGTGATGTCTGGTACGGCTAGCATTTTTCTAAAAGCATCGGGAGCAATACCTGTCGTATCTCGGTAGGATTTGACTTTCTCACTTTTAATATCGGTTAAAGTCCAATCGCACTTTCCCACTTCATAAGCATAACTGACCAAGGATTTAATTGCTGCGATCGCACGATTGACCGTTGCTTCTTTCAACTCCTTGTCAATCAGGTCTGCTTTGTACTTCAAAACCAAGGTGGCTGCCGAATGCCTGTCCATCTGCAAGAACTGAGTCACTAACTCGGGAGTTGGCGAGCAGTTGCATAGGGCTTGGAAAAACTTTCGCAATTCCTTACCATACTCTCGCCTGGTGTTCTTGTTGCGTTTGAGTGCCAACCATTCTTCTAGGAGGTTGCGATCGCTGCTGCTAAGGAAGGGGTTATTTGCTGGTTGCATTTAATTATCGAAAATGAAGCTTTTCGATAATTAATTTTAACGCCATGTGTGGGTTCGCTGTGGGTTTGTAGGTTTGCAGATAAATTGAAAAATCTGGCACATAAGATGAAATTTTGGCGCATAAGATGAAATTTTTTTGCACATAAGATGAAAAAGTTGTCGCTGTTGCTAGTGTAGGGAGATGACCCACTTCTCGCGGGACTATGGAGGTGGTAACGCCCTTGGTAAGAGCTAGAACAATTAAGAATACTGGAACCCGGAAAGTCATTGGGAAGTTTCCTTCTTTGAAGATGAACACCGTTGTCTGGTGGGAGTCGCAAATTGAAAGGGACTACATATATCTGCTGGAAATCGACCCAGAGGTGGTGTCATACCAGGAACAACCCTTGACAATTACCTACACAATGGAAGGTAAGGTAAGGAAATATACACCCGATTTTTTGGTCAATCAACTCCAAAAAACGCTGCTTGTGGAGGTTAAACCAGATGAAAAAGCACACTCAAAGAAAAATTTCCACCTATTTCGGCATATCGCTCCTATCGCAAAAACCCACAATATGGAGTTTGTTGTGGTAACGGAGAAGATGATTAGAGTACAACCAAAATTAAATAACATCAAACTCCTCTACAAGTATGCAAGAGTGACGCTATCGCTGTCTAACTATTTGAATGTGAGGGAATATTTTCACGCCAATCAGTCCGTGTTAATGAAAGATGCACAACTGTCGTTGAAAGCAAAAGGAATCACTGTGAATATGTTGTTGCGATTGCTGTGGAGTGGTTGTCTCGTCACAGACATGATGCAACCGATAAACGGGGAAAGTTTGATTCAAATGTTAGCGAATGATTGTAATTGGGAGCGCCTAATAAACCAATGACCAGAATCCAATTTAAAAAAGGTCTGCACTTAGTATGGCATGGTCGCGAGTTAGTGATTGATGAGTGTATGTCTGGTGGAGAAATCCAACTAAAAGACCAGCTGACTAATAGAGTGTCAAAAGTCAAAGCAGTTACCTTAATTCAAGCACTTTTTCAAGGAGAGCTTGAATTTCTGGAATTGAATGCCCCAGAAAAAAATCATCAAAATAATCGATTGGGATACATTAATGTAGATTTTACGCAAATCAGTGCCGAATTAAGAGAGACAGCTAAAAGAAGATATAAGTATGTAGAAAGAGTTTTGTCATGTACACCAAGAAAGCTAACGAATAGTCAATTAGAACCGATTATTTCAGAGGTGTCAAAAGAAATAGAAGATAGTCATCCTCCCTCAAGAGTGACGCTGTATCGTTGGCTAAAAAATTACTTGGCATCAGGGCAAGATATTCGTTCACTCATTCCCAACATGAGCGCCAAAGGCAATCGCGAAGTGAGAGTTCACCCAGAAGTCAGAAAAATTATCAATAATGCTATTGATAGCGTGTATTTGAAAACAGAACAAGCAAGAGTATCTGATGTTTATAATCGAGTCACTATTGAACTTAATCAGTGCAATCGGCTGCGAGAGGCAGTTGGTCAAGAAAAATTGGAGCTACCTAATATTTCTACTATCTATCGCACCATCTACAAATTAGATAGCTATGAGAAAGCATCATGTCGCTATGGAAAAAGAATAGCCTCTCAATTATATGACCCAGTACAGTTAGGTCCACGTCCTACTCGCCCTCTGGAAAGAGTAGAAATAGACCACACAAAATTGCCATTGTTTGTAGTAGATACAGAACATCGACTCCCCATTGGCACTCCTTGGTTAACCTCTATTGTGGATAAGTATTCAGGAGTAACGTTAGGTTATTACGCTTCTTTTGAACCGCCAAGTTATTTATCGGTGATGCAATGCCTGCTACATGCTGTCCGCCCCAAAAATTACCTGCACTCACAGTACCCAAGCATAGAAAATAGTTGGGACACTTACGGGCTACCGGAGGTCATTGTAGTTGATAATGCTCCGGAGTTTTACAGCAGCCACTTTGAAGATGCTTGCCTTCAGTTAGGAATAGTCGTCCAATACTCTCCGCCTAAGATGCCCTGGTATAAGAGTGCTATAGAAAGGTACTTTGGGGCAATAAATACTCAATTGCTGGGTGATAAACCAGGTAAAAACTTTTCTCGCCTTTTGCAAGCGTATGATTATGACCCTCTCAAGAATGCAGTGGTTTCTTTTGAAGCTTTACAAGAAATTTTACAGATTTTCATTGTTGATATTCATAACCAAAGTTCCCATCCAGAACTCAAGGCTCCTCGCTCAAAAGTGTGGTCACAAGCCGTTTTAGAATTTCCGCCTGCTTTACCACCATCAGGTCAAGAACTACGGGTTTTAATCGGTAATAGAACAACCCGTCTTCTGACTAGAAGAGGGATAGAATTTGAAGGTCTTATCTACAACAGTTGGGAACTAGCACAATTACGTTCTTCAATGAAGAAGTCAGAAAAGAGTTTGATTAAGTATGACCCGACTGATATATCTAAAATCTTCGTTTTCAACTCTAATACCAATCAGTTCCTGGAGGTGAAAGCACTGTCACAGGAATATACTTCAGGATTAAGTCTTTGGCAACATAAAGTTATCAAGCAACTTGCACGAATTGAAGCAGAGAAAGTAGACATAGTGGCTTTAGCCCTAGCTAAAGAGAAAATTCAAAAAATTGTTGAGCGGGAATGGAAGACATCGAAAAAAGGGAAAACTCGTACCGATATGGCGAGGTGGAAGGGTATAGGACGTGAGGAATTTCAGAGAAACGACCAAGAATTCTCTCAAGAACAGCAGAGCGATTTTGCTATTAGCCAGAGCGTAAATAATTCCCAAATCATTAATTCTTCTAATTTGAAGCCAGATATAGCGGGTATATCTGACATTGGTAGTGCCTTCAACTATGAGCCATCACCAGAATCTACTGAAAGTGAAGCTGTGTCAAGTCCCCTAGCTGATAACAATAACCTATCTGAAATGAGTCAAAACTTGCGTGGGACTAAACCTAAAAGAAAGCCCAAAAATTCTGTCTCTAAGAAATCAGCAACTGAGGTTAATAAAAAAGTGACTGTTACCGAGCAACAAACAGAAGAATGGCAACCAGATTTATCTGGATGGGATATCAGCATTGGATTACCAAAGTAACGGGAGGTTTTATGCTTACGGATAAAAAGGTTTTTGAAGAAAAGACGTTCTCCGAAAGGCTATACATTGCCAATAACATCTATATCATGTATCCTCGATTTAAAGAAATTTTATCGGCGATAGATGATTGTCATCATTTGTCGGATCTTAAAGATGAGCCAGAATGTTTATTTTTGAAAGGGGAAACTGGAACTGGTAAAACCACGATTCTGAAAAGTTATTGTCAGAACTACCCTCGAAGGGAAACATCTACTGGGAGTGTTGTTCCCGTACTGTCTGTAACAATTCCTTCTCCGGCGACAGTCAAAAGTGTTGTCACTAAGCTTCTTTGGGAGTTGGGAGATCCTGCTTATGATAAAGGAACAACGGGAAATCAAACAATCAGACTGATTGGGTTAATGAAAGATTGTGGGGTTGAACTAGTTTTTTTGGATGAATTTCAACATTTTATCGACCGGGATTCAGCCAAAGTTCTTAAAACTGTATCGGACTGGTTAAAAGCTTTAATCTTGGACACGAAAGTTCCAATGATTTTAATTGGATTGCCAGAAGCAGAAGCGGTTTTTCAATTTAATTGTCAACTCAGCCGGAGATTTGCTAATAGGCATAATCTTCTTCCTTTTTCCTGGTCTGATTCTGGAAAAGAATTTCGCACCTTTCTACATGCAGTAGAGTCGCAACTTCCTTTGAGTGAGGTGTCTGATTTAGCCAGTGAAGAAATGGCTATACGTTTCTACTATGCCTCTGACGGTATCATTGCTTATGTCATGAAGCTGATTCGTTATGGAATACATTTAGCACTTAAGAATAGTCAAGAAAAACTGGACTTAAATGTATTAGCTCTAGCCTATGAAAAGTCTGTTAAGGCTGATAAGCCACAGAAGAAAAATCCTTTCTTAACTGATGAATTTCTTTTAGATTTCAAGTCCAAGGAATTCTCTCAAGATTCGGGAGAGTTTCTCGGGGCTACTAACCAAAGAATCAAGCCGCGTCAAAAAGCTCAAACAGCATCTGATGTTTTACACAGATAAAGTTCAAAAGTTATGTCAAATACTCAAAAGCTTCTACGGAGACCTCGCCCCTATCCAGATGAAAGTTTAGCGGGTTATATCATCCGGCTTACTGAAAATAACTATTATCATCATCCTAAGTTAATTTTTCAAATATCAGGTTTGAAGACCAGAGGAGTATATGCAAATGTATTCATTCCCGAACAAGATAATTTATCTTTACTTAGTCTCTTATGCGAAACCGAAGAAAATGTTTTATGGTCAATGACATTTCCTTCAGTCAAATATGGTCAGATAAAAACTGAGAATACTATTAGGGTTTTTGGAAATGTAGTTTCCATTACTAGTTTAAGCAAATCTCATGTTAAGTTATGTCCCCTGTGTTTACAATCCGAACCTTATTATCGATTAATTTGGGATTTATTGGTTGTTACGGTCTGTCCATTCCATCAATGTTTGCTAATTGATAAATGTCCCTACTGCTACCAAGATATTAAGTGGTCTATACCTTCAGTTGTTCAATGCACGTGTGGATTTGATTGGCGTGAATATTCCCCAAAACCTCTTCAGAGCGAGCAAGTTGCCCTATCACTTCATATATATAAACTTTGTCAAATACCTGGTTGTGATTCAATCGATAATAGTAAGTACTTACCGACTGAGCATCCAGTTGCTAATTTAACTTTTCCCTCGTTCCTAGAAATTTTATCTTCTCTGCAAAGATTTTCTCAAATTTATTATATCAAGCAACGTTTTGCTCCTCAAGAAGATTTAGCTCAGCGGCTAGATACTCACTATTATCTCAATAGGGCTTTTTCTTTACTAAATAATTGGGATTCAAAATTTAATATCTTAATGTCGGGCTATGAATCTTATCTAGAGTCTCGATATGGTGAAGCTTATCTATTTAAGCGGAAGATTAAAGATATTATACTTTTCTTTCAACTTCTGTTCAATTGTTTTCATCATACAGACTGTAGTTTTCTGCGAGTTGTTATCGAAGATTCTTTTTGGAAACTTCTCTCAAGTTTGTCTATTAAAACTGTCCGGGTATCTGTCCGTCAACCCTCTCAGTTTAATTCATTCTCTGTGTCTCTAAACAAAATCCAGTTTTTTTTAAAAGAGTTAGCAAATTTTTTGAATTTAGAAAAATTGACTTTAGCTATACTTTTTTCTCTAAGCGAGATTGATGTATATGAGGACACTATTTTCTTTCAAATGATTTATTTCCCTGAAGTTTGCGATCTGACTATGATTTCGGCTGGCGTTACTTAGTTCAATCTTGTAAAATTTGGAACAAGATTGCTGGAAAAGTATTTGGAATCGGTGGAAAATTTCATGTTATCTGCAAATTTGGTAGGAAAATTTCACTTTACATGCCAAAAAATTTCACTTTATGTGCAAGAAAATCCGCTAGAACTACCAGAATTTCGTTCTCAAAATTTCATCTTATGTGCAAACCTATAGGTTCGCAGATAAGATGAAATTCTAAGAACGAATTTATAGGGGTTTCAGGCGATGAGTTTCGCGCATAAAGTGAAATTGCCCGTGGAGTAAGGGTTTCAGGCGAAGAGCCAATTCGCACATAAAGTGAAATTGTGTATCTAAGCACAGAAGTTAACTGCATTTTGTGTGAAATTGAGAACATTAACATTTGGGGATACTGAATATCCCATAGGAAAACAGCTTGACTACCTTGGCACGAAAAATCACCAATACAGGGACGAAGAAAAACATTGGTAGATTCTTCAGTTTCAAGATGCGCGAACTGATTTGGTACGAATCCCTGAATGAAAGAGATTATATGTATCTTCTGGAAATCGATCCAGATGTCCTCTCCTACAGCACTCAACCCTTCAAAATTTCTTATATTTTAGATGACAAAGTACGGCGGTATACTCCGGATTTTTTAGTGCAACGGAATTCTAAACAACAAATTGTGGAAATTAAGCCCGCTTGCTTTGCTGATGATGAAAAAAATGTCAGACGATTTCCAGTAATAGCTTCTACTTTGAAGTCTTTGGGGTGGGAATTTATCATCATTACTGATGAAATGATGAGTCGAGGCTCTCTCTTAAATAATGTTAAGCTTCTCTATCGGTACGCCAAAATCCCCATAACACTTCAAAACCTGATTATTTGTCATCACTATTTTCAAAATCAATCACCAATTCCTTTATCTACGGTTCTGAAAGATTTACAACCTCAAGGAATTGATAAACCCATTTTATTAAAGTTAATTTTTTTAGGATTTTTAGCAACAGATTTAATGAATCAGCTAAAGAGCGATAGTCAAATTTACTTATCTTCAAAAAACTACCCTATAGGGAGTTGGGAAAATGACTAGAGACAGATTTGAAGTAGGAATTTATTTATGCCTGCATAACTGTGAGTACATTATCCAAGATAGAAAGGGCAATAAATTTAAACTGCTTGAAGAATCCACTGGAAAAATTAACTGGTTTAGTGAAAAAGAATTAGTTCAATACTTCTTTGCAGGTCAGTTAAATTTTCCGAATAAGAAAACGTTACCATTCAAAAGTGTTAATCACTATCACACAGCAGATTTTTCAGAAATCCCGGAAGCTATCAAAGCTGAGGCTCAACGAAAATGTAACTATGTTCTTACAGTTTTAGACCAGAAAGTAGAAACATATACTGACTCTTTCCTAACTCCGATTATTCAACAAGTTGCCCAAAACATTTCTGATAAAAATCCCCCTTCACCTATTACACTTTATCGTTGGCTAAAAGATTACCTGCACAGTGGTGGTGATATTCGCTCATTAATTCCCAGACATCAAGGGAAAGGGAACTTTAACCCCAAAATAGCTCCAGAAGTACATCAACTTATCAAAGAAGTTGTTACTGAAGTATATCTAACTCCTGAACGTCCGAGTATTGCGAGTATCTATGATGTCATTATTTGTCGCGTTCTCGCTGAAAATAATTTGAGAAAATCTCAGAGACAAGCCGCTCTAAAGATTCCCCATCGCGCCACAATTTATCGTCAAATTCAGCAGTTAGACACCATTGAGAAAGCAGTTGGTCGTTATGGAAAGAGAACTGCGAGCTTAATGTACGACCCCGTTAAAGAAGGACCACGTCCCTCGCGCCCTTTAGAAAGAGTGGAAATTGACCATACGCTTCTCCCTTTCTTTGTTGTTGATACAGACACAAGAATGCCTATTGGTACACCGTCTTTAACTAGTGCTGTTGATAAATATTCAGGGCTTATTGTAGGCTACTACCTCAGCTTTGAGCCGTTCAGTTCGCTTTCAGTCATGCAGTGTCTACTGCATACCATTCATCCAAAAGACTATGTACGTGACAAATTTCCTTCAGTTAAAAAGGATTGGAACGTCTATGGACTCATGGAAATTCTCGTCGTCGATAATGGGAAAGAATTTTATAGCCAACACTTTCAAGATGCTTGTCAACAATTAGGAATAAGTATCCAATATACACCTCCTTATATGCCTTGGTACAAAAGTAGTGTAGAAAGGACGTTTAGTAGTTATAATACCCAACTATTACAGGGGCAACCAGGGACATTATTTCAAGAATTTACAACCCAGTATGATTATGACCCCAAAAAGAATGCTGTAGTTTCTCTCGAAGCGCTACAAGAGATGATTCACATCTTTATTGTGGACATTCATAATCAAAGTTCCCATGCTCAACTTTGTACACCAAGAGCTGAAGTCTGGTCACAAGGAATAGCTGAACATCCTCCCACTTTACCACCAACTCTTCAAGACTTAAGAGTGTTAGTCGGAGCGGTAGAAAAGCGGGTTATTTCTAGAAGAGGTGTGGAGCTTTATGGTCTTTATTACAACAGTTCTGAATTAGCTCGACTGCGCTCAAATTACGAAGGAGAAGACATGAGGAGGAGAGGTGGCTTACGACCAAGAGAAAAAGCCACGATTAAGTATGACCCTACAGATTTGTCAAAACTCTATGTTCTTGACCCAACTAACCATCAATTTATCGTTGTACCAGCAATGAATCAGGAGTACACTCAAGGTTTAACTCTTTGGCAACACAAAGTTATTAAAAACTTAGCAGCTATTGAGGCAAAAAGAGTTGATATTGTGGCTTTGGCTTTAGCTAAACAGAAAATCCAAGAAATTGTAGAACGTGAATGGCAAAAATCCTCTAAAGGGAAAACTCGTAAATCGATGGCTAGGTGGTTAGGAATTGGACGTGATGACTTAAAAGTAGACGAATTGACATCTGACCATGAAGACTTAAGTAATCCATCCCAAGCTTCTAGTATAACGACTGATAAAGAGTTAGCAAGCTTATTCAATCAAAGGAGTGAAATTACAGGAATTTCTGACTTAGGTTATGCGGATAATCCCTTACTCAGCTTATTGGAGAATCAACACCTAGAACCTAATGAACAGCAAAAAGAATTGCCCAGTCATTTGGAGAATACAAAAATCAAAAAACCTAAAACTCAGAAAATTAAAACATCAGTTACCTCTCAAGAAGTTTCCGATATTTCTTCTTTTGAGAAGTCCGTTATTCAACCTGATGAGTGGAAGCCAGACCTGACTGGTTGGGAGGTAAGCCTTGGTTTACCTAAATAAGTAAATTTTCGACGAAACAACTAGCCAAGCTCTCTTCAAAATGACTTTAGCCGAAAAGTTTCAAATTATTAATAACATTTATGTTCTCTACCCTCGGCTTCAGGAAATCCTTGCTGCTATAGAGTATTGCCATCATTTCTCGTCCGGCAAGGCTGAACCAGAATGTATGTTTCTTAGTGGCCATACAGGAGTCGGAAAAACTACAATCTACAAAGCTTATGCTAATAAATATCCAAGGCTTGTTACAAGAGATGGCACACTTGTTCCTATTTTAGCTGTGACTATTCCTTCCCCAGCAACCGTTAAGACAGTAGTTACTAAATTATTGTGGCAACTTGGTGATCCTGCGTATGATAAAGGTACAATTGGTAATCAAACGATTCGTTTAATTGGTTTGCTTAAAGATTGTCAAGTTGAATTAATTATCTTAGATGAGTTTCAGCACTTTATCGACCGGGATTCAGAGCGAGTTCTTAAAACAGTTTCTGATTGGTTGAAGACTTTGATTTTAGATACCAACTTACCAATTATTTTAATTGGTTTGCCTGAAGCTGAAGAAGTTCTTAAACTTAAATCTCATTCTCAACTCAGTCGTCGCTTTGCTAATCGACATTATCTCTCTTCTTTTTTATGGCAAGCAGATGGTGGTGCTGAGTTTCGCACTTTTTTATATTTATTAGAGTCACAGCTACCTCTAGCTCAAGCTTCAAATTTATCCGAGGTGTATACAGCCAGAAGGCTTTACTACGCTTCAGATGGAGTCATTGCTTATATCATGAAGCTAGTTCGGTATGCCACTTATTTAGCTCTTAACCAAAATCAAGAAAAACTTGACTTAAATATTTTAGCAACGGCTTTTGAGAAATCCATTCGGGCTGATAAACCTGAGAAAAGCAATCCTTTTATCACTGATAAATTTGCGATTGAGACAGTTCATGCTCCGACTGTAGACTTAGAAGTAGGCGCAACTAATAAACGGCTTAAGTCTAAATCTAAATCCTTAAAAGCTTCTCAAATATTAAGAAATTCTTAAAGGGGGAAAGATGCCAGAGCAATTGCTTCTACGAACTCCACCTCCTTATGAAGATGAAAGTCTAGCTGGTTATCTAATTCGGCTAAATGAAAGTAATTATTATGATTCACCTAATTGGATTTTGCAGCTAGCTGGCTTACGTATCAATCGAGGAATTCATCTTGTCAACAATCGAATAGGAGACTTCCCAACTTACTCAGCTCATTCAATTAACCTCGGAGCAGCTAAGACTCATGGCTTCTCTCCCTTATCAATTAGATTCTTTTGTTGATTCTCAGCAATATATCATTTATAAATATGCTCTTAAACTATGTCCTTATTGTTTAACCGAATCTGCTTATTGTCGTAAGATTTGGGATTGGGATTTAGTCAAAGCTTGTTACCTACATCAATGTGTACTGATAAACAAATGCCCTGGTTGTCAAAAAAATATTCGGTGGTCAAGACCCGCTGTCACAAGGTGTCGATGTGGTTTTGATTTTCGTTCACACTACCCACAAACAGCTACCTCTGACCAAATTAATCTGTCCGCATACTTATCCTCATTGGAGAAAAATCTTGCTAATGTACCTTGGAGAAGGCATTAAAGGCATTAACATTATGTGCCAGATACCTCGAGTGTTACTTTTGGTTGATACGTCGTGAGTAAATTTCATATTATGTGCGAATTGACTGTCAGGCTAAAACCCTTACTCCATGGTCAATTTCACTTTATGCGCGAATTAGGGTGGCTGAAACCCCTATAAATTCGTTCTTAGAATTTCATCTTATCTGCGAACCCACACATTGAGTGGTTAATAACGTGTGACCTCAAAATGCTTCCAATTAAAGAATTAGATTGGTTTCATATACAGTATATAGTTAATTTAATAAAGAAGGGTTTAGCTACTTCATCCCGTCTGGTAGATGAGAAAGGTTTACGTCAGAAATTGTTGTCCTTCTATGGGAGCGAGTTTCTTGAAGTCCTTGGTATCGACATAAGCTATGATAACCGTTTCCTATTTGATATTCTCCAGTTGCAAATACAGGTTTTTGACCTGGTGATGCATCTATTGATGATTAGATTCCTCACTAATTCACTTAGGGACTTCCAAATAAAAAAATATACAACTTTTTCTTGTGGAACGGGCGTCCCGCCCGTCACTAGTCTAAAACGGGCGAGGACGCCCGTTCCACAAAATGGATAATTTATTTCTTGGAAAGCCCTTACTAAATTTTTTGCTGGTAAATTACAGTATAAACCTTTTGGTAATGGTCCTTGGCTTTGTCTAAATCCTGCTTGCGAATACTATCTTAAATCAGTAGTCGTTAAATTGGCGATGCATTCACAAAGCGATAGAGACCCGCCATATTCTTACATAGAGAATCCTAGAGGGACTTTTGAGTGTAACTGCGGGTTTAAATATACTAAAAGTGGTGCAGGCACAACTGAAGTTGATGAGTTTCGATTTGAAACAATTGTGGCATTTGGTCAATTATGGGAACAAAAGTATTTGGAATGCTCAGATGCTGACAGACAGAATTTTCAGTCAATTGCGTACAATCTAAGTATCAATTATGGCAATATTTCTCGGAATATGTTGCGTAAGCTGGAAGCTTTGTGGAAGGCTTTGAATAACCATGTCCGAACAGACTGCGATTAATAAAACCTCATATTATTGAACTTTTTTATTCAGTTTTTTGCAATCTGCACTAAATATATTGATAAACTGAACCCAACATCAGCCAATTATTGTTCAACTTTATTTTTCTAGCATCTGCTATGGATAACGGAAAATTAAGGGTTTTAGCTCCTGAAATTGTTGAACTTTATTATGCCATTACAGAACCCACAAGGGATAAAAAAGTTCAACAATCAATAAAAAAGTTCTACAATTTCATTCGTAGTGCTTTAAGCGATCCGATGTTTGTACAATGCGTATACGTGCTTGTTACTACAAAGAGCGCAAGTCCATGTTCGGGTGCGATACGGCTGTACTCCCGTAGGCAGTTGGCTATGCGTGTTGTGGGCTGGAATGGGCAAGAAAAAATGGGATCGTGCCTTAATACAGATTTTCAGAGGGAACGGGGAGGAACGACTTGTTATGAGGTCTTGAATGTAGAAGCGATCGGTGGGTGAAACGCCTCACAGTACTGTTAAGTCCACTGGCCTGCGGTCTTTCTAGAGAAAAAGGTGAGTCGTCCCCTAGAACTTTTTCCAAACAGGTCGGTTCAGTTGCATGGTACTTTTTCTCTAGAAAACCGACTGACTCATCCCTTAGAACTTTCAAGCAGGCTCTGATTTCTGCTACGGGTGCATGCCTCTCAATCATGCGTTGCACCATGCGAACCTTTTGATACAGCTTGATTAGCCTCAATTTCTTTTGAGTTGGAGATCGATACGGTTTTATGGTATTGACCCAAAAACTAGGGGTGATCCAAACACCTATTGCTCGATTCCTTTTCCCAGTTGCTGCACAAACGCTTGATGCTCTGGCGAACTTATCCCATCCTGTAACACAGACAAGACCCGTTGCATTTCGAGCGCCACTAACGCTGGTACATTGAGCCACAATCGGTGGAAACACTTTACTTTGAATTATACCTGCTGCATCCGATGTCAACGAAACGTATTCACCATTAGCAGCTAGCTCCCCTTCAACGATGTTCGTGAGACTAATATTTAATTTTAAATCGCAACAGATGGTTCTTTAGGGGTGGAGTAGCTCACACGTATATTTATTTACTGGTTACAGCTTACCTTCATCCCCTCTAGTTATGTGTTGTACCATCAGGCATAGTAGCCCCACTGAGATTAGCTCCAGTTAAGTCTACTTCATTCAAGATTGTCCCGCACAATTTCGTATAGCTTAAGTTGGCTCCACTTAGATTTGCTCCTGACAAATCTGCTCCAGACAGATTAGCTCGATACAAATCTGCTTCACAGAGAGTAGCTTTTCTCAGGTCACTCTTGCACAGATCTGCATACCTAAGGTTAGCTTTAGTTAAATTTACCTCTGGCAGAAATGCCCAGCAAAGGTCGGTACATAAAAAGTCGGCTTCACTCAAATTGACTCTACTGAGTTTTGCCCCAGATAGTATGGCTCCACTGAAATCAATACCAATAAGGTTAGCACTACTCAGGTTGACCTCAGCCAGGTCAACCCTGGTAAAATTCCGCTCTCCTGTCGCATATCGCTGTAGCAGTTCAATAGCTTCCACTTTATCCACCTCTCAATAACTTTCGTGATGAATGCTTGGTTTAGATCGGCTATAGCTAAAGCTCTTATACCGGAAATAATATGAAGCTTAAATGGAATTTAAGCTTAGTATGGTTAGCATAAAATAATATTTAAATAAATCTTAATGACTTTCACGAATACCCTCACTTAGAGAAGTAGGCTTGGTTCACACAAGCAGGAGCTACACAACTGTCACAGGCGCTCTTGCACTTGCCTTTGTCTGAAAATTCCTGATAACTCCAGATCGATTACCGATGAATAGCGATCGCTCTCGACTCAAGGCTCCCCTACAGAAGCTATAAGACCTTCGTTGGTAAATTTTCTACAGCTTTGAGCAATATAGTTACTCCTATGGGAGTAGGTTCGGTGATTGATGCCGTTATCGGAGGTATGCTTGTTGGAATCATTCCCAATTCTGCGTTAAAGATTGTACATTCCGAGTTTTTCGTAAAACCCACAAATACCAAAAGACAATGCTCATGTTCCGCTTCAAGCACTAGAACTTGTTTCACAAGCTTAATTATTGGCTTGAAAAAACTTGTTATAACTGGTTATGACAATAGTATAATTCAAAAAAAACTAATTTGTTAATTATGTTTAAACTGAAAAAAAGGCTGTAAGTTATGTAATTTTAGTAATAAATTAAGTTAAAAATAATACAAATATTTTTCTCTCAGATTATGATAATGTTCTGAAAAGTAAAGTTTTATAAGGCTTGCAAGCATTTGAGCATTTGTGTAGAGTACAAATTTTCATTGAGTTCTGAAATTTTTTAATTTTTATTAACCTTAATGAATTCTTAAATAAATAAATCAGTTTTTTTTGAAATAATGAACTAAATCCAGTATATTTGTAACCAAATATAAGGAGCTAGCGCTTCCACTGGTGTTAGGTGTCAGTTGTTCTCAAACCAACTAAATTTAACAAAACTGAGTATCACGGAGCAAATTTTATGGTGTTCAGAGGGATGAAATTGGGGCTTAACCGCTTCACGTTGGCAATCTCACTTACACTGGCAGCAACTACTTTTGGTGTGTCCATGCCCTCAGTGTTGTCTCAAGGTGCAGCAGGTACAGTTTCTATTGATGGTTCGAGTACCGTCTACCCAATTACTGAAGCTGTAGCAGAAGATTTCCAAAAACAGAGACAAGGTGCAGTTAAAGTGACAGTTGGTATTTCTGGTACTGGAGGTGGCTTTAAAAAGTTTTGTAGCGGGCAAACAGACATCTCTAATGCTTCAAGACCCATACTTGCAAAAGAGATGGATGCCTGCAAGAAGGCTGGTATTCAATATATTGAATTGCCAATTGCTTATGACGCTCTGACTGTTGTTGTCAATCCCAGAAATGATTGGGTTAAGAGCTTGACTGTGGCTGAGTTAAAGAAAATTTGGGAACCTGTTGCACAAGGTAAAATTAACAACTGGAATCAAGTGCGTCAAGGCTTTCCTAATGCTCCCTTGAAGCTTTATGGTGCAGGACCTGATTCTGGAACTTTTGACTATTTCACTGAAGCCGTAAATGGCAAATCCAAAGCTAGTCGTACTGATTACACTCCTAGTGAAGATGACAATGTATTGGTGCAAGGCGTAAGCCGTGACAGAAATGCTCTTGGTTATTTTGGCTATGCTTATTATGCTGCTAACCAAAATAGATTAAAAGCAGTACCAATTGATGGTGGTAAAGGTCCAGTATCACCATCATTACAAACTGTAGAGAATGGGAGTTACCAACCGCTATCTCGACCTATTTTTATATACGTCAACGCGAAGTCAGCACAACGTAAAGAAGTGCAAGATTTTGTTAATTTTTACATCAGCAATGGTGCTAAATACGCAAAGGCTGTACGATACATCCCTCTACCTGCAAAGGCTTACCAAATTTCATCAGGTCATTTTCAAAAGCGTAGAGTCGGTACTGTTTTTGGTGGAGAGGAAGCAGTAGGGTTGCGGATTGAACAACTATTACAGCGTGAAGCTAAACAGTAAAGCAGCGAACACTGTAAATTGTCGTAAATGATTGTTACTAGTTTGTAGTTATGCTGTCTTCACCGAGGCACAACTACAAACTCAATACACAACTGTGGTTTATATTTTATGGATCGTCTATCCACACCACTCCAACAAAAACAAGCTTCGCTATCTCCTAGGGTTATTAGGGATTTAAGGGAACGAGTTATTGAGTTCTTGCTTTTTCTTGCTGCCTTTTCCTCAGTGGCAACGACTATCTCAATTGTTGTTTTATTAGTGTACGAATCTGTAGAATTCTTTAAACAAGTACCTCTTGTAAAATTTCTAACAGACACGCAATGGTCGCCTTTGTTTGCTGATGCCCACTATGGAGTTCTGCCGCTTGTTTCAGGAACACTAGTCACAACGACTGTTGCTTTATTGGTAGCAGTACCTTTGGGTACAATAACAGCAATGTACTTAAGTGAATTTGCTCAATTGCAAGTTCGAGAGGTTGCTAAGCCTTTCTTGGAACTCCTTGCAGGGATTCCTACCGTAGTTTATGGTTACTTTGCTTTGTTATTTGTTACGCCATTGTTGCAAAATTTTTTGCCCGATTTGCCCGGTTTTAATATGTTGAGTGCTGGATTAGTCATGGGTATCATGATTCTTCCTCTTGTTAGCTCGATTAGTGAAGATGCGATGCGAGCAGTTCCCGTGTATTTGCGAGAAGGTTCTTATGCTATGGGAGCGACACGCTTGCAAACAGCTGTGTCAGTTGTTTTTCCTTCCGCGATTTCTGGAATCATGGCGGCTTATATACTAGGAATTTCTCGTGCAGTTGGCGAAACGATGATTGTGGCAGTTGCAGCAGGACTGCGACCAAATCTAACTTGGAACCCAATGGATGAAGCAGCCACAATTACTGCATATATCGTACAAGTGAGTTTAGGAGACTTACCACACGGTAGCCTTGAGTATCAAACAATTTTTGCAGTTGGATTGACGTTGATGCTGATTACACTTGTATTCAACATTATTGGCTATTTTCTCAGCAAGCGCTATCGTGAAATTTATTAGCTATGTCTTCTAAGAGTCTACAAGAAATTCATGCAAATGTTAGTCGTCGCAAAATCGCAGACTCTGTATTTGCTATTTTTGGTGTATTGACAATTTTAGTAGCAGTTATTACTTTGCTAACTCTGGTAATCCGTTTGGCGATTGATGGCTCATCACGCTTGGATTGGCAGTTCTTTACATCTTTTCCCGGTCGCAATCCAGAAGAAGCAGGTATCCTTTCTGCTTGGGTTGGCACCAGCCTTGTCATGCTAGTCACTCTTTTCGCTGCAATACCTCTCGGAATTGCATCGGGTGTTTATCTGGAAGAGTATGCCCAAAAAAACTGGTTGTCTGCGATTATTGAGATTAATGTTACTAATCTTGCTGGTGTACCTTCCATCGTTTATGGTCTGTTAGCACTTGGTTTGTTTGCAGATCGATTAAAATTAGGTGAGAGTGTTTTGACAGCAGGTTTAACTCTGGCATTATTAGTATTGCCCGTTGTGATTGTCACAACTCGCGAGGCAATTCGAGCAATTCCCAATAGCATTCGTGAAGCTGCATATGCGTTAGGTACAACCAAATGGCAAATGATTTGGGATCACACTCTCCCCTATTCAATGGGAGGTATTCTCACAGGTGTTATTGTCGGCTTGTCCAGAGCAATTGGCGAGACTGCACCTTTGATTACCATTGGTGCGCTTACTTTTATCGCCTTTTTGCCCGATTCTCCTATTAAAAATCAGTTTCCTTTCATCTCCTTTGAATGGTTGAAAGCTCCTTTTACTGTCATGCCAATTCAGATGTTTAACTGGGTCTCGCGTCCCGAACCAGAATTTCAGTTGAATGCGGCGGCGGCTGGTGTTGTTCTCATCACCATGACTCTGGTTATGAATGGAATTGCAATTTATTTGCGCTATCGTTTTCGTAAGGGGATCAAATGGTAGAAGTCACTCAAGACAATGGGAAGTTCAACACTCAACCCAAGGCAATTGTTAATCACCTAAATTTTTACTATGGTTCATCGAAGGTCTTGAAAGATGTCAACATGGTAGTGGCTAAGAATATGGTCACAGCTTTAATTGGTCCATCGGGATGTGGCAAAACAACTTTGTTACGGTGTTTCAATCGTTTGCACGACTTGTATCCCGGTAATCGCTATGAAGGTGAAATTTTACTGGATTCTGATACGACTAATGTTCTCAGTCGTAAAATCGATCCTATCGAGTTGCGGATGCGGATTGGTATGGTCTTTCAAAGACCTAATCCTTTTCCCAAATCAATTTATGAAAATGTTGCCTATGGTTTGCGAGTGCGAGGTGAAAATCGGCGTAGTGCTTTGGATCAAAAGGTAGAGCAAGCATTGCGGAATGCTGCTTTGTGGAATGAGGTCAAGGATCGCTTGAAAGACTCGGCTTCTAACCTTTCTGGAGGTCAACAGCAGCGGTTGTGTATTGCTCGTGCTTTAGCAACTAGTCCTGAGTTGATTCTTTTTGATGAGCCAACCTCTGCTCTCGATCCCAATGCTACAGCTAGCATTGAAGAATTAATGGAGCAGTTAAAGAAACAGGTAACAATTCTTATAGTCACCCACAGTATGCAACAAGCTGCTCGCCTCTCTGACTACACGGCTTTCATGTACTTGGGTGAATTGGTAGAATATGGGATCACAACGGAAGTATTTAGCAATCCACAACAAAAACGGACTGCTGACTATGTTTATGGACATATTGGGTAGTCTAAAACAGTAGGGCAATTCTAACAAGATGGGAGCGAGCCTTTATGTTTATTGCCAAAGAGTTTTTTAGAAGAAAGCTTCTCATTGTTCCAAAAGAACAATGAAGCAAACGCCTACAGAACAAGGTTATTGATGAAGATTGTACTTATTATGACACAAACTCAATCAAAAGACTGGAACAACTTCCTTTACCCTCGCCGTCGCTACTACGGTCAAGTTAAACCAGAGAATTTAGTCTTTAATGCTAACCTCCAAGAATTTGCACAGAAGGTTACATACATTACTTGTTTGGAAACAGGGGGAAAACTATCTCCTGAAGAAGCTTACAAGCAGATTGAGAAACTCTGGAAACAGTTAGAACGCAGCAAAAATGAACTGGTTATTGGTATAAACTCAGAAAATGACGTAGGTATTGGTAATTGAATCACTCTGTAAGCATTACAGCCTTATCTCGTTTTTCTAGGTGCAATTAGTTCTCTCGAAATTTATTCCTTTATTTTCTAAAGATCTCACTTTTTAACTTGCTTTATCGTTTCTCATCAATGAACTTGGAGGTAGCAAAACATGAATTCGATTGATACACTTCCGAATGTCAATATTCAATCCCAAGGACTAGTCTCAGAAAAATTTTTAAATTTAGATATCAAAACGTTTTGGCAGGCTTGTTATTGGGTAAAAAACTTACCCTATGGCTTCAACTTAAATAATGAGAATTCTCTCATTTTATTTGAGGAAAATCGAGGAACTTGCATCACCAAGCATGGCATTATTGCCAGATTAGCTCAAGAACTTGAATTAGAAATTTACAAGAACCTTGGATTTTATCAACTTAATGATGATATTGTAACGGGTGTTAATGCAATCCTTCAGGTACATGGATTAAACTTCATTCCTCAAACCCATTGCTTTTTGGAATATGGCTCTTACAGAGTCGATCTTACAGAAGGAAATTGCAACGGCAAAAACAAGACGATTGAGAACTATGATTTTGTGATTCGAGTTAACCCAGATTTGACTTATAAAGAGGAAGAACAGTACTACATCAACTATTTAAAGCAATATTTCAGTATTGAACCTAAACTTGCAGAGATAGGCATTCCAACCATTTTGCAGTTGCTTGAAACGTGCAACCAGCAATTTAAATATCAATGCTCAATCCTATCCAGCCGTAGTAGTCCAGCTTTTGTTACTCCATGAACTTTTGTCGCAATCCAAGAGGTCTGTATTAAAAATATTTTCTTTGAAATGCACTGTTTTTGCATTAATCAAATAGATACAATATATGCAACATCTCGAAAAGTTAGCCTCCAAAATACTGCTTCTTCTCCCTCAAACAACTTGTCTAGAATAAGAATAACATCCCCATTGTTAAGTTGTAATCGACCATATTGACGCACATCAATTGGAGTAGCGTTATTGTTATTATTGCACCGCTGCACATATGTTCCATTTGCGCTCTCTTCATCGACCACCCACCAAAAATTTGCCTCACATTCTAGGACGCAATGGTGTCGCGATATTATCTTTTCGGAGTTGGGAAGCACAATATCGTTTTTATGACTCCGCCCTATAGTAAAGCGCTGCTGTTCCAGCTTGATGGTGTAATGATTGTCATTCGGATCTTGAACATTCAGAAATCGGCACTCTGAATACATTAGTACCCCCTCGTTGACAGTTACCTCGGCTACCAATGTTTACTGAGGTTGCTTTTGCTTTTATAGATAATTATTGTTGTGCGACAAGACCGAGAGCAATTTACAAGCGATCCTAAAATCATCTAGTGTCAATCCTAAATACCTTAAATTTTGTTGATAAAGAATTTCCTAGTTGTGATAAAAGCACATAGGTAAGATGCTTGCTCTTGGAGTGTTGCAGCAGTGAAGATATATGCACTTGTTTTCGCCCTAGCGCTGTAAAATGACGAAGCAGATCGGCAATCCCTGCAATTCCAAGGTTGGCTTAAGTTAACCTTCTATCAGTTTGAACGAAGCTAAGTTCATAGTTTATAGTTCAGAATAGAGAGAGACACTTTTATCAAAATAAATTGATGCAAACCTCCTCTGCTGTCATTCCTAATTTAGTTGTTTCTGGGTTTCATGCCCTTTCCGATCCGCTACGGGTTAGAGTAGTGGAACTGCTGCAAGACAACGAACTGTGTGTGTGTGACTTGTGCGATGCATTGGGGGTAACCCAATCAAAACTGTCTTTTCACCTCAAAACCCTTAGAAAAGCAAGTTTAGTCCTTTCGCGTCAGGAAGGACGCTGGATTTATTACAGCCTGAATCTACCTCAATTTGTTGTCCTTGAGCAGTACTTATCAGAGTTCCGCCGCTTCAGCCAGATCTTACCTGCTCGTGTCTGTAAAGAGTTATCCTAAATATTAATTTTTTTGATAAATTTCTGTAAACAAATACATTGGCTGGCTTGACAAATCAATTTTTTTTGAAATGATAGAAATATCTTCTTAGATGTCAAGGAATAAGCCATGAAAAGGTCAGTGAAGTTGGCTTTTGCAATGGGAATGTTAGTTGTGATACCTAGTTGGTTGGCAGCACCTAGCTTATCGTCCACTAAGCGATCGCAAATGCAGATGCCAGCAAGAGAGCCGTCAAAGATAGCGCAAGCACCAACGATTAATATCGATGGTTCTAGTACGGTGTATCCGATAACACAGGCAATTGCCAAAGAGTATCGATCAAACCGAAACAATCAGGTGCAAGTGACAGTTGGTGTTTCCGGTACGACAGGTGGTTTTGAAAAATTCTGTGCTGGAAAAACAGACATCAGCAACGCCTCCCGACCAATTTTGACCGAGGAAATGGAAGTTTGTAAGAAAAACGGTGTGAGGTACATAGAACTTCCCATTGCCTTTGATGCCCTTACCATAGTTGTCAATCCACAAAACAACTGGGCAAAAGACATTACTATAGCGGAGTTAAAGAAGATTTGGGAACCGGCGGCTCAAGGCAAAATCACTCGTTGGAATCAAGTGCGTGCATCATGGCCCAACCGTCCCTTAAAATTGTACGGTGCAGGTAACAAGTCTGGTACTTTTGACTACTTTACAGAAGCAGTTGTTGGTAAATCTAGATCGAGTCGAACAGATTACGTAGCTAGCGAAGATGATGAAGTCTTGGCAGCAGGAATCAGCAAAGATCCAGATGCTTTAGGTTACTTTGGTTACGCTTATCTTGAAGAACACAAGAATAAGTTAAAAGCTTTACCTGTAAACAGTGGCAAAGGAGCAGTGTTACCTTCACGTGAGACTGTAGAAAAAGCTCAATATCAACCACTATCAAGACCTCTATTTATCTATGTTAATCCTTGGTCCAGCGAATACAAACAAGCTATTTATCAGTTTGTAGATTTTTATATTAAGAGCGCACCAAAAGTTGCAAGCTCTGTGGGTTACGTACCTTTACCCGCAGAAGCGTATCATATTGATTACGTTCACTTACATCAAGGCAAAGTGGGAACAGTGTTTGAGGGAAAATCTCAATTTGATTTGACGCTTGGGCAATTGCTAAGGAAACGAAAGCTGTTTTAAGTTAATCTGAGTGTAGAAAATATGGCTACTTAGGTATAATTACGTTTAACAGCGTCTAGTATGTCTGTTCCATTGAAAGCCTTTTTCATATGGGACAGCATATTTAAAAAATTGAGTACTTTAAAGCATATGTAATGAAGTTTTATGTAGAATATTTAACTTTCTCTTGACGCTCCATTTTTTTAGACATGAAATGAATGTAACCTTTTGGACGTAGATATTATAGTAGTGAGGTCATTTTTCAAAGAACTTTCTCAGTGCAGGCAGGCAGCTCTTTCGGAGGCGATAGGCACTTTTATTTTAGTGTTTGCAGGTACTGGTGCGGTTATGGTTAACACAATCAGCAATGGTGCTGTTACTCATCTTGGAATTAGCTTTGTCTTTGGTTCTATTGTGGCATCACTCATTTATACTGTCAGTCACATAAGTGGCGCACACTTTAACCCTGCTGTAACTTTAGCATTTTGGAATAGTGGCTTTTTTCCCAAGCACCAAGTTTTACCCTACATATTAGCGCAACTAGTAGGTGCAAGTGCGGCTTCGGCTTTGCTACTAGTAAGTTTAGGATCGGTTGCTAATTTAGGAGCCACTGTGCCATTGAATGGGAATTGGTTACAATCTTTGGTTCTGGAAACTGTTCTCAGCTTCATTTTGATGTTCGTGATTTTCGGTTCTGGATTAGATCGCCGCGCCCCTGTTGGCTTTGCAGGATTGGCAATTGGGCTGACGGTGGGAGTAGAAGCGGCGTTTATGGGACCAATTACAGGGGCAAGCATGAATCCGGCTCGTTCTTTTGGTCCAGCTTTTGTAGGAGGAATTTGGCAACATCACTGGGTTTATTGGGTTGCACCCATTTTAGGAGCGCAATTAGCAGCAGTCATTTACCGACATCTTTCCAACGGGTTTCGAGATTTTAAATCCTACCGTTGATTAACCTTGTAAATGTTGCTTTCTCGTTTCAAAAGCGTTATTTTCAACGCCCCTACAATTACACCTGTCAAATAGAGTTCACTTTGTTCGGTCAAGTCGTTGTAAAAAAATCAGACAAAGGTTTAAAACAATGGAACAGCAACTAATCCAACCTATTTCAGAAAACGTATGGTGGGTAATTCCCAACAAACTTGCAGGTGTTCGTAAGCCCGTGGCAGAAGAACTGCCGGAACTACAAAAATCTGGTATTGGAGCAATTATCTCTGTTATGGATGACCCTTCCAATCTAGATGTGTATCGGCAGGCAAACATTCCTTATCTCTGGATGCCAATTAAAGGAGGTACTGTTCCCAATCAGGAACAACTTCAGGAATTACAAAACTTTATTGATACTCAAAATAATCTAAATAACGCAGTCGCCGTTCATTGTACGAATGGGCGACGACGGACGGGAACAACTTTGGCCGCTTATCTAATTAGTACGGGTATGTCGTATGAGGATGCCATTCAAACCATTTACAGTGCAAACCCTGAAATCGAACTCAGAGACGCTCAAACCTCTTTTTTGCGAGAGTTGGCAGGAGAGTAACCACGCCATGACTCACGAGTTCTGGTTAGGAACTGCTAAAGCATTAGTTTAGCAGTTATAAAAAATTTTTGCCGAATCAATCAATTTTTCTTAAAATGATTGATAGTGTTTGTTAAGTTAGCCTGAAGCTCGGTTTCATCAAATTGCCGTTCAGAGGCAAGCGATGCTTTCATTTTCGGCAATTTACGTCAAAATTCACTAGAAGTCAGTTCTCTTTAAATTTTAGAAGGAAATTTTGATGGGTACACACAAGCCGCACATCCGTACAACTCAAGTAAAAGCTGGGAATAATCTTAGTTTTTTTGAAAAGTACCTTACCGTTTGGGTCTTTTTATGCATTATTGTGGGAATCGCACTGGGAAGATTTTTCCCTGGGGTAGCAGTGGCTCTAGATAGTATGAGCATTTACCAGGTGTCTATTCCAATTGCTGTATGCTTATTCTTCATGATGTATCCCATCATGGTGAAGATTGATTTTTCTCAAGCGGCAAATGCCATTCGTACTCCCAAACCAGTTATTCTTACTTTGGTGGTGAACTGGTTAATTAAACCCTTCACAATGGTGGTATTCGCACAGTTTTTTTTAGGGTGGTTATTCCGTCCTCTCATCGCTGGCACTGACATTATTAGAGGCACTGACGTTGCACTTTCTAATTCTTATATTGCAGGTACAATTTTACTCGGTATAGCTCCTTGTACGGCAATGGTACTCATGTGGGGATATCTTTCCTATGGCAATCAGGGACATACTTTGGTGATGGTGGCAGTAAATTCTTTAGCAATGCTGTTTTTATATGCTCCTCTAGGTAGATGGTTGTTAGCAGCAAATGATTTGACAGTACCGTGGCAAACAATATTTTTGTCGGTGCTCATTTATGTAGGATTGCCGTTAGTTGCGGGAATGTACAGCCGTTACTGGATCTTGAAGAATAAAGGACAAGATTGGTTTGAACGCCGATTTTTGAAGTATCTTACCCCTATTTCTATTACTGCCTTACTGATTACATTGGTACTATTGTTTGCTTTCAAAGGAGAACTTATTGTTAGCAATCCTTCACATATTTTATTAATAGCCGTACCGCTCTTTATTCAAACGAATTTCATTTTCTTAATTAGTTATGTAGCAGCGTTAAAGCTGAATCTCTTTTATGAAGATGCCGCACCAGCCGCATTGATAGGAGCTAGCAATCATTTTGAAGTTGCTATTGCTACAGCTGTAATGTTATTTGGTTTAAATTCAGGTGCAGCATTGGCTACAGTCGTTGGTGTTTTGATTGAAGTGCCAGTGATGTTAATGTTGGTTGAGTTTTGCAAACGTACAGCAGCTTGGTTCCCACGAGATCCCGAAAAGGCAACTTTACGCGATCCTCACTGTTTAACAGTGAGCAGTGACTAGTGACCAGTGACCGGGTTTTAATCTCAGTTAAAAGTTTATCGTTGATTAATTTTCATGGCTAATTTTGAGCATCCTCCCAGAATTTTGTTTTTATATGGCTCGTTGCGAGAGCGTTCTTACAGTCGTCTTTTAGCGGAAGAATCTGCTCGAATTATCGAGGGCTTTGGTGCTGAAGTTCGGTTTTTTGACCCTCGTGAGTTACCAATTCACAATAGCGTACCGGATACTCATCCAAAAGTACAGGAATTACGCGAGTTGAGTGAGTGGTCTGAGGGTCAAGTTTGGTCTTCACCAGAAATGCATGGTAATATTACTGGCATTATGAAAAATCAAATTGACTGGATTCCTCTCAGTATAGGTGCAGTCAGACCAACCCAAGGTAGAACCTTGGCCGTGATGCAAGTGAGCGGGGGTTCTCAATCTTTTAACGCTGTAAATACTATGAGGATTTTGGGGCGTTGGATGCGAATGTTTACAATTCCCAATCAGTCTAGTGTTGCGAAAGCTTATCAAGAGTTTAATGAAGATGGAACCATGAAGGATTCGCCTTACCGCGATCGCGTCATTGATGTCATGGAAGAACTCTATAAGTTTACTTTATTGTTGCGCGATAAGGTTGACTACCTAACAGACCGTTATAGCGAACGTAAGGAAAAAGCAGCTAAAGAGATAACAGCCATGGCGAATAAGGCTCTTGACATAAACTCAAGTAAAGAATAATTACCATTTGGAGTTGTGCTGTTTTCGCTAGTTCCTCAAATACTCTAAACGGCCTTGTGCTCTCATATCATTTCTGGAGAGGTCTATATAGCTCTCCTCTCAACTCTAATGCATCGGGCGGCAAACAAATAATTATAGACATAAATCAAAAAAAATTGATTTATGTAATGGATTGCACATGATTGACTAATCAAGATTTTTTAAACTATACAATGTATAGTATATAAGAACCTCAGTGGTAGAATCAATAAGAGCAAAAGCTAGAAAATAAGCACTTGCTTTTTCATCGCTTGAGCGTTGAACCGTAAAATCAGGTTTTGTTGATTTTTGTTGATTGAAATAGTGGAAGGAAAATTGATGAGTGTTCGTATTGGTATTAACGGGTTCGGTAGAATAGGACGACTTGCTTTGCGTGCTGCGTGGGGTTGGTCAGAACTAGAGTTTGTTCATATTAATGAAATCAAAGGTGGACCAAAGACATCTGCTCACTTACTCAAGTTTGATTCTGTCCATGGACGTTGGGCACCTGAAGTGGAAGCTGAAGGAGAACGTATATTAGTTGATGGGACACCTCTTAGTTTTAGCGAATATGCTAGCCCAGGAGAAGTTTCTTGGGAAGAGTTCGGTGTTGATATAGTTCTTGAATGCTCTGGTAAGTTTAGAACCTCTGCGACTCTTGACCCTTATTTCAAGCGAGGGGTGCAGAAGGTTATTGTGGCTGCTCCTGTTAAGGAAGAAGCACTTAATATTGTTATGGGGGTTAACGATCGCCTTTACGATCCCAAAAAGCATCATCTTCTCACGGCTGCCTCTTGTACGACTAACTGTTTGGCTCCAGTTGTGAAGGTCGTTCATGAAGGTTTAGGTATCAAGCATGGAATTATAACTACCATCCACGATAATACCAATACACAAACGATTGTAGATGCTCCCCACAAAGATTTGCGTCGGGCAAGGGCGACGAGTCTCTCTCTAATTCCAACGACAACTGGCTCGGCTACTGCAATTGGGCTGATTTATCCAGAACTCAATGGCAAGCTAAACGGTATTGCAGTACGAGTGCCATTGCTCAATGCTTCGCTCACAGACTGTGTATTTGAAGTCGTGCGACCCACTACAGTAGAGGAGATTAATAGCTTATTAAAAGCAGCTTCTGAGCAAGAACCACTTAAAGGGATTTTGGGCTATGAAGAGCGTCCTTTAGTCTCCATTGATTACAAAGACGATCCTCGGTCTTCAATTATTGATGCACTCTCCACAATGGTTGTGGATGAGACGCAAGTAAAAATACTTGCTTGGTATGACAATGAGTGGGGCTATGCCAATCGGATGGTCGAACTTGCTCGTAAAGTTGCTCTAAGCCTCAACGATAAGTAGCTCTTACATTTTTAGACGCTTTTGACTCAATTTCGTATCTACTATACCTTTATGGCTTCTACAACAGCTTCTAGTGCTAATTTAAAGAATTATATTTTAGTCACCTTGGCTTATTGGGGTTTTACCATCACTGATGGTGCCCTACGAATGCTAGTCCTGCTCTACTTTAACCAAATTGGTTATACCCCAATAGAAATTGCTTTTCTATTCCTCTTCTATGAAGTCTTCGGTATTGTTACCAACTTCTTGGGTGGATGGATTGGTTCTCAACTGGGTTTGAAAGTAACTCTCTATACTGGTATTGGACTGCAGATTTTCTCCCTGGTTATGCTGTCATGGCTCAATCGGGATTGGGCGCAGTGGATAGCGGTTCTTTATGTAATGGTGGCTCAGGCATTTTCTGGAATTGCCAAAGACTTGACCAAAATGAGTTCTAAAAGTGCGATTCGGTTGGTAGTGCCTCAAGAAGCTCAATCATCTTTGTTCAAGTGGGTGGCAGTACTGACGGGTTCTAAAAATGCTCTTAAGGGTGTTGGTTTTTTTGTAGGTAGCGCACTCTTAGCTTCATCTGGTTTCGTGAATGCCCTATGGATTATGGCAGGGGGGCTGTTCTTGATTATGTTTACTGGGTTATTGTTACCCAAAGGGATGGGCATAATCAAGAAGAAAGTCAAATTTAACCAACTTTTTTCCAAAAGCCAAGAGATTAACATTCTCTCAGCAGCTCGATTCTTTTTGTTTGGTTCTAGAGATGTGTGGTTTGTTGTGGGATTGCCAGTTTTCTTACGAGGACCTTTGGGCTGGTCTTTTTATCAGGTAGGTGGATTTTTAGCTTGCTGGGTCATTGGCTATGGCTTAATTCAGTTCTTAGCACCAACATTGCTACAGCGATTTGGTTCCGGTCGTCCACCCCAATCAAAGACTATCCAGTTTTGGACATTGACGTTGACTGCAGTTCCTGCTGCGATCGCTCTTGCTCTTCAACTAGGTGTACCTGCTAATATAGCGATCGTTGGGGGACTTTTAATTTTTGGTGTAGTGTTTGCTTTTAATTCTGCCGTTCACTCCTACTTGGTATTAGCTTTCACTGATGATGATAAAGTAGCGCTAAATGTTGGCTTTTACTACATGGCAAACTCTGGTGGACGATTAGTAGGTACTGTTCTATCAGGATTGATTTATCAAATTTTTGGATTAGTAGGTTGCTTGTGGACATCTATGCTCTTTGTACTAGCAGCAGCATTAGTTTCTCTGAAGCTACCAGATCCTCAACCAAGCAAAGCAATTTCCTGGAAAGCTGGTGAAGGAGAGTAAATAAGGTAGGCGAGGACACCTACCCTACAAAAATATTGCAATCTTAAAAAATTACAAGCTCTTAAAGCCCCCCAATTATTCCTCCATCATCGCGTGTAATGACTACTGTGGAAGAGCGCGGACGACCAGAAGGACCGTAACCTTGACTGTGAGGCCAATTGCTAAACTCGGTTGGATTAGAAGCAACTGCATCATCACCTGGGTGCTGAATGTTGATGAACATGGCTTTGCCATCAGGTGTAGTAATGACACCAGTAACTTCACAGTTTGTTGGACTGGTTAAGAAACGTCGAATCTGCTTGGTATTAGGATCGGCACACATCATGACGTTGCTACCGATGTTTTTCCAATCTCCAAGACCATTACCTTCTTGGTCAGTTTGAATCCAGAGGCGACCAAAGTCATCAAACCACAGACCATCTGGTGCGCCAAAGTCGTCACCATTGATGTTACCAACATGATTTGGATCGGGATCGAGTCTATCGCCGCATTCAACAAAAAGATCCCAGGTAAAAGTGGTAGTTGTTACAGTTCGTCTATCCTCACGCCAACGGATGATATGTCCGTAACGATTGTCAGGACGTGGATTGGTAGCATCAATTGGAGGACGTGCGCTTCCTGCACCTGTGGAACCGTCTGGCTTATTGGAAGATTCTGGTGTTGTTCCACGACGATTGTTGTTTGTCAAGGTACAGTAAACTTCAATCTCCTCAAATCCTCCTATCCGAGGACGCACGGCAGTCCACTCCGGACGATCCATCATTGTCGCCCCAACTCGGTCTGCTGCTTGTCTGGTCTTAATCAGCACTTCCGCTTGGCTTCTGAAGCCATTTTCGGGTGTCAGACCGTTTTGACCGTAGACAAGAGGAATCCACTCACCAGTTCCATTGTCTTTGAATTTAGCAACGTACAAAGTACCGTAATCAAGCATATCGCGGTTGGCATTGCGATCGTACTTGTTCAATGGTCTGGCACAAACGAACTTGTAGATATACTCGTTGCGTTCGTCATCTCCCATGTAAAATGCTACGCGATCGCTTGCATCAACTACAACTTGAGCGCTTTCATGCTTGAAACGACCAAGCCCAGTACGCTTCACAGGTGTGTTCTTAGGATTGTATGGGTCGATTTCAACAACCCAACCAAATAAATGGGGTTCGAGTGGGTTTGTACTGGCATTGAAACGCGGATCGACCTCATGCCAACGGTAGTTAGATCCTGTTGCGGAAATTCCGTAGCGATTTTGTCCTGCAAGAATATCAGCTTTGTCTACACCTGAAACAGACTCTACATCCCCTGTAGGGTTTGCAAAATAACCGTTCCAGTTTTCCTCACAGGTCAAATAAGTACCCCAAGGTGTATATCCGTGAGCGCAGTTATTGAGAGTGCCGTATGCAGTATAACCGTTGTTAACCTTTCCAGTCTCAATTGAACCGTTGGGTGTAATGTTAAACTTCTTCGATCTCAAGAGTGCATCGCCTGCTGCTGGACCGGAAACGTACATCTCTGTATTTCCAGTGATACGACGACCATAAGGAGAGTAGCGATCGACACTCCACTTACTACCACTCTTGACAATTTCCACAATGGAAACACCATGAGCCGCTTGAGATTTCCGCACCTTCTGAATTATCACTTGCGAACCGGGCAAACCTTGCTGTGCAGCCGTTCCTGTTGCTGGAACAAAGGTCAGACCATCAGGATGCAGGATTTCTTCATGGGTATACTCATGGTTCACACACAACAAACCACGCTCCTGAGAGCGACCAAAAAAACCACGTTTCTTAAAAGGAAAGTAATGCATACCATCTGCATGCATCCCAAACTGCTGGTCTTGTGCCGCAGCATCCTGAGAGACATCGGATTTCCACTCCGGTCCGCCTGGTGCGATGGGGTCACCCCACGCAACCAATACTTCAGCTTTATAACCAGCAGGAACGCTCACAAGATCCTTTTCCAGAAGCCCTGTACTTGGGTTATTTAAATTCGGTGGGATGCTCTCAAAACCAATGCCACCAAAGCCGAGACCTTCTGGGATTGGTGCTGCCTCTACAGTGCGGAGAAAGCCACCAATAGAAACTTCGCCTATAACGGTAAGTGCTGATGTCGCTGCCGCCGTGAGTATGAACCGCCGACGATTCATACCCATGCGCCCAATCACATCAAGAATTGACTCGTTATTTGATGGGTTGATGGTGACATCATTTTTAGGGTGAAGGGAACCTTTCATTTTGATTGCTCCATGTAATGGTTTTAAGACAGCTTCTTTAAGTTCTTTTGTTAATGGTTACCTCGACTCAACGTTTATATGAAATTTCTTCTTCGTTGAAGTCTCCATTAACGTAGTACGACAGTTATTTCTTAGCTTTTCTAGTATTGCGATCGCTAAGAATTAAATTCCTAGTACGCATTCAAATAAATCTCATCCTTGAGTCCATAAATTCCTATTGGATAGATAAGCAAAAAGCTTCACCATTCACTTAATTGTTAGAATAGTTGCTTCAATAATTAGAATCCTAGATGAAAGTTAAAATTAATTCCTAATTTAGTTAAGCTTCGGTTAAAATATTCAAAAAATAAGTGTTTTTTCTGATTTTCCTGAATCTCTTAATTATGAGATAAACTATTTTTTTACATAAAAAATTGTCTGTATTTGACTTATAGAAATAGGAAGGGAAATACCCGTTCCCGATCTGTATTCATCACAGACAAAGTATTGTTTAAGTACACATATTCAGTAAATCAACACCAGTAAACCTGGTCACTGGTCACTGGTCACTGGTCACTGGTCACTGGTCACTGGTCACTGGTCACTGATTACTGTTACTAGCTCTTTTCGCCTCCTGCTCAGTTTGGAATTTGGTTTGTCTGCGTAACAATTCTGCAATAGTAACATTTGGCTCTGGAACTCCCTTAAAAGCCGTGCCAATTTCACCTTTATCATATTGAATTTTTGTCAGTTTATAGCCTTCATCTGGCAATGGAATATAACCTACAGTCGTTGCTAATTTCTGGGCATTTTTCAGATAAAACTCAACAAAAGCTCGCAATTCTGGTTGATCTTGAGTGGACTTTGAATTGATATAAATAAAGAGCGGGCGAGATAAAGGTTGATACTGAGCATTTTTCACAACTTCAGACGAAGGAGAAATAGAAACTTTCCCATTATCAATTGCTAGTGCTTTTAGTTTATTTTGGTTAGATTCAAAATACGCAAAGGGAATATAGCCAAGTGCATTTGGATCTTTGCTTATCCCATCGACTAAAACATTATCATCTTCACTCCCTGTATAGTCAGAACGACTATTGCTTTTATTACCCACAATGGCTTCATTAAAGTAGTCGTATGTACCAGAGTCTTTACCTGCACCATACAGTTTTAATGGTCGATTGGGATATGTTCCTCGTATTTGATTCCAATTAGTCACTTTACCCTGAGCGGCTTTGTTCCAAACTTTTTTCAGTTCTGCTACTGTCACATCCTTTGCCCAACTGTTTTGGGGATTCACAGCAACAGTCAAGGCGTCAAAAGCAACTGGTAACTCAATAAAAGCAACACCCGCCTTGACACAAGCATCCATTTCTTGAATCAGGATAGGACGTGATGCATTAGAAATATCAGTTTCACCCGCACAAAATTTTCTGAACCCGCCTGTTGTACCAGAAAATTGCACGTCAATACTTACCTTCTGCCCTTCTGGAGTTTTGCCAAACTCTTTAGCAACTGCATCTGAAATTGGATAGACTGTGCTAGAACCATCAATCTTAATCTCTTTTGAAGTGCTTGCCTGATTTTCTCCTGCACAGGCAGTCAAAGACACAACTGTAGCAGTTACAGATATTAAAGAAAGTCCAAGTTTCACTTGCCTGTTGAAAGCCATAGAGCTATTTATCCTTTACACAAAAATTTCGGGTTGTACAAGATAAAGCTTGCACGGCACTAGATTTCACAACGCTCATTCAGTTGCCCATCGACATGGTTTTAACAAGAAAGGCAGAAGGCAGAGGGCAGAGGGCAGAAGGGATTTATCGCTTTTGCCTGATACCCAAAGCATAGCTGCGCGACTTTTGGGAGCAAGGGGTCTAAGTCCCCCACCACGCATCTTTGATTTGGTGGTCAACAATAACGGTGCGGGTTTAAATCCCCACCTAATTGCTTTCAGCATAGCTGCCTTCGCTTTAATCCATCCCATAAAAGAAAAATGAAGATTTTTTGATTTGACAATCTGCTATGTCAAGTCAAATCAGTGTATTCTGTACATACTGTGACTCAGTAAATTCTAAAACTTTTGACGCTAGCATACATTACTCCTAAGTAGAGGCACGATCTTAATTATTTCAAAAAAAATTGATTTGTTAACAAAAAATTTACAAACAGAAACGAAAGTAACAGAGCACTTTTTATGTTGTCATTATCACAAGTACAGAAGATGCCAAGATCGCGATAGCGTAGATAGCTGATAAACTGAGTAAAAAGATTAGCAAGCACGCATGGGCAAAAATACATCTTTTTTGGGTGGCATTTTTCAAAAACGCCTTTCTTGCTTGGCTTTTGCCTATGCCATACCAATTGGTGTTTTAGGAGGTTTAATCGGTTTGGGTAGTGCTGAGTTTCGTTTACCAGTGCTTGCAGGTGTTTTAGGATACCAAGCACGTCAAGCAGTACCTCTTAACCTTGCTGTAAGTTTGGTAACTATTGCAGCCTCTCTGGCGGGCAAAAACAAAAAGTAGCGATCGCCCGCGCCCTAGTTAGTCACCCCAAGCTGATTTTAGCCGACGAACCAACTGCTGCTTTAGATAGTAAGTCAGGGCAAGACGTAGTGGAACTGACGCAGCAACTAGCACAAGCGCAGGGATGCCCTATTTTGTTGGTGACACATGATAATCGCATTTTAGATGATGTTTACTATTTGAAGGTTGAGACTCAGAAGATTCCATAAATCACCAACAATTAAAGCGATGTAAAATCTTGAGAAATTAGAATGCATCAAAACTGTAGTACCCGTTCTTTATTAGTTCACCTTAGCCCAAAAATCAGCCGTGACAATTTCACCATTGCGATTGAACTGTCCCCAAAGCTTATATAGTCCAGGTTGAGGAAAACTAGTCAGAAACCGAACCCGTCCAGGAGTTGTATCTTTTACCGCGTGAGCATGGATGTAATCAGCTGAGGTGAGTGAGGCGGATTGACGCAGAATTACCAAGTGTCCACGTTCCCCCATGTAAGGCTGCAAATCGGTGACAGGTTGATTATTAGCGCCTTTGAGATTGAACGTTACAGCAACTTCCTCACCCGCTTTGACCGTTTCAGTAGGTAGCTCTAAATTGACCTTGGTGCTGGTAAATGTTTGACTACGCTTGAAGTTTACGTCCGGGGAAGATGAACTGTTCCCTGGAACTTGGGTTTTGAGTGTCGAGACTTGAGCGGGTTGTCCAGTGGGTTTGTAGTCGCTAAAAAGTGTATACCCTCCAGATCTGGGCAATTGCGCTTTGACGGTAAAACGCCCGTTGCCTTCATAACGTGGATGCAGATGATCGAAAAACCGAAGGTCATCACTGACTACGATGAGATGCATGAGTTGTTCGTGAGAAACATCAAACTTGTCGATAGGTTTCTCTGTTGCATCTTGAACATTAATTACTAACGGGACAGGAGCATTAACTGCGACCGTTTCTGGAACCGTAAGTTTTGCTTGAATCGCTGCATTTGTTTTTGTGTCACTTGAACTATGCATCGAATGTCCTGCGTGACTTCCCACTTGTGTTGAATGCTTGTCGTTGTGCTGTTGAGCTAAAACTGCCGTTGACGGTTCTTGAGTATTAGGTGATGTCGAGCAACTTTGTGCAAATAATAGAGTTGCAGTAGTAGCGATCGCAGTCATCAATATCTTCATGAAACTTACCTCCTAGAGTGCAAATTCCTGTTTCAACTGAGCAACCCAAGTTTTGATGCGTTGTTGTGTTAACTCAGATTGGTTATCTTCATCTAGCGCTAAACCAACAAACTTACCGTCACGCACTGCTTTTGACTCCGTAAAGTCGTAGCCCTCAGTTGACCAGTAGCCGACGGTTTCACCCCCAAGTTCTGAAATCTTTTCTTCTAAGATGCCCATTGCGTCTTGAAAAGAGTCGGGGTAGCCGTTCTGGTCGCCAACCCCAAAGTAAGCAACTTTCTTGCCGCTAAAATCGATATTGTCTAGCTCGTCAAAGAAATTATCCCAGTCGTCTTGCAGTTCACCCACATTCCAGGTAGGGCAACCAATGATGATGTAGCTGTAGTTCTCAAAATCGCTCGATTCTACTTTAGAAATGTCGTAGATATCAACAACGCTATCGCCACCAAACTCTTTCTGAATAAGTTCGGCTTCCGTTTGGGTATTCCCAGTTTGAGTTCCGTAAAATAAGCCAATCTTAGCCATGTTTATCTCCTTACTGATTAGCATGAAAATATTTGAGAGTTGTTCCAAAATTCAGCTATTATCTGATGCTCTGCTAATAGCTGATCGTGGAATAATAGGAATGCAAATTAGGCAGATGGTGGATACCCTGCTAACGCGAGCGCCGTCTCAATATCTGTTCTGAGTGCTTGAGTTTCTATGTTAATTAATTTCATTTTTGGGTCAGCTTGAACAATAGCGTTAGCATCAACCTTTTTAATGGCCTCAGTGATAGTTTTGGCGCAAGCAGAGCAAACCAGTTTAGGAACTTTAAGTTGTAGTGTCATAGCTGTAAATAACCTTCTTTTGGATAATTTGTTGTGGAGTTAGATGTGTGATTGAAGAACTCCACCTCATCTAAAATCACCTTAAATCCTCCATTTAACTGGAGAGTCAAGGGGAATGCCAAAAATTTTGTTGAGTGTTTGGTAATCTTCTAGCGGGAAGGGAGTAAGATAAGAATGACTTACAATAAATCCTAGTTTTTGATTTATTTTTATTTTTACAAGGATAAAGTCTCTTTAAAAAACAAAACTGCAAAACTCCCCCTTCTCTAGTGCTTAATGATGAGATGCACAAGGAGCAACAACTGAATTGGCCAAGGGGCAAAAACTAAACTTGTGAGTAAACTAATAGCTGATAACAAGCCTAATAAGCTTCCTATTTCATCGCTACAATTGATGCTAATATAGCCAGCCATTAAACCAATCACCAGCAAAACAAGGAAGAACAGAAGCATATTCATTACCTCCAAGTTGGTCAGTGGTATAACCATCTTTTAACTCAGAGCACGCCTAAGCTCTCTAATTAACTAGAGAATCAAAAATGGTAGATTATCCTGCTCATTACAGGATTGATTTTTTAAGTCGGAGCGATAATCGGACAGATGGTATTTTCAGGTATTTCAGAAACAGGTTCCCAGCCTGAAAGCAGCCCTTCTAACTCTATCTTCAATACTTGTAGCTGTTCGATTTGGTATTCGATTGCTGCAATTTTATCATTCAGTTTTGCTTGGATGTGGTCGCAGGGTAAATTCCCTTGGTCATGCACATCCAAAAACTCTTTAATCTCTAACAAGCTCAATCCAAGGCTCTGGGCACGCTTGATAAAGCTTAGGCGGGCAAAAACATTTGAGTTAAATAATCGAAATCCACCCTCAGTTCGATCCGAAGCCTTGAGCAAGCCCAGTTCTTCGTAGTAACGAATAGTTTTAATCGGTACACCACTTTCTTTAGCAACAACACCAATTTGTTTTCCTTGTTCTTTGAGTAACATATTTAACAGCCCCTCGCTAAACCTCTTACTTTGCTTTATCATATAAACTCTCTAGTTAACTAGAGGGTTAAGACTAAACGTCAAATTATTCACTTTTGCTTGTCAAGTAATTACCATTTTTTATCGGGATCATTCATGCTGCGCTCTTAGTTGCGATTCCTTTATATAGATGAGCCATAATATCTGGCATTTTTTCAGGTGTAAATTGTTTAAGTTCAACCTCATCAAATTGCTCCTCTACCAATTCCCGAATGTTTCGATTGAGATGACATCCATCCGCTATTACTTTTTGAATAGGTGTGAGCCGATGTTGCCAAACCTGTATGTTAGGTTTATCGCTTAACCCATGTTCCAAAAAGAAAAACCTACCACCTGGTTTGAGGATGCGGTAAATTTCTTGAAGTGCTTGCTCTACATTGGCAATGCTGCATAATGTAAAAGTGCTAACAACGCTATCAAAAGTATTATTTGATATTGGTAAATTTTCACTCGATAGCGTTAATTGCTCAACTGTTATATTCGAGTTACTAATACGCTTTTTTGCCAAAGCATTCATACCAGGATTTGCATCCACAGTAGTAATTTTATGAATATGTGGAGGATAGAAGGCGAGATTTAATCCAGTTCCAAAACCAATTTCTAGAACTTCTCCTTTGACATCTACGAGTAGTTCCTGACGGTATTTGGCTAAATTTGGGTCTGATAAGCTCCAATCTAAAAAGCGCGGTAAAATAACTTGTGAGTAAAACCCCATGATTCTAAATCCTTTAAAATTAACTATTTTCGCCTGTTTTCACCCCGAAGGATTCGGTAACAGCGCGTGGAGGAAACCCCCTATTCTGCACGCTACCTAACCTCCAAGACACCGCGAAACATATTCATGCCGCAGGTAAAGGTGTAAGTTCCTGGTTGGTTGGGAGTAAACTCAATCGGAGTCACTTTGTTCAGGCGTAGCTCTTGGGCAATATGGAAATCAGGAAATCGAATTTCTTCAAGGCAACTGCTGGGGTCTTTGCGGTAGAAGTTGAGTCGGACTCTTTGACCTGTATTAACTACCACTTGGCTTGGTTCATACCCACCATCAACGGTAATTGTTACCTCCTGGATGCCCTGCTTTGATTGTGCTTTTTGCGACTTTGGCTTACTCAGCAAAAACCACCATAACTCCAGTCCTATCAATCCTAATCCGCCAGCAGTAACGGCTCCTTTTGCCCATAAGGATTGTTCGATACGACGGAACTGACCCGTTTGCTTTGTTTGAGATGGTTGCATCTGTTCGTGGGACATTTGTGCAACTGCGGAGTTTGAAGCAATTCCAAGCACTAATCCCAAACTGGCAATACTGCCAATGATGACTCTTTTGTTCATTATTTAAACGCCTCCGTTGGCGAATCTAACTACATTGCAAGCTACGCTAATGCGCCGGAAATGGCTCCTAGCAAAAATCCCAATCCTGTCAAAGTTGCGAAAAATGTTGCTTTCTTCAGCATCGTTACTACTCACTGTGATTTATTCAACCAATTGTTTTAGGTCGGAAATTTCGCAAACGCAGCGCATTTGTTACTACGGAGACGGAACTAAACGCCATTGCTGCACCTGCAATAATGGGGCTAAGCAGCCAACCGAAGAAGGGGAAAAGAATTCCTGCTGCAATTGGAATACCAGCGACGTTATAGATAAAGGCGAAGAAGAGATTCTGACGAATGTTGCGAATCGTGGCACGAGAGAGTTGAATGGCGGTAACAATCCCCAGTAAATCCCCGGAGATGAGGGTGATGTCACTAGCTGCGATCGCCACATCTGTACCTGTGCCAATTGCTATCCCGACATCGGCTTGAGCCAGCGCTGGTGCATCATTAATGCCATCCCCGACCATTGCCACAATTTGGTCTGACGACTGAAGTTTCTCAACTGTCTGGGCTTTCCGATCCGGGCGAACTTCGGCAAAAACTCGTTTGATACCTACTTCACGAGCGATCGTTTCGGCTGTGCGGCGATTGTCCCCGGTCAACATGACTACTTCCAATCCCATTTTCTGTAATGTGCGAATCGCGTTTGCAGAAGATGGTTTCACCGCATCGGCAATGCCCATAATCCCTTGGACTTTGCGATTTACCGCAATCCAGATAACCGTCTTACCGAGATACTCCAAACGATCCCAATGTTCCTGCAATGCACCTGTATCAATTCCTAACTCGTTCATCCAACGGTGAGTGCCAATTTGTACCCATTGATCTGACACATACCCTTGTACACCGCTACCAGCGATTGCTTCAAACTCCTGTGCATCAGTTAACTGCACACCTTGAGATTGGGCATAATTTACGACCGCTTCAGCTAGAGGATGCTCTGAATTGCGTTCGACGGATGCTGCAAGGCGCAGAAGATTTAGCTCATTGCCATTGGCTGTACCGTTGATAGTTACAAAGTCGGTGACGGTGGGCTTACCTTGCGTAATTGTACCCGTTTTGTCGAGAACGACAGTCTTGAGTTTGTGCGCGAGTTCCAGACTTTCTGCCCCTTTAATGAGGATACCATTTTCTGCACCCTTACCCGTTCCCACCATAATAGAAGTTGGCGTTGCCAAGCCAAGGGCACACGGGCAAGCAATAATTAACACACCCACAGTTGTAATTAATGCCATCGTGACGTTGCCCATAACATTGTACCAGATGATGAACGTGGCGATCGCAATGGCAATGACCGCAGGCACAAACCATCCGGTGACGCGATCTGCCAATCGCTGAATCGGTGCTTTTGAACCTTGCGCTTGCTGCACTAGCTTGACAATCTGCGCCAAGAATGTATCTTTACCGACTCGTGTTGCTCGAAACTTAAAACTTCCGGTTTTATTGATTGTGGCTCCAATCACTTCATCACCCGGTTGCTTTTTCACAGGCACACTCTCGCCTGTTACCATCGCCTCATCAATGGTTGAAGAACCCTCAACGATCTCTCCATCGACCGGGATTTTTTCACCAGGACGCACCAGAATGACATCTTCCAAAACGACTTCAGCAATGGGAACGTCCACCTCTTTACCATTGCGAATCACCCGCGCTGTTTTTGCTTGCAAGCCTACAAGCTTGCGAATCGCTTCGGAGGTTTGTCCCTTGGCGCGATTCTCCAACAGTCGTCCGAGCAAAATGAGTGCAATGATGACAGCCGCTGCTTCATAATACACATCTGGTCGAAGTCCCTGAGCCATGAACCACTGGGGAAAGAAAGTGGGAAACAGAGAGTAGAGATAAGCCGTCCCCGTGCCGATCGCCACCAGCGTATCCATTGTTGCCGTATGGCGCTTCAGAGCTTTCCAAGCATTGACGTAGAAAGCACCACCAGCCCAGAACTGCACTGGAGCCGTCAGTACGAGCTGGAGCATGGGATTATGCAGCCACATGGGAATAAAAGGAATCTGTAATCCCGTCATGGCAGGCAGCGAACCAATGACCAGAACTACACTGACGATGGCGCTGACCCAAACTTTGCGGGTCAAGTCCCGATTTTCGACTTGCCGTGCAAGCCGTTCCGCATCATCTTCTTTTGCAAGTACGTCGTCTTGTATGGGCTGAGCTGAGTATCCAGCTGCATCAACTGCATCCTGAATCTCCGCTACATTAGTTTTGCTCTTGTCATAGGTGACAGTGGCTTGTTCCGCACCAAAATTAACGCTGCACGCCTCAACTCCTGGAACTAAGCGGATTGCATCTTCGATGTTGCTGGCACAAGAGGCACAACTCATGCCGAGCAACTTAAGTGTAGTATTTTCCATTAAGTGACTCCTTAACACGCACTAGTATTCGGTATTTAGGAATATTGGCGGCTAGGCGACTGAGTAACCTGCGTTAGTAATAGCTTGTTTCACAATCGCCTCAGATGCTTGAGTCTCAATGCTGACCAACGCCCGTTTTTGGGTTAGCCTGAACGGTTGCGGCAGGGTCAACCGTTTTGACTGCTTTTGCAATCGTTTCACTACAAGCCGAACACGCCATGTTGGGAACTTTAAGTTGTAAAGTTATGATTTCAATCCTCTTGCTATGAATTACTTTCATTTTGAAGTCTCCAGCAAACTGGAGAGTCAAGGGGGAGCGAAAGCAAATTTTGAAGATCTATCAAAGGGAGGATAAGGTAGCCTAGTTTAAGCGTGCTTCATTATTACAAACTTGTACGACAAAGGGCACGGTAATGACGTGCCCCTTACGCTTTCAGTTTTATGTTCTTACTTCATCATAGTTGAAGCCTGCAAACGCAACTTATGCCATTGCTCCAGCCATTTGACGGCAGGATTCAGCGCAACGGCGACAGGATGCGGCGCAGCGTTTGCAGTGGTCGTGGTCATGCTTTTCACACTCAGCCGCACAGCGATCGCAAGCTTCAGCACAGATCTTACACATTTGAGCATGGAGAGCCGAATTGCGAGACATGAAACGGGCGCACAGATCGCAAGTGTCAGCGCAATCTCGGCACAGCTTGATACACTGAACCATCATCTGTACCATATCGCCACTTAAGCAGGCATCGGCACAGTTTTCGCAATCACGCAGGCAATCAAAACAATTCTGAATGCAAGTTTCAAGCAGGGATTGGTGAGATTGAGATACTGCCATAATCTAACTCCTACTAAAAGACACTATATCAAATCCGGTAGTATTTGAATGATTAAAAAACCGCTCCAGACGCACCAGATCGCACCAGAGAGAGGATAGAGAAAGAATTTCGATACAAACGGATTTGATATTAGTTGTACAAGAGGCAGCATTTATACCTCTTCGCCCTTACATTAAGAACTAATGAGTGCGATCGCGTCTTCCTAATGACGTGATAATTATTTATTTCTAATGAACGATACTCATTTCATCCTGATTTCATTTCTCTATGCATAACTGTTTATTTGTAGTAAGAATTACAAGGATAACGATTTCATGCTGATTTCATTTTTGTATGTCTAACGCTTTTAGCGTCTGTTCGATCAAGATTTCACCAGAATTTCATTAGCATATGAAAACAAAAATATACACTGCTTTGCAAACATTGCAAGTCATTAAGCATAAAGAAATGAAATTAAGATGAAATTTTTTTCTGAGGTAGTTACAAATACATAAAAAACATTTGTATCTATAGACAGAAGCGCTCTACTCTACATAATCTTAATCTGTTTTTAGTTTTAGTTGCTACATTGTTGACGCTGGTCATCCCAAAATCTAGGGATAAGAAAAAAAGGTTGTTCTAGTTCAACAATTCTTGTTTGTAGTGTTTTGATTGAAAGCTCAATACAACAATCAGGCAACAACATGAGGAGTGCATGAGTACACGTATAACAAACAATATACTGGGTGCCAAGCCTAGTATGCTAACCTGAACAATATTCTACTGCTTCCCTACAAAGCTCGTGTTTCTATTACCAAATCCAATGCCACACTAGGCTAATTTATATTTGGTGTTCCCAGTATTAAGTTTAGTGTTACAACATTGGCATAAGCAGGAATTAACTAGCACTTTTAACAAGAAGTTAGCAGTAGCTCTCTTTAGTTCTAAGCATGGCTTAACCCAAAGTGTTGGTCAAACGCTTTAGTAACTCAAAGGTTTTTTACCATCTAGATCTGCCCAATTCCTGTAATGGTAACTCATGTGTAAGTTTTGCTGTTTCATTTACTTTTTTCAGGATGAAAAAGGCATCCTTAAAAATAAAACAGATGTTGCATAACAACAAAAACTCACTACCACGTTTAACAGCTAGCATCAGCTTACAAGTGATTCTAGCCCTGACACCCGCCTTAGGTGCTTTTACTATTGCGATTGAGCCGATAGTAGCAAGCCAACCTGCTCCAAGAAACAGGCTGACGCAACTTGAAATTCGGCTTCTGCGGGATTTGATTGACGGTCACAACTTTGCGATTGAGATGTCAGAGGTATGTTTACAGAAAGCTACACTTGAAGACTTGAAATCGGTTTGTCAGCAGGTCATCACCGCTCAACAGCAAGAGATTCAAACAATGCAGTCGTGGCTGAGTGACTGGTATGGCATTACATACTCACCAACACCAAACAGGTTTGGTCAAAATGTAATCAGTCAGTTATCAGCGCTAAGTGGAGATGATTTCAATATCACATTCATGAAGACTTTAGCCTCACACCATTGGGGCGCTATCATCTTAGCTGGGGAGATTACCGATCGCGCTTACCACGTAGAATTTGTCAACCTAGCTGCCAATGTTGTTACTGAGCAAGTAAGCGAAATCAATCAGCTACGCACCTGGCTCAAAGATATCTACAATATAGAGTATGTCGGGGCAGCTGCGGCAGGTTCGGCTGCAAATACCCCTGAGCCTGAACGCAATCTTCTTAATCCAGAGAATGATTCAGAGTAATTGAGCGGGTAGTGCGGTAGTACCTGAAAGCGCTACCGCCTCCGTTGCTGGCTGACCCTGGAGGGGTGTGAAGCAGTTAACCGCAAACCCTAAGAAAACTCTGGAATTCTAGAGGCGCTAGAAGCGGTCAGCAGGGGGAAAAGAGTATCTGTAAACCAACCGATAGTGCTGATAACGCTAGCCCACAACGACATAACTCCTATATGTAGCGACCTGTATATGGGTCGCTACAACGATCTACCAGGTACAAGAATTTCATCCTAATTTCATTTTTCTTTGCAATACTAAACAATTAGTGCAGTTCTATTGCTCCAATAGCAAACTTGCTATTTTGCTCTAATATTCAGCTAATTTAGCAAGACATAATAGTTGACACTCCAGTTAACTGGAGAGTTCAAAATAGAAAAATATAACTTCTTGGTAAGCCTGAGATGAATTTCAAGTCTATGCAACCTATTTCTTGGAAAACTGGTTTTTTTGCGTTTAGCTTTGTAGCACTCGCTTCCTTAACAAGCGGCGTGCTGACAGCCTGTTCTACAACGGCTGACCAAAACCAAAGCCAAGCCCCAAATACCACCGCAACCGATGTCAACGACAAGCAGATGAATCATGGCAGTGGCGGCATGAATCATGGTAGCGGCATGAATCATAGCATGGATAATGGTCCGGCTGATGCTAACTATGATTTGCGGTTCATTGATGCGATGAGATTGCATCACCAAGGTGCAATTACAATGGCAAAAGAAGCGCTGCAAAAATCCCAACGCTCTGAAATTAAGAGTTTGGCACGCAACATTATTGTGACTCAAAGCAAAGAAGAAAACGAGATGTTGCGTTCGTGGAGACAAGCTTGGTATCCCAAAGCGAGTGCAGAGCCTGTTGCCTATGGTGGTGAAGGTAAATCTGTCGTACCCATGTCAAAAGAACAACAGAAAAGTATGGCAATGGATGAGGATTTGGGACTTGCCAATGCTGAGTTCGACCTGCGCTTTATGAATGCCATGATTGTCCATCATGAAGGCGCTGTGGAAATGGCTAAAGATGCCTTGAATAAGTCTAAGCGTCCTGAAATCAAGCAATTGGCGACGGAGATTGTGACTTCACAGCAAAAAGAGATTGACCAAATGAAGCAGTGGCGACAAGCTTGGTACAATAAGTCAAACTAGTAAATATGTGTAAAGTAATTTACCATTGATATGCAAAGCTACAAGTAGTGTAAGCATTTGCCGTTGAACATTCAGCTAGGGCTTTCTCTAAAAAGAGGGTTAACTAAACGCAATTTCATCTCAATTTCATTTCTCTATGTAAAAATAAGTGGTGTATGCATTTACAATAGTATATTGTGGCACAGTAGTGCCATAGACCAAAAGCAATGCCTGCACGTTCTCAAGTCCCTTCACTCAATACTCAAAGACTATTAAAGCACTATGCCCAACTCGATTGCCAAGCTACCTACAACCATTCGTTGCGTTTCTGGTACATTACTGAAACGCACTCAAGCAGCGGTTGATATAGCAAAATCACGTATTCAACTTAGTGATGCTGCTTATCAAACATGGCTACAACAATTGGGAAATGAAATCAAATCCGTTTTCACCTCAGTTCCTGACGTAGAAGTCGTTTTTACAGAGGAATATCCAAAATGGATTGAGAACCATCACAGTAGTTATCAGGATTCAAACCTTAGGAATCGGAAATAAAATAATTTAAAAATATTTAATAACAATGCTAAGTGCCATTATCAAATGGGCGATCGCTCGCCGCTGGCTAGTTATTTTAGGTGCAATTGTTGTCACTTTATGGATATTCCAAACAATTATCCAAATGCCCTTGGATGTCTTTCCTAGCTTTGCGCCGCCCCAAGTCGAAATTCAAACTGAAGCACCAGGGCTTGCACCAGAGGAAGTTGAATCTTTAGTCACTTTACCAATTGAAAGTGCTATCAATGGAACTCCAGGAGTGACAGAGGTACGCTCTTCGAGTGCATCGGGAATATCCGTTGTTAAAATCATTTTTAACTGGGGAACGAATACCTATCAAGCTCGACAGCTAGTTACAGAACGATTGCAACAAGCTCAAAGTAAGCTACCTGAAGGAGTGGAAACGCCGCAAATTTCCCCCACAAGTTCCCCAATCGGGACTGTGTTACAGTACGCCTTCACTTCTCGTAGTACTTCTTTAATGGAACTGCGGCGCATTGTCGATTGGCAAGTGACAAACCGCCTCTTAGCTGTCCCTGGCGTAAGTCAAGTCGTAGCTTATGGAGGGGACGTTCGGCAATATCAAGTCTTGGTCGATCCCGCAAAGCTAAGAGCGTTTAATGTTTCTCTGGAAGACGTGGTGAAAGCAGCCAATGCTGCCAATGTCAATGCTCCCGGTGGTTATTTAATCACTCCTGACAGAGAAAAGTTAATTCGGGGCATTGGGCGGATTGAATCTATCGAGGAATTACAGCAATCAGCGATCGCAGCCCGCAATGGAACACCTGTCAAAATATCAGATGTTGCAGACGTACAAATTGGTGCAGCTATCAAGCGAGGAGATGGTAGTTATAACGGTGAAAAGGCAATTATTGTGATGATTAACAAACAGCCTCAAGCCGATACCCCCACTGTCACTCATGCGATAGAAGCAGCGATGTCAGAGATTAAAGCAGGCTTACCTAAAGATGTTAAAGTGACTGCAACCTTCCGTCAAGAAAACTATATCGATTCTTCGATTGAAAATGTTAGAGAAGCTTTAGTTGAAGGCAGCATTATTGTTGCCCTCATCCTGATCCCATTTTTAATGAATTGGCGCAACCTAGCTGTTTGTTTAACTGCCCTTCCACTGTCTTTACTAGTAGGAGTAATGTTACTTAATTGGATGGGACAGGGTTTGAATACTATGACTTTGGGAGGGTTAGCAGTAGCCATTGGCTCAGCTGTTGATGATGCAATTGTCGATGCCGAAAATGTTTACCGTAACCTGCGAGAGAATAAACATTCCCCCAGACCACGTCCTGTTTTAGATGTTGTCTTTGATGGCTGTCAAGAAGTGCGCGATTCGGTCTTTGGAGCTACTATTATTACCCTGATTGTGTTCTCCCCAATTTTTGCTTTAACGGGCGTTGAAGGTAGCATTTTTATACCGATGGGTCTTGGCTACATAGCAGCAGTTGTAGCTTCCAGTCTCATTGCGCTAACGGTCACTCCAGCTTTATGCGCTATCTTGCTGCCATACGGTCAATTGCCAGAAAGGGAACCTTGGGTAGCAAGATTTTTCAAGCGGCTTTATCATCCTTTATTAGGATTCTCTCTGCGATACTCTGGAATTATCATAGTTATAGCCATTGCTAGTTTAGTAGCAGCTATTGCGATTGTTCCCTCATTGGGGCGGGTGTTTTTACCAGAGTTTCAGGAGCAAACTTTGGTGAATACTATCTCACTTTATCCGGGTACATCTTTGGAGGCTACAAATGCAGCAGGAGAAGCAATTCAGGCGGCACTAAAAAATGACCCTAGATTTCCTTACGTGCAGTTGCGTTCTGGACGTGCCTTAGGAGATGCGGAAGCAGCAGGGGTGAACTTAGGACACGTAGATATTGAGTTAAGTGACGAAGGAATGAAAGACAGGGAGGGAACAATTGAAAAGTTGCGGTCTGAATTTGGTAAATTACCAGGGGTCGCACCGAATATAGGAGGTTTCATCTCTCACCGTATGGATGAGGTGTTGTCTGGAGTTAGGAGTGCTATTGCGATCAAAATTTTCGGATCTGATTTAGAACAACTCCGCACCATTGGGCAACAGGTCAATGAGATTATGGGAAGTGTTGAAGGTCTTGTAGATTTACAACTCGAACCTCAAGTACCCGTCGAACAAATTCAAATTAAATTTGACCGCAATGCAGCTAGTAGATATGGTTTGACAGTGGGACAAATTGCGGAAATCATGGAAACTGCTCTTAATGGGAGGGTGGTTTCCCAAGTTTTGGAAAAGCAACAAACTTTTGACCTAGTTGTCTGGTTAAAACCAGATGCACGTCAAAACCTGGATACTATTCGTAATTTACTCGTCGATACCCCAAACGGGAATAAAATTCCTTTAGCACAAGTTGCCAAAATTGACAATGGCACTGGTCCTAACACTATTAATAGAGAAAATGTTTCCCGTTTGATTGTGGTTTCTGCTAATACTAGCGGTAGAGATGTGCGCTCTATTGTCAGTGAAATTCAAGACAAAGTTAAGCGACAGGTACAGATAAGAGATGGTTACTTTATCCAGTATGCAGGGCAATTTGAGGCAGAAGAACGTGCTACACAAAACATTTTAATATTTAGTGCGATCGCCTTCGTGGTCATTACGGTTATTATGTACCTTTCAGTCAAATCTATTCCCTCTACCGCGACGATTATGATTAACTTGCCTTTGGCTTTGGTAGGGGGTATATTTTCTGTAGCTTTGACTGGAGGTGTGATTTCCATTGCTTCTTTGGTTGGTTTTGTCACCCTGTTTGGAGTGGCTACCCGCAACGGGTTGCTGCTGGTGGATAACTACAACACCAAATTTGCTGAAGGAATGCCTGTTAAAGAAATCTTGGTTAAAGGTACGATGGAACGACTCAACGCCATTTTGATGACGGCTTTTACCTCAGCTTTAGGATTAGCACCGCTAGTCTTTGAAAGTGGTCCTGGAAAGGAAATTTTACAACCTCTTTCTATCGTGGTGTTAGGTGGTTTGTTTACATCTACGGCATTGACACTCGTAGTTTTACCCGCATTGTATGCTAAATTTGGTAGGATTTTATTGCCACGAACTTCGTCAGTTGTAGGTAATGGTAAGGCAGTTGGAGCGGTCTTTGAGCGTTAATTATTAACACCATACATTGTCAAAAAATATCATTAGGCACAAATTGCACTGGAGTCATAGCTTTTACTGATTCCAGTGTATTTTGTTTTGATGAAAGTTACATCCTGGTACAGAAACTAGGAAAACAGAATTTGGTGCGGAGATATTTGCGGATATTCACACTCTAGATTTTTCAATACATCTACCAAAAGATGTATAATTTATTTGTTTACTTTGACAGTTGTATTTTCCTCATTTTACATAATCTTTTCATTTGCTGTTAGATAACTTGATTGAGCCACTCCGCGAGCTCTTCGCTACGCGGATTCTGGCTGAAAGTTGGGGATAGCTTTTTGCCTGCACCTGACCTGATATAGATGTTACCTCTCCTCCACGCCGAGCGCACGAGCCATGATACGGAAGATATCAGTCTGGTCAATTACGCCTACGACGTTAGCCGCTTGTGGTCCCTGGGCTGCAACTCGGATCTGCGCTCCAGTGTGTTCCTGAGAAGTTGGTGTCTCACCGGTTCCATAAGTAACGGTCATTGTCTGGTCTTCATTTGTGATTAATTTGCTAGAAAACCCAGCAGGTGCAGCGTCGTTCTCAACGATTTGGCTGGTGTGAGCATGGTCACCTGTAATTATAATCAGCGTATCGGGGTTCTGCTTGGCATAGTCGAGTGCCACTTGCACCGCACCATCGAAGTTGACGGTTTCGCCGATTTGCTCACAGGGCTGGGATACGTGGTCCCGCTTGTCAATTGAAGCACTCTCAACTTGCAGGAAAAAGCCTTTGTGCCCACTGCCCCTAGCCGAATGCCTTGAGTGCTTAACCTGTTGGTCAAGAAGTTCGATTGCCTTACTCGTCATTTCAGCCAGACTAGGTTCGTTCGATGGTCGCTGGTTCTCTTGACAACGTTGCGGTCCACTAGCGGGTTTGGCAGCTGGTAAACCAGTCCATTCAACGCTCATGTTGCCATTGGTAAATAAACCCAGTAGCTTCTGACCGGGCTGCACTGCGAGTAGACCTACTTTGTCAGTGACGACTTGGTAGCCTTGGGCAATTGCCGACTGGATTACAGTTTGACCCGCATACGAACCGCCGTCGATCGCCTGCTCGTAACGTGCCTTACCTCCGCCCAGAAGAACATCAACCCCGCGATCGACTGACTGCTCAGCAATTGAGCCAGGACCACCAGCCGATTTCTTGTCCTGGGGACACTGTGCCATATCGGCAGGACCTTGACAAACTCGACTGTTCACATGAGACATCGGCGCTGCGGGTGTAGCATCTGTTAGCTCGGCAGTGGTCACGTTCCCAGTGCGGTAGCCTGCTGCTTGCGCTAGCTCAAGAATTGTCGTCAAATCCTCATCAGTGCCAGGTGCAGTTGAGATCCGACCATCCGCCGTTTTATAGCCAGTTGACCAAGCAGTTGCTGTGGAAGCTGACTCAGGGGTATAATCAGGCTTTTTAGGGTTAGTCTCTAACACTGAGTAGGTTGTCATTGCTCCGGTTAGAGGCAGCGTATCAAGAGCCAGCCGACCGCCAGCACCAACTGTGTAGTTGCGAGCAATTGTGATTTCGGAATCGCCCATGCCATCACCAATCAGCAAAATGACGTTTTTGGCGCGACCAGGATTAATAGCCTGTTGAACTGACTGTAAGCGTTCTCTTGCTATGTTTTGAGCGAAAGCTGCTCCTACAGCAAGTATCGCTGCACTGGCAATGGCAGCAGGAATAATAATTTGTCTGTGCTTCAAGGACATGAAAATTTCTTATGAACTTGTTTTATTTGCATTCACACATTAGGAGATGTTGTTCAAGTTAGGGAAAAGATTTGATTAATTTTGGGTTAATAGTAACTCTTTTTTGGTAAAAAATTATTTAGAAGTTTCTGCAAGTCAGTCCAGCCCTTCTGGTACATTCTTAGGAATTGCCAAAAGGTTAGCGATATTTTTAGCATCCGCTCTAGCAGATTTGATAACTTATATTGTTACTTCTGTGCAACTGGCTTTAGCATTTCCCACTCCCACAAGCTACCGTGTACACACATCTTGGTTTGCGAATCAAATGAACGTAAAAGGAAGGAAATTTATTTTTTAAATCCTTGATTTTTTGTTAAATGATTATCAATAGGCTAAAACTATTGACAATCAACTTGATAATCTCAAAACCTGGTCTACTAAGGCTTACATCTTATTAAACCAGGTTTTTGGAACTAAGACTGAGCCAGGTACACCGACTGTTGCAAATGCGTTCTCTATACCTGAAGGTAAAACAAACTCTAAGTGACGCGATGGTGTGTCTCCCAAATTAGCAAATGTATGAACATCTTCTTCATTGGGGTTTTTATTAACAAATGTTCCAGGAGTTGCTGTAAAAGTTTCATCATTGAGTTGATAAGAGATTTCTCCTTCCAAGATGTAGGCAAACTCTTTTTCCGAACCATGGATGTGGGGAAAAGGACCGCCCTGTGGAACAGTATAGAAATCGAAGAGTGAGTATTGCCCGTTGGTATCGTCACTAGTTGCGACAAAACTAGCTCGGTCCCCGATTAGCCAGTATCCAGGTCGATTTTTATCTGGTAGTACCACTGGCTCTTCAGGATTTCCTATCAATGTGGTTTCTGGAATGACTGAATTCTGTTCACCATTGTTGTACTGGTCTTGCATTGGGATTTCAACTTGTGACACTGTAATTCTCCTTAAATAAGAGACGAAATTAAACTGAGCATCAGATGTAGTAAGTGTTTGTACTTGCTTGTTGAAAAGGTGCAGTTCCTTATCACAGTTTAAGTGATAATACGTATTAATTCTATTTTTATGCTACTGCCATAAAGTAGCAGAGGATCGGCTCGCAGCATCTTTGACAGCATCCTGCAAGCTGAATTAGATCGCGCTCGGCAAACTCCGGCACAACTTCTACAACAGACTCTTGCAAGGCTTGTATGTTAACCGCAAGGAGTTGATTGTAGTAGCCTTTGCGAATGATGTAAACAATTTGTCAATTTCCACCAATCGCAATACAGCGATTGCAGATATATTAAGGGTATTGCGAGTGCATTGTCGATCAAAGCTGCAAATTCCTCATTTGCACAGACTCACATACGGCTTTTTCAACCCGAAGAACCTACTCAACAGAGGGAATCAAATTTTAAATTTATATTTGTCAATCTCCGTCGCATCACCTACCAAACCCATCACCACTTTGTGGTAACCCACAGATTTTTCAGGTGTGATACTCCAACTACGAATTTCTTGAATAACTCGCTCGATTTCTTCTGACAAACTGCCAGATTTCATGATTATCATCATGAAGTAAAATCCTCCTAAATTATTACGGTAAATGGTCTTTTTGATTGACTTGTCGTCAATTTATTTCAGTTCGACATCTCCAAACTTTTCTTTTTAAGCTTACTTTACAAAAAATGTGATTGCCAACAAACAATCTTTAGAAAACTAACAATTCTTTTGCTAGTGTTTATTCTGAAACATAACTACTTATAATCATTGGCTAACAAGAATATTTGAAAGGTATTTTTGTAGCGTTTTTTACTTGCATTTCAGAGAATTCCTATAGGGTTGTGAGTATGCACTGCAACGTGTCCTTTGCTGACAGCGCCTAAAGAATTATAAAAAACTATGTTTGAGCCGAATTAGAGATTGGTCAATTGTATTAGTATCATAAATAACCAAAAAATCCGCAATTCATGCCAATTACCTGCTTTGAAAGGGTTTTGAGCCATGGCAGCTATATAAAAAAGGCAACAGAACTAATTTTCTTATATAATACTTGAATAGTTCTACAACTGAATAACTATTCAATTTAAGTTAAGATTGAGATTGAAAATCATTGAGTTATCCTATGGATAAGCACAAAGGAAAGCAAGACTTCGACCTATTCACTAGTTCTGATGCACCAACCTGTGACACTCACATAGTGCATCTAGATAATGTACGTTCAAATCAGACGGAAATCCTACCAACTCCCAAGGCACAGCAGATGGCAGAAGTATTTGGGATGTTGGCTGATACAAACCGTCTACGCCTTATATCCGCTCTTTTTAGCCAAGAATTATGTGTCTGTGATTTAGCGGCATTAACAAAAATGACAGAATCAGCTGTTTCTCATCAACTGCGATTATTGAAAGCTATGCGTTTAGTCAGTTATCGTAGAGAAGGTCGGAAAGTCTATTATAGATTGGCTGACAGTCACGTCATCAACCTGTATCGCTCTATTACAGAACATTTGGATGAGTCAAATGGTTAGATGCTGAATTGTTTAGCTATGAAGGCGACAGCACCATTGACTGCCGTTGCTGCTAAGGAGAGTGCCAACCCCAATCCCAGTTGAGTGAGCGGTTCTGGATGAAACAAGCGTTCCCAGGCTTCAAAGCCGATGCTAATGGCTGCCACCAAAATCAACGTGCCTTCTGCACCACTGGAGAAGTACCCAGCTTTGGAATGCCCAAACGTGTGTTCGGCATCGGCTGGTTTGGCAGCATAGGTTAAAGCTCACACTGCCACCAGTGCTGCCACTAAATTCACACAAGATTCAATGGCATGGGAAAGCAGTCCCACTGACCCTGTTAGCAGGTAAGCCCAAACTTCAGAGCAATAGTGACAACTGCTGCTGCAATTGACAGAAAAGCGTAAGAGCGGGCTGTTCGACTACGGATCGCAGTTACTCAATAGTGATTTGGAACTAACAGTAACAAATTTTGCTTAAACCGTCATCAGTCCTCAGGTTACTACATCAAAATGATACTTTCATTAACGAAATGCTTTGGCATTGACAATTATTCTACTGATTTAAAGTGCGAAAAATGCATTTACTGCAAATAGAAGTTAAACAAAGTACAGGAAAATTACGGTTACTCATGTACGTTTTGGGACTGCGGAGTAGCATCTTCTTGATAGAACTAGGAGTTGGTATATGGAGCAATAGCCTATCACTAATAGCAGGTTCAGGGCATTTATTTTCAGATTTATTGAGTATAGGATTGACAATGTTAGTAACCTGGTTTGTACAAGGTCATTTCATAGGTGAGGCGACTTCTGAATACCAGCGCGTAGAAATCTGGGTGGCGTTGCTGAATGGCTTGAGCTTGATGGCGATCGCACTTCTAATTGTCTGGGAAGTTATTGGCCACTTACAATCCCCAGAGCCAGTAAAAGGTTCAGCGATGCTAATTGTAGCAGTACTGAGCATAGTAATTAACGGCTTCAATATTCATTTATTGCATGAAGAGAGTCACCATGACCTGAATGTGCGCGGAGTTTTCCTACATAGTGCTGCTGATGCTGCTAGTTCTTTTGGCGTGTTGCTTTCTGCTATTGCTGTATATTTTTGGCATTGGCTGTGGGCAGATGCAGTAGCTAGTTTACTTGTCGTCACCCTTCTGAGCTTTAGTGCTATTTCTCTAATTCGAGATAGTTTGCAAACTTTAAGCAATCAACATACTTGATATTACCAAAGTGAATATGCTTCCGTGAAGTTTGACAGCTTGTCTTTTGACGCAGGCAGTTGTTTCATGCCAAAGTGACAAACAAAAACTTATGCCTCACCTATCAAGTATCAATAAAACTGTAAGTTGCACACTGTTTCTTGCCTTATTTGTCACTCCTGCTGCTGCCCACAACATTCAGGTATCGGGAAATGTGGCTGGCACTTGGCACATTGAGCCTAACCATAGCCCGAAAGCTCTTGAGCCTGCTAGAGCTTGGGTTGCACTTACCCGTAAGGGAGGAAAAATCCTGCCGCTAGAGGAAGCTAATTGTCAAATGGCTGTTTACTCACAACCTCGTAAAGAGAGTGATTCACCAGTGCTACAACCTACTGTTAAAGCTATTGCTGCTGAAAAGTATCAAGGGATTCCCGGAGCCGATATTGTCTTTCCTAATACCGGAATTTATCAATTGGAGTTAAGCTGCACGCCCAAAACTGAAGGCAATTTCCAGCCGTTTAAGATGAAGTATGATGTTACGGTTGCAGCGGGTGTGGCTGCACCACCGTCCAAGGCTGAAACACCCACACAGAGAACCATAGCTAGCGCGACTAGGCAAGAGTGGAATATCCCTGCGATCGCCGCTTCAGTAGTTTTAGGATTGGGAATCTTAACAATAGTGGTATGGCGTACTGTAAAGCGTTGAATTTTAAAGTGCGCTACATTTACATCCAGAAGGCAGAAGGGATTAGTTTTGGTGATTTGAGTTTTAGAGTTCGTTAATATCCGCAAAGCGCTATTGCTATTTGAGGAAATATCAGTTATCACTGATATGTTAGTGAAGATGGACAGCCAAGCAATTTAACTTGGCTGTCGATACCAGCATCATAGTCCAGAACGTTTTTCTGGAATTGGTGTGAAAACATTGATGCCGTACCTTGTGTGGTCACAGAGGTTTCTAAGTAGATGAACAAAAAATTTGTCCTTGCCTTACTTTCCAGCCCTGCACTGTTTGCGTCTATGCTGTCTATGGTGATGATGACCCAACCGGCTAGTGCAACTCAAACGGGAACTTCTATGGGAACCCGTCTTTCCTGTGTACGTGACCCCCACTCAGCAACCCATCGCTTTGTATGTATGCAGCTTAGCAAAACTGCTGCGACTGCACCTAAAACAGCGGTGAAAGTAGCGCAGAACTTCCAACCAAATCAAGTCACCAATGTGGAATTCACCGAGGAAGAGAGTAATACTGCAATAGCGTTATTTGGCTGCGATTGCGTAGTGTGCATAAATGCTGTGCGTCAAATGCGAGGTCAGACTCTCATACCAGTCTAGTGGACTAGCAAGGAAAAGAAACATAAAAGAGCTAGTGAGTAAATTCTCTGGCTCTTTTATTCCCTCTGTCATATCAGCATTTAATGATATGATAATTTAATTGAAATATGACCTAACAAACAACTGACAACTTAAGCTAATGCTTATTAATGCTCAATCTCAAGCTATCAGCTTGAAAGCGAAGCTCTTTCGCGGTTTTTCTGACCCTTCGCGGCTAGCCATTCTCGATGTACTGCGAGATGGTCCATTGACTGTAACTGAAATTGCAACGGTGACTGGTCTTAGTCAGTCGAATGCCTCCAACCACCTAGGGTGTTTGCGAGATTGTGGGCTAGTCATTAGTAAGCAGGAAGGTCGTTACGTGCGCTATCAACTTAGCGATTTACGGGTCGCCACAGTTCTGCATCTGAGCGATCGAATCCTAGCGGATGTGGCAAAAGGGGTTTACGAATGCACTCGCTATAACTGTCAGGAGGAAGAATAGTTATGTCTAACCAGCAAACTCTTGAGGTAGTTGTTAACGGCATGGACTGTGCCGATTGTGCGCGACACGTCCAGCAAGCTATCGGAAAACTGCCCGGTGTCAAGTCAGTCGATGCCTTGTGGTCTTCTAAGAAAGCCGTTGTCCGATTTGATTCAACTCAGGTAGATGAAGCTGCGATTCACAAAGCTGTGGAAACTGCGGGTTATTCCATCCTTACACCCACTGTAGAGATGCGATCTGAGTTGAAACAGCAAACTCTTGAGGTTGCTGTCAATGGTATGGACTGTGCTGACTGTGCCCGACACGTTCAGCAAGCTATTGGAAAACTGCCTGGTGTTGAGTCGGTTGATGTCTTCTTGTCTTCCAAGAAAGCTGTTGTCCGACTTGACCCAACTCAAGTGGACATAACAGACATCCGCTCCGCTGTGATAGATGCTGGGTATTCGCTGGCGACGGAAACTGTAGACAAGCCAAAACAGCAACCTCTCGGTGATTTCACTAGAACCATTCTGGTCTTGTTTGGCGTTGTCTTTGGTGCAGTGCTATTCATCACGGTGGTAGGCGAACGGCTGGGACTATTTGAAGCTTTGACCAAATACGTCCCGTGGCCCATTGGCTTAGCCATCGTTTTGATTGGGGGCTATCCGATATTCCGCAACGTCATCCGAACTACCTTAAAAGGGAGAATCACCTCTCACACGCTCATGACCCTTGGCGTTATAGCTGCATTGGCAGTGGCAGAATGGGCTACTGCTGCTGTCGTTGTGTTTTTCATGTACATCGGTGAGTATGCCGAGAAGTTCACGGCTGAACGTGCCCGTCGAGCAGTCAAAGACTTGACGGCGATGGCTCCTCAAATGGCACGGGTCGAACGAAACGGTGTAGAGCAGGTTTTACCGGTGAGTGAGGTTCGAGTTGGCGAGACAGTGATTGTGCGACCTGGTGACAAGATTCCTGTTGATGGTGAGGTGATTAGCGGTCAAGCCACAGTAGACCAAGCGGCTATTACAGGCGAGTCCATACCCGTTGAGGTTGGTTCTGGTGCCAATGTGTTTGCAGCTACTCTAGCAAGTTTGGGCAGTCTGCGTATTCGTGCTACTCATGTGGGTGCAGACACGACTTTTGGGCGTGTAATTAAGCTAGTGCAGGAAGCTGAAATGCATCGGTCTTCTGTGCAGCGCATAGCTGACAAGTTCTCGGCTTACTTCCTGCCCATCGTGATAGGCATTGCTACGCTCACCTTCGTAGTTCGTCGCGATCCGCTAGCAACAGCAGCTGTATTGGTTGTGGCGTGTTCGTGTTCCTTGGCGCTTGCGACTCCCATTGCAATGCTAGCTTCCATCGGCGCGGGTGCCAAACGCGGTCTGCTGATTAAGGGGGGTAAATATCTGGAGGTTCTTGACCGTGCGGACGTGTTGTTGATTGACAAGACGGGGACACTCACCTTGGGGCGTCCGCAAATTACTGATGTGATACCGTTGAGAAACATTTCTGAGTCTGAGTTACTACAAGTTGCTGCTTCTGCTGAACGTTACTCAGAGCATCCGCTAGCTTTGGCAGTGCGTAATGCTGCCCAACAAAGCCAACTCACTCTGCATGAGCCTATTAATTTTGTCGCCGTTCCTGGCATGGGTGTGCGAGCACAAGTAAATAGTCATGCTGTGACTGTCGGTAATCGACGGATGCTGCATTCCTCAGTCTCTTTCCCGATTGTTGACGAACTGGAAGCGCAAGGAAAAACGCTACTGTTTGTAACGATAGATGACAAACTAACTGGCATTCTCGCTGCTGCTGATACATTGCGAGCAGAAGTTCCTGGTGCGATCGCTGCTGTAAATCAATTAGGTGTGCGGCATATTGAACTACTAACCGGTGATAATGAGCGAACTGCCGCTGCTGTCGCTGAACGCTTAGGAGTGAGTTATCGCGCCAACCTCTTGCCAGAAGATAAGATTGCCATTGTGAAATCTTATCAAGCCAAAGGTCATACTGTCGTTATGGTGGGAGATGGCGTCAACGATGCTCCAGCACTGGCGCAAGCTGACGTCGGCATCGCTATGGGGGCAGCTGGAACCGATGTGGCGATTGAAGCTGCACACGTAGCGCTGCTGCGCGAAGATTGGACGCTCATACCTGAACTCTTTAAGGTTGCCTACCGTACTATGTATGTAGTGAAGGGAAACATTGCCTTCACCGCGTTGTACAACCTTGTCGGGTTGTTACTGGCTGCGCTAGGCTTTTTGCCACCCATCGTTGCAGCTGCTGCACAATCCTTGCCCGACTTGGGTATTCTCGCCAACTCATCTCGCTTGCTCAGAATCCGCTCTCATCACTGAAAAGATTACTTGCAATAGTAGAGAACCTTTGCGCTTACAGCTGTCTTGTTTGGCTACAGCGACTTCACGCCAAAAGTAGTAGAGTTTAACAAGAAAGAATTCAGGAGTCAGTCGCCAGAATTCAGTAAGAATTCTGTGCGACTGGTGGATGAATAAACGGGTTTAAGTCCCCCACCAAAATTGTAAATTTGGTGGTCAACGATTGGTTGCGGGTCGGAATCCCCAACCAAATCGATTCTGAATTCTGAATTCTGACTTCTTCTTGAATGCATACTCGCGTACTCTGCCCCACTTTACTAACTGTTGGTTGGAAGAGCCTAAGTTTTCAGGTCAATTGGCGAAAGGCTTATGAGGCAACAGTTTGAGAAAAAGGCGTTGCTTTTGGGGTACAGAAGTCAAAAATGCGCTGACCGACTTGACTCTCTACCTGGCTAGAGATTTTAGTATAGCTTTAGTTTGTCAAGAACTAATGAATCGACAGAACAAACATGGAGAGTAAAAAAAGAATATGAGTACACCTACAAAGATAGTATTTACCGGAGTCTTAGCTAGTTTCGCATTGCTAACATTTGCAGCGAGTCCTACCTTAGCACAGAACCGAGCATTCGTTAATGCGCGATCGCCTTAACTTGTCACCAATGACTGTTAGCAGACATTTGGATAAATCCAAGAATTTTATATTAACATATCATTATTTGCTGATATTATGCTAAATTAGCAGCTAAGGGGTGATGCTATGACTGAACGAGATGAGCGTGAAGAACTCCAGGCGCAGTCAATTGAAGACCACGACGATGACGATTTGGATGAGGTCGAAGGCTTTTCTGGACCGTGGTACACCTTTCCACCGATTCGCAATGCGCTAATTGCAGGGGCACTTTTGGTGACTGGCTGGCTCGTGAGTCAGTTCAATGTTCCGATCTATGTTCCCAATAGCATCTTTGGGCTTGCTATTTTGATTGGTGCTTATTACTGGGCGCGGGAAGGTTGGGAAGAATTCATTGAGGAGCGCGAAGTTGGTATTGAAGCGCTGATGGCTTTTGCCACACTAGGGGCGGTCATCTTAGAGCAATGGTTTGAAGCAGCATTCCTAGTGTTTCTTTATGCTGGAGCGGAGTCGATCGAAGAATACACCTTTGCCCGGACTCGCACCGCCATTCGCGCTCTTCTAGACTTAGTACCAGAAACCGCCGCTCTTTTGACGGACACGGGAGAAGTGCGGATTCCTGCGAAGGAACTCAAGATTGACAACGTGTTTCTGGTACGTCCCGGTGAACGCATTCCGACTGATGGTGAGATTGTCGAGGGAGCCAGCAGCATTGATGAGGCGGCGGTGACGGGTGAGTCGGTTCCAGTTGAGAAAGCAGTTGGTGACAAAGTTTTTGCTGGAACGATTAATACAACCGGAGTCCTCAAAGTTCGGGCGACGACAAGCTTTGCCTCCAACTCCCTACAAAAAATCATTCAAACGGTTGAAGAAGCCCAGGGTGTCAAATCAAGTGCTCAACGCTGGATTGACCGCTTTGGACGCCGCTATAGCCCCAGCGTCCTAGTTGTTGCACTTCTGTTGGTAGTTATTCCTTTCCTCATTAAAGCCAACTTCACTACCTGGGCAGTTCGTGCGGTAGTCCTGCTCGTTGCGGCTGCTCCCTGTGCATTAGTGATTTCTACTCCTGTTGCAATCTCTGCGGCGATTGGACGATCCGGTCGGGAAGGCGTGTTGATCAAAGGAGGCATTCATCTGGAGAACCTGGCAAAGGTTCGAGTTGTGGCGTTTGACAAGACAGGGACACTCACTCGTGGCAAACCCGTTGTCACCAATGTCCTTTCGACCACGAATGAAACTGCCTCACTGATGCGTAGTGCCGCCAGCATTGAGCATCTGAGTGAACATCCGCTTGCCAAAGCCATTGTCGAGAAAGCGCAGGCAGAAGGCGTTACCATTACAGATGTGCAGAACTTTCAGTCACTCACGGGCGCAGGCGCGAAAGCCGACATTGAAGGGCAGACGATTTATGTGGGCAGTCCTGGGCTATTTCGGCAACTGGGTGTTCCCTTAGAAAGGTTGGAACCCGAAATTGAGCGTTTGCAAGCAGAGGGAAAGACAGTTGTTCTGACTGGAACAAAAGACCGCATTCAGGGCTTATTTGCCATTCGTGACGAACCCCGTCCAGAAGCTAAACGTGCGATTCAACAACTGCATAAGATGCAGGTCAAGGTGGCAATGCTGACGGGAGATAATGCCCGCACAGCTAAAGCGATCGCGGCTGAATTAGGCATTGACGAAGTTCGAGCTGACCTCAAACCCGAGGACAAGGTGAAAGCCATTCAAGAACTAGAACAGCAGTATGGTCCGGTTGCGATGACAGGAGACGGCATTAATGACGCTCCGGCACTGGCAACCGCAACCGTTGGTTTAGCGATGGGGACAGCCGGGACAGATGCAGCGATTGAAGCTGCCGATATTGCGCTCATGGGAGATGACCCCAGTCGGGTTGCTTATGCTTTGAAACTTGCCAAAGCTAGCCAACAGATTAGCTTTCAAAACATTGTGTTTTCAATTTTGGTGTTGGCGGTTTTGATTCCCGGTGCGCTGCTTGGTCTATTGGGAATTACGGCTGCTGTGTTTGCTCACGAGGCGAGTGAACTTTTAGCGATCGCCAATGGCTTACGGATTACCCGTAAAAGATTGGCATAGAGACCACAGAACTTGCAGGAACTGTCAGACGTTGTGTGCAGCTTTACCAGAGATTATAAAACCTTGGAGCCTGCAAGCCTTTGCCAACACAAAATTAGTACTCACAATCAAACCCTTAGATATCCATGCCTCTAATCGCTGCCACATTCACCCTAACCCTTTTCATAACCTGGGTTGCACGTCTTTGGATTGAGCGTCACTTAAGCTTCGGTGTCCCAATCTCTTTAATTGGAAACCTTCTTCAACTGACACGGGAAGAAAATACAGGAGTCGCATTCGGTTTCTTAAAAGGCTCCCCAATTGTTCCCTGGCTCAGTCTGTTAGCCCTTATCGTCCTCCTCTACTTCAGACAGATTTTAGGAAATTATCCTACAAGTAAGATTGCACTTGGACTGAGTGTCGGTGGCGGACTTGCAAATTTACTTGACCGCGTAGGAGATGGAAGTGTAACTGACTACATTGATTTTGGAATTGGAGCTTGGCGCTATCCCACTTTTAACCTACCTGACATTGCAATTTCGATTGGGCTTGGACTCGTTTTATGGAGGGCTTTGAAAGGTTCAAAACCAAAACGCTGTATCTCTCGAAACATCCGAAGGTAACTGGTATGCAATCAGGAGCACTCCCATGACTCAAGATATATTCGATCTCGCTGGACCTCAAGAAAACTCTATTGTCGGCAGCTTAATTGATTTAAGAAACGATCTATTAGGATTCTTAACCCGGTGTGCCCGTGAATATGCCGACATTGTGCCAATGCGTCTGGGCTTAACACCTGCTTGCTTCATCACCAATCCCGACTACATTGAGCAGGTGCTGAGAGACCGAGAGAAATTCATCAAGAGCCGGGGATTTCGGATTTTGAAAACCCTGCTAGGTGAAGAGCTGCTCACAGATGAAGGCAACTCTTGGCTGTGGCAGCGGCGTTTAGCTCAACCTGTGTTCCATCAATCTCGCATTCAAGGCTATGGCAAGGTGATGGTGAACTACGCCGAGCGCATTGCCCCCTTGGGGACTACATTGTGCCCGCCGGAACGGTCGTCATGATCAGCCAGTGGGTGATGCACCGCAGTCCCAAGTACTTCGAGAATCCAGAAACCTTTCACCCGGAACGCTGGGCGGAGGGGAGGATTTGGAGAAAAACCTGCCCAGAGGCGTGTACATTCCCTTTGGCGATGATCCGCTTATCTGTATCGGTAAAGGGTTTGCATTGATGGAAGCAGTTTTGTTGCTGGCGACGATCGCCCAACGGTTCCAACTGGATGTGATACCAAGCTGCCCCATTATCCCCCAGGCATCCATCACACTCCGTCCAGAGTGCGGCATCAAAGTGCGACTGCGATCGCTGAATCTTCAACCTCAAGCCTAAAATCTTCCGTTTCATTTGCATCTGCCAGCAAGTAAGCTATGAAAGTACAGAAATATGTTGGACGAAACAATTTTCCAAATTATCTTTAATTGGATGGAAACTCGTTATGAACGACAAAGCCGTCGATGCGACTCCGCTCCAGAAGCGTCGCGTTCTGTTTCAGGTTTTGGGACTGAATCTGCTACTGTCACTTTCGCTGGCTGTAACCGGCGTACTCAGGATTTAATACAATTTCTGCTTGCTTGTTGCCGCTCTCCGAAAAGAGCGGCGTAATGCTCGATCTCCAAGAGGCAGACGTTAGATATTTAGTCGAAGTTTACGCTGTACTACCGAAGTTACGCCTAAGATGCTAAAGACTAGTAGACCCAAAGTAAAAGAGGGTTCAGGAACGGCAGTTGGTTTGGAAACGGTGGTAAAACTACTTACCCGGATTGGTCCATCTTGATCGGCTGGTGGGGGCGGTGCTGGTGGAATGATCCCACTACCAGGGGTTAGATCGGGCTGGGTTTTGAATTGAGTGAAAAACACGGTCTCGTTCGGTATTATGCCACCACTAAACGTAATGACGCTATCTGTGACGGTAATGTCTGTAAAGATATCCACCAGACCAGGGACATTAGAGAAACCTATCTTCCCATCGCCATCTACATCTCCCCATTGCACCGACTCATTATCAAACGGTGGAGTAGAATCCGGATTACTATAAAATAGCGTTTCTAATTTATAGATGAAGCTTCCGAAATTCTGCCCGGTGGCGTTTAGCAAGTTGTTACTTATATTTGGGATACCAAATTCTACAATTACACCGGGTTGAAATTCTGGTCCAAGCGTTCTCGTTTCTATTAAGTCTTCATTCGGCGTCGTCACGATGGGTTCTACCAAGATAGTGGCACTCGCTGGTGTCAAAGACAAAAGACTAATTCCTGCTGCTCCTAGAACAGAAAATGCTACTTTGGTCGCTATTTTAGTCATGCTTAGTTCTCTGCTGTCTTTATGTTTACTTTATGAACCAACTCTAAAACGTTTGAAACAATAATGTTTTAGGTTTCATTTAGTAGATGGAACCATAAAACTTTGAGAATTAAACTAAAACACAATAAACAATAAACCCCTAAAAAAAGTTTGCAATAACAGTTTATGAGATGTAAAAAGCGTTTACAATGCTCTATCTTTTGCTAAACTTATTATTTTTTTATATTTCGTTTGTGCTGAACGTAATTACTTAAGATAAGTTGATATAAAAATTGGCATAAAATATTAATATGATTGTTGCTTTTGCAACTCACTAACCTGTTGTTTGACTAAGAGATTATTTATGAAATAAAGCGATTATGCAAGCGTTCTCAATGCGCGTTCAGTGTCGCAGCATGAGTCACGACATTGCAGCATAAACTATTGCTTCGCGCTCATTCTAGAACACCGATTCAGTAATAAAAATCAGGGAGAAAGGGCAGTAAAAAAACGAAAACAAGAGGAAGTCAATGAGAGCAAGTATATTCAGTAACTTTTGTTTATTAACACCTACTAAGCGATTAGTGTCCGGGAAGTGGAGAATTCTGAAAGTTACGAGATCCTTTGTAGCCAGATAAATCCGCAAGCTCCTGCAAGGTTTTCTCGCCTTGGTAGAACTTGCCGTTAATTTCCCAAGTGGGAAAGCCTTGAATATTGGCAGCTTGGCAAAGGTCTGGACGACCGTTTTTGCCTTTAGGATCGCACTCAACGTAATTCAATTGACTAACCGCTTCTTTACCAAAGAGTTGCTTTTGGTTTTGACAGTGGGGACACCAGAAGGCTCCATACATTTTGGCTCCCACCAGCTTCAGATGCTGCACTAGAGCGATTTCAGCTGCACCAGAGATAGTCGTAATCGGATAACCCGCTTCTACTGAACCAGATTGAGTCGTGGCGGTGGGGTTATTGACGTTGGCATAGACACCTACAGTACCAACTAGGGTGATTATTCCTACCACAATCGTAGTGAAAAATAGTTGTCCAATGTCCTCCCAATTGCGACCTATTAGTGTTAGGACAAATAAGCTGAGTGAGAAAACAGCAGAAGCGATGCAGTAGACACAAAGCGATTTGATTTCAAAAGCCATCAAATACATCAAATAGCCGCTGAAAATCATCATTGCCGTCGCACCTACCAACAGCAGCAGCCAAGTCCAGTTCTCCAGCTTTGAGCGCAATTTGTTCTTAGTCTCAGGCTGAGTCAACCAAGGAGCCACTGCCATTACACTCATATTGGTGTAAGCTAAAAAACCAAATAGTGCCAGAGGCAAACCAAAAACTGTGGCATATGGACTGGAAAGTACGCGATCGCAATCACTAACGGGACAGGCTGCCGATCCTCCCGCTAGCTTAACTACAGTTAAATAGGCGGTGATCGCAGCACCCAAGCTGGCGATTGCTGCGATCGCAAACCGAGACCAACGGTAAATCCAGGGAATTGGACGTTTGCGTTTCATAAAAAAACTTGCAATCTAAATGTAAATAAACAAAATTGTTCCACGTAAAGCCCCTACTCGACTTTGCCAACACTATTAGTAATAGACCAGAAAGTTACGCTATCCAATAGGTCGAATTATCTGATAAATTCAAGAGCCAATTCCTAACAACTTTCCTTCAAAAGGTTGACCTTTCAACATTCTATTCCAGTAGATATAGGGGAAGCCATATTTTTTTAGCAGCCACATACTGTACCTCTCTTTAGTTGGATCGATCGGAAATGTGGGATAAAGCTTGTTGTCATAACCAAATTCGGCAAGTACTACCTTGCCGTATCCTGTAGTTATTGGACAGCAAGTATAGCCGTTGTATTTTTGGTCGAGGTTTTTTGAGTTCATTAAAGTCAGTAAGTTATTAACAACAACTGGCGCTTGTTTTCTCACAGCAGCCGCTGTTTTTGATGTCGGAAGACTCGCCGCGTCACCCAAGCTAAAAACGTTGGGGTAAACATTGTGCTGTAGTGTGTGTTTGTTTACATTAACCCAGCCTTGACCAGCTCCATCAAGTACAGCTAATTTGCTCTGTTTTATAAAGTCAGGTGCGCTCATAGGTGGCGTAACATGGAGTAAGTCGTATTGGATAGCTACTTCTTCGACACCCGAATCCGTTGATACATCAAAAATCGCTGTTTTAGTATCAGCTTTGATTTCTTTGAGATTGTGTTTGTATCTCACGTCTATCTGTTTACGCTCTACTACAGAAAGCAATGTTTCCGCGAATTCTTTTACACTGAAAATTACCTTCATAGCTGTGCAAAACATGACTTTTGACTGATGACGAACCCCTTGTTTCCTAAAGGCATCATCAGCCAAATACATAATCTTCAGTGGCGCTCCTCCACATTTAACCGGAGTATTAGGGTAAGTGAATATAGCATTACCGCCTTTGAAGTTCTTGATGACTTCCCAGGTGTAAGGGGCGTATTGATAAGCATAATTACTGCAAACGCCATCTTGCCCAATTGTTTCTTTTAGCCCTTTAATTAAATGCCAATCAATTTGAAGACCTGGAGCTAAAACCAGATATTCATAACAAATACGTTTTCCCTCCCTAGTAATTACTATATTGTTGTCCGGGTCTAAGTGAGCTACAGAGTCTTTGAGCCAAGTAGCACCATCAGGGATATAGTTTTTTTCATCCCTAACTGTATCCTCAACTTTGTAAACACCGCCGCCAACTAGTGTCCAAGCTGGTTGGTAGTAGTGCTTGTCTCTTGGTTCAATAATGGCAACATCAAGCTGCTTATTTTTTTTCAGCAGTTGTGCGGCGACTGTGATGCCTGCGGCTCCACCCCCGACGACTACAACTTGGTGCTGCACGCTCACTGTATCACTTGGAATGGCTGATTCGCAATCTACTGTCTTAACTAGCACAGACATGATACTTTTGTCTCCCTCACAAGCTATAAACGAAATATTGAGCTAAAGGTTTAACGAGGGGAAGCTAAGTTACCGCAATGCTTGTTAGCAGGAACGGCTTCCATCATTTTTTTGGGTTCCGGTAGATCCAAGTTGGTCATAAGCTCAATGAAGCTAGCGCGATCGTGTAGACGCAGAGCGGCTTTCCTAGGTAGCGTCTTTGAAGGAGATTCGCGTCCAGCAAATCGCGAATTCCATCGCTTCTCTTCCCCAATTGTAGATAGTATGACCTCGATAATCGTGACTGGGATATACAAGAGTTTCGTCTGGTAATGTAAACAGCCGTTGTGTCACCGAGTCATACAGAATTCCCGCATCACCGTCTTGAAAATCTGTCCGTCCACAGCCTCGGATAAACATCCTCAAAAGAGTTTGACCTTGAGATGAGCAGTTTGAGACATGGCATTTATTCACGCTTATTTCTGTGCTAATATCCTATCATATCAGCCATGCCTGATATGTCAAAAGCTAAAAATAAATATCGAGCTTTGTAACTGACTTTCAGTGGCTATGTGATGTATCTGTTAGCTTTTGAGATTAAGGTAGTCTGTGTTTACTGCGTTGCTTTGGTTTTGTTCTCAGCTAGTCGTTTATTCTGGTGCTTGTCGGTCGGGATTGGCAGGACATCGGACAACTGTTTTTTATTGGGCTTGTAGTGGGAATGATTATGCTGGTAGGCACCCAGGGTGTTAATGCCAGCGTCAAAAACCTTGAGATTGCTAACAGCTCGGTTTCTGGAGAAGCTTGCTTGCCAATTACACCACTTCAGGGATGGCACAGAGACTTTGACTGAAGTCGCTCACGCAGGGTCAACTACTATTACTGAGTATCCAATGACTATCGAACAGAGCAGTGTGGCAAAAATTTTATCTTAGGAGTTAAATCATGCGGATTGCTAAAGACGTAACAGAACTGATCGGAAGAACTCCTTTAGTGCATCTCAACAGGATTCCTCAAGCAGAGGGATGTGTTGCAAGAATTGTTGTGAAGCTGGAAGGAATGAACCCTGCTGCTTCGGTGAAAGATCGCATTGGGGTAAGTATGGTACTCTCAGCAGAGGCGGCGGGGTTGATTGAGCCACAGAAAACAGTTTTAGTGGAGCCTACCTCAGGTAATACGGGGATTGCACTAGCAATGGTAGCGGCGGCTCGTGGTTACCGTTTGATTTTAACCATGCCTGAGACGATGAGTTTGGAACGACGCTCCATGCTTCGAGCTTATGGTGCTTCTTTAGAGTTGACACCAGGGGTTGAGGGAATGCGGGGGGCAATTCGCAAAGCCGAAGAAATTGTGGCAACCACCTCCAATGCTTATATGCTGCAACAGTTTTGCAACCCAGCCAACCCAAAAATTCACAGAGAAACTACCGCAGAGGAAATTTGGGCAGATACCGATGGGGAAGTAGATATCCTCGTTGCTGGAGTGGGTACTGGTGGTACGATTACTGGAGTTGCTGAAGTAATTAAAGGACGCAAGCCCAGTTTCAAGGCGATCGCAGTTGAACCCAGCAACAGTCCCGTCCTTGCTGGCGGCAAACCAGGAGCGCATAAAATTCAAGGAATTGGTGCTGGATTTATCCCAGAAATTCTCCGTACAGATTTGATTGATGAAGTTATTACAGTCAGCGACGATGAGGCAATGGCTTTTGGGCGGCGTCTGGCACAAGAAGAAGGATTGTTGTCCGGTATATCCTCTGGTGCTGCTTTGTATGCGGCAATTCAGGTAGGTAAACGACCAGAAAATGCAGGTTGTTTAATCGTCATGATCCAGCCTTCTTTTGGGGAACGTTACCTGAGTACCGCTATGTTTCAAGAATTGGCAATTTAGGGATTTGATTGAAGGTACAGAAAAATACCACTCTGGTTGTAGAACTTCAGTAGTATTAGCATAATAGCTTCCATACAGCATCCCCAAGGTGATAATCAAACTAGACATAAGCTACGACTATTCTCTATTACATCCTTGGGGCGTTCCTTATACGAGCGCGTAAAGCCTCAAGGTTTGCTACTAGGATTAGCCGTGCAGTGGCGTAGGCGTTCGCCAAAGGTTGTCCTAGTTCTGGACTCCGCAGCATTAAGGGTCAACTTTGACCCTAGCCACTGCCTGGTTTCCAAGTCACCCTAAAATTGACATACCTGCTGCTACATCTGCCATCTTTAGCCACCTTCCTTATTGTTATAGCGACTGCATTCATTTACACCTTTAGCCACATCAGCCAGTATATCATCTGCCAGGTCAAGAAGCTGGGCTATTCGTTCATCACTGAGTTGATAGTACACAAAACGCCCCTGCTGTTGACGGACAACCAAATCGCAACAACGCAAACAGCTAAGATGGTTAGAAACATTAGACTGGCTCAGTCCTGTTGCTTCTACGATCTCGTTGACAGTTAATGCCCCAGAACGCAAGGCATTGAGGATAGACATCCGCGAGTGATCGGAAAACCCTCGGAACAGTTTGACCTTTAAATCAGTTGTTTTAGTTTTAGTGATTTGAGTTTTAGAGAGCATTAGTATCCACAAGGCGCTATTATTGGAAAATATTAGTTATCACTGATATGTTGGTCAGGACAGAGAGCCGTGTAACTTTACTCGGCAGTCTCTAACTGCATGATAGTCCAAGACTTGGTCTGGAATTAAGAGCAATCAAGTATTAGTAGGTTCCTTCGATGAACGAGACTCCCTCCCTCAAAACCCTACAGGCGCTAGTTGGCGGTATGGACTGCGGCAGCTGCGCCAAAACCATCGAAGCCAGATTGAAGCCGCTACCCGGAGTAAGCGAAGCCGAAGTCAACTTTGCAACAGGGCGCTTGAATGTATCTTACGACCCGAAACTTTTAAGTGAAAAGGCAATCACTGAGCGTGTCACTACTTTAGGTTACACCGTCGAACAAGCCCCATCTCACAATTTTAAAAACCTACAAGTACAAATTGGTGGTATGGACTGCGGCGGCTGTGCCAAAACCATCTCAGCCAGCTTAAAGCAGTTACCAGGAGTCACTGAGGCCGAAGTAAACTTTACAACGGGGCGTTTGAATGTATACTACGACCCAAAACTTTTGAGTGAAACGGCAATCACTGAGCGTGTTACCGCATTAGGTTACAGCGTTGATATGGCTCAACAGAGTCAAACCAAAACCCTACAGGCACTCGTTGGGGGTATGGATTGTCCTAGTTGCGCCAAGACAATTCAGGCGAATCTTTTACGGATACCCGGCATTGTCGATGCATCCATCAAGTTTACCAGTGGCAAGCTCACTGTTTCCTATGACCCAGGACAAGTTGAAGAAAAGTTTATAAAAGCGCGCATACAAGAGTTGGGATATACCGTTGAACTTGTTGAAGAAGCTTCTACTGTTACAGTTGATTCGTCTGTAAAGGAAAAAATTCAGAAACAAGATTTAATCGGTTGGCGGTTTTGGATATCTAGTCGTCAAGGACAAAGCATTATCTTCTCTGGCTTAGGGTTGTTGTTGGGGGTCATCACTCAGCAGTTACAGCTATCTGTTTGGATAACAAGGGCTTTTTATGGCATAGGCATGGTGGTAGCCGGATTTCCTATAGCACGAGCGGGTTGGTTTGCTCTGTTGTTGCGCCAAGCTGATATGAATCTGTTAATGACCATTTCAGCAATTGGGGCAGTAATTTTAGGGGACTGGTTTGAAGGGGCGCTAGTCGTTTTTCTGTTTGCACTAGGCACAACGCTACAGAGTTTCACTTTTGGTCGTACCCGCAATGCCATTCGTAAATTAATGAATTTGACCCCACCCACTGCCACTGTCAAAAGAGGCAACCAAGAGCTATCTGTTCGAGTGGAGGAAATTCAGGTTGGTGAGGTGTTGACCATTCGACCTGGGCAGCGCGTGGCATTGGATGGAATCGTCCTGTCTGGTAATTCAGCAATTGACCAATCGCCCATCACTGGAGAATCTATTCCAGAGGACAAAGCCCCAGGAGAGCGTGTCTTTGCCGGAACCCTAAATCAAACAGGTTTTCTAGAGGTCGAAGTCACTCATCTCTCAAGCGACACCACCGTTGCACGCATTATTCACTTGGTTGAAACAGCGCAAGGAAGCCGCGCACCCACGCAGCAATGGGTGGACCGCTTTGCTGCTATCTATACGCCTGTTGTACTCCTGGTAGCCGTTGGCATTGCTCTCATTCCTCCATTGGTTTTCGCTCAAGAGTTCAACGTTTGGATTTATCGGGCGCTGGTGATGCTGGTCATCGCTTGCCCTTGTGCCTTGGTTATTTCCACTCCGGTTTCCATTGTCAGCGCTATTGGCGCTGCAACCCGTCAAGGAATTCTGTTCAAAGGGGGCAATGCTTTAGAGACAGCGGGGCGCATGAATACCCTCGCCTTTGATAAAACGGGAACCCTCACTCAAGGAAAGCCAGTAGTTCAAGAGGTTTATGACTTGGACAACATAGTGGCAAAACACTTACTGATGATTGCTGCCAGCCTAGAGCAGCAGTCCGAACATCCCTTAGCGCAAGCGATTGTGACAGAAGCACTGGTTCAAGGGTTAGAGTTACAGTCTCCTCAAAACTTTAATGCTCTACCAGGAACAGGAATTTGGGGGCAATTGGAGGAACAAATATACTTCGTTGGCAACCGCCGTCTGTTTACGGAGCTTGAGATTCCACTGTCAAAGAAAGCAGAAGCGTTGTTGGCTGCTATTGAGGCTCAAGGACAAACCCCTGTTCTTGTAGGAACTCGGTCAGGAGTGCTAGGAGCGATCGCCTTAGCAGACGGATTACGGCTAGAAGTGAGTGAAGCGGTGCGACTCCTTAAGCAGGTTGGACTCAAACGGCTCGTGATGTTAACGGGCGATCGCTCAACAGTTGCCCAGCAAATTGCCCAACAAGTTGGACTCACAGAGTATCTCGCCCAACTGCTACCAGAAGATAAGCTTCAAGAAATTTATCGGCTTCGTCGTTCTGGCGTAGTTGGCATGGTTGGTGATGGCATCAACGACGCGCCAGCCTTAGCTGTTGCGGATGTCAGCTTTGCTGTGGGTGGAATCGATATTGCCCTGGAAACAGCAGATGTGGTGCTAGTAGGCAGTGACCTGAGAAAACTTGCTTATGCAGTAGATTTGAGCCGCCGTACCGTGTCCGTGATTCAGCAGAATGTTGTCCTCTCCCTCGTCACCAAGGGACTGTTTTTACTACTAGGTACTTTTGGTGTTGTAGGGTTAGCAGTTGCTGTTTTGGCAGATATGGGAACGTCCTTGCTTGTAACCGCAAATGGGATGCGACTGTTTAGAGTCAAGAGTAATTAATTTTAGTAAACGTGTTTCTGTTTTTACTTTCATGACTAAAAAATCTATTCAATCTTCTAAATTTTTCCGCTTTGTAGACTGGTTGGATGTCTCAGCATTTGCTGCTTGGGGAATATTACTACTGAAATATTGGCTGACTGAAAAACTTGTCTTGCTAGTTCATCCTAGATACTTCTGGTTAGTTATTACTAGCGGGTTTGTGCTCTTATTTATTGCCCTTTTTAGAGTTTGGGGACTTTGGCGGAAGCATCCTACTCTACCAAAGGTTCAGCATTTGTCGCTGTTTCCGCCTAGTTGGTCGAGCGGGTTACTTCTGGTCATCGCTCTCGTAGGTCTAGTGGTCATTCCTCGACCTTTGACAAGCTATGCTGCAAATCAACAAGATGTTACGGACTTTTCAATTGCAGCTAACCGCTTCAAACCTCAAGCATTTCGAGCTTCAATTCGACCAGAAGACCGAACGCTAGTTGATTGGGTGAAAACACTGACTGTCTATCCTGAACCAGATCGTTATGTAGGTCAGAGAGCAAAAGTCCAGGGATTTGTGGTTCATCTAAAATCACTGCCCGATGATTTTTTCGTGATTGCACGTTTTGTGATTACCCACTGTGCCTTAGATGCCACCCCAATGGGGTTGCCTGTTAAATTAACTACTAACCGTCAAGCTTATTCACCAGACACTTGGCTGGAAATTGAAGGTGAAATAATGACAGCAGAATTGGAAGGTAAACGCCAACTTACTATTCAAGCTAAGTCTGTTAAACCAATTCCAGAACCTAAGAATCCCTACGAGTATTGAGTACCGAAAGCAAATCTGACACAGAATTCCACATCCCCCTATTTCTATAGGACTAGCAAGTGGCAGTTGCTCTAACTTAATAGTAACAACTTTGTATTTGTTAACTGCTTTATGCAAATTATTAAGTCTGTGTTGTACTTTATCCTAGCTGGTTTGTGTGAAATCGGGGGAGGATACTTGATTTGGTTGTGGCTACGAGAAGGTAAAAATATTTGGTTTGCTCTAGCTGGAGTAAGTCTACTGACTTTGTATAGTGTGATTCCTACATTACAGACTGCCAATTTTGGACGAGTTTATGCAGCTTATGGAGGAGTTTTTGTCATGCTTTCCATTCTTTGGGGATGGCAGGTGGATAAGATAACACCAGACTCTTTTGATTGGCTTGGTATGTGGATAGTGCTTTTGGGTGTGTTGGTGATTATGTATGTGCCCAGAGGTTGACGCTGATGGCAAATTTGTTAAGCGCACCTTCTCTTCTATAGACATGATAGTACTGAAGTGCGTTTTGTTGCTCAAAAGGAACCGTAGGCATTGCACCAAATAAACAATGCACGGTGTACTCACTGCTAGTTAATGTAAACATTTTCATATTTCTTTCACTTTTCTCTCCTTTGTAGTAAAGTAGTGGGAAAAATGAGAAAATTATGAAATCTATAAATGAAATTTAATTTCAACAGTCACCAGGTACGAAGACTGCTCTATGCACGGAAGTGGTTGGTAACATCTGGGGTGTTGTTAGGACTTTGGCTGAGTGGGTGCAACTCCACACCGCCTGATGCTGTCCAGTCACAGGTAAGTTCAACCTTAGGAGAAACCAATACTACCAATCAAAAGACAAAAGACAAAAAGGTAATTCTGACGACGTTTACAGTGATCGCTGACATGGCGCGGAATGTGGCGGGAGATAAAGCAATTGTTGAATCTCTTACCAAACCGGGCTCAGAAATTCACGGTTATGAACCGACACCCAGCGATCTAGTTAAGGCACAAAACGCTGACTTGATTTTAGATAATGGTTTGAACTTAGAACGGTGGGCGGAGAAATTTTATAACAATATCCCTAAGGTTCCTCATGTCACTCTGAGTGCAGATGTTCAACCTGTAGAAATTGCAGAGGATGTGTACAAAGGTAAACCTAACCCCCATGCTTGGATGTCACCACAAAACGCCTTAATTTATGTAGAGAATATTCGCAAAGCGCTAGTTGATTTAGACCCAGCGAACACAGATACCTACAATGCCAATGCTAAGGCATACAGCCAGAAGATTAGGGACATTGACCAAAAGCTGCAAAAAGAGATGTCGGTGGTTTCACAAGACAAACGGTACATGGTCAGTTGTGAAGGGGCTTTTTCCTACATCACCCGCGATTATGGCTTAAAAGAAGTCTTTCTCTGGGCAGTTAACTCGGAACAGCAAGCTACTCCCAAACAGGTTGAAAAGGTTATTAATACGGTTAAGACAAATCAAATACCCGTTGTTTTCTGTGAAAGTACGGTGAGTGATGAAGCGCAACGTCAAGTAGCCAGAGAAACGGGTGCAAAATTTGGCGGAGTTTTCTATGTTGATTCTCTCTCCCCTCCTGATGGTCCTGCATCGACTTATCTCAAGTTACTGGAACATAACGTCACAACTCTCATTAAAGGATTACAGGGGAATTGAGATATCAGAGGAACAAGAAGGAAGAATAACAAATGACTAATGACCAATGACTATTGACTAAAAACTCATATGGAATCTATCAGTATTAATGTAGAAAATCTGACAGTCGCTTACCATGGCAAGGTCGCATTGCATGGTGCTTCTTTGCAAATCAAAGCAGGCTCAATTAGTGGGTTGGTGGGCATGAACGGGAGCGGTAAATCAACTCTGTTTAAAGCAATTATGGGGTTTGTGAAGCCAACAACGGGGAGGGTGTTAATTAACAGCTTGCCTATTAGAATAGTGCAGAAAAATAACTTGGTGGCGTATGTGCCGCAGTCAGAAGAAGTGGACTGGAATTTCCCAGTAAGCGTCCACGATGTGGTGATGATGGGACGCTATGGATATATGAATATACTGAGAATTCCCTCTGCAAAAGATAAAAGGGTGGTTCGAGAGAGTTTGGAGAGGGTACAGATGTGGGAACTGTGCGATCGCCAAATTGGGGAACTCTCAGGAGGACAAAAAAAACGTGCCTTTTTTGCGCGTGCTTTAGCGCAACAAGGAAAAGTCTTACTGCTAGATGAACCATTCACAGGGGTAGATATCAAAACAGAAAAAACTATGATTGACCTATTACTTGAATTGCGAAATATGGGTCACACCATTTTGGTTTCTACCCACGATCTAGCTTCAATTACGACTTTCTGTGACCAAGTAATTCTCATTAACCGCACTATCCTAGCTTACGGCAATACCTCTGAAGTCTTCACAGAAGAAAATCTCTCTCGTACCTTTGGTGGTTCTCTAGGGGATTTGCCATTTAGCAAAAGCCGCTTCAAGAGTGAAAATCAGGAGGCATTGTAATGCAATTACTACAGTGGTTGACTGTACCCTTGCAACATGAATTCATGGTGAAGGCAATTCTCATTAGTGCCTTGGTTGGAGTCGTTTGTTCAGTGCTATCATGTTACATGACACTCAAAGGTTGGGCATTAATGGGGGATGCTGTTTCCCACGCTGTGATGCCTGGGGTAGTCATTGCTTACATTCTCAAAATTCCTTTTGCTATTGGTGCATTTGTGTTTGGGGTAGGTTCAGTCATTGCCATCGGTTTTATTAAGGAGAAGACGAGAATTAAGGAAGACACAGTCATTGGACTGGTGTTTACAGGGTTCTTTGCGTTAGGGTTAGTGCTTGTGTCTAAAACTCCAAGCTCTGTAGACTTGACGCACATCCTGTTTGGCAACGTTCTAGGAATTACTCAACCAGACATCATCCAAACAGTCATCATTAGTGTCATTACCTTAGCAACCATTGCTATCTTACGGAAAGACCTTCTGTTATTTTGTTTCGATCCCACTCATGCGCGTTCTATAGGCTTAAATACAGGAGCACTCTATTATATTTTGCTATCGTTACTTTCCTTAACTGCTGTCGCCGGACTCCAGACTGTTGGAATTATTCTTGTCGTTGCTATGCTAGTAACACCTGGAGCAACGGCTTATTTATTAACAGACCGCTTTGACCATATGATGCTCATTGCTATGGCTTCTGGAGTATTTTCCAGCGTCATGGGGACTTACATCAGCTATTACATTGATGGTTCCACTGGAGGTTGCATTGTGGTGTTGCAAACTCTGCTATTTGTCGTGGCGATGATATTTGCACCCAAGCATGGTCTACTCATGAGGGCAAAGCGACAGAAAGTTACATCTAATACATAATGCACCTACTAAGTAATCTTGCCCTAATCTTAGCAAGCTTGATAAAAATCGCTTTAACTTATTACAAACCAAGTCCTTATTGGAACAAACGCAGTGTCAGATTTATCATAAACCTTGTTGGTAACACATCTGCCACTATTTTTTATTACACCCTCGAAATATTAATGCTCCCAAATTGAGGATAGTCGTCATATTAATTAAGTAGTCTGAGAGATAGAAACATCATTGAGTCATCCTTTAATAGCACAGTTGACCGTTTGAGTTTATAGCTAGAATGAACTTATGGTCACAGACAAAGCACCCATAAGGAGTAACGCGATGAAGCACATCAAGCGGATGATCGCCATTCTAGGAATCATAAGCTTACTGGGTGGAACGCTACCTGCTGTTGTTCATGCACAGCAATCACAGACATCTACCAAACAGATGAATTTTCTGGAATACTACAACCAGGGGGTGCAAAAGCTGGCACAAGGTAACTACAACGGAGCGATTGAGGATTTTAATTCTGTAGTACAATTAAATCCTCGATTTCACGAAGGTTTCTGTCTTCGAGGTTTGGCAAAATCTCTATCAGGAAACTTTCAAGCAGCCATAGCAGATTATAGCCAAGCGTTGCGTCTAAATCCCAATCATACGGATGCTTACAATGGTAGAGGATCTGCTCATGCAGAACTGGGAGATATCAACAAAGCAATTGCAGATTTTAATCAGACAATCAAAATCAACCCAAATTTACCAGATGCCCACTACAATCGGGGTCTTGTCAATTTTAGGCAGGGAAATCACACCGCAGCAATAGCAGACTTTAATTTTGCAATCAACCTCAGTCCCACGCTTGCTGATGCCTACGGTAACCGGGGATTGGCTCAGTATGCTTTGGGAGATAGCAAACGTGCTGTTGAGGATTTAGAGCAAGCTGCAAGGCTTTTTCGCGAACAAGGAAATACCCAAGGTTATCAAAAAACACAGGCTCTTCTCCAGCAAGTGCAGCAGTAGCTATTCCTAAAAATTGAAGAGTATTAGATAATTTATTTATGACTTTTCTCAAAAATTAGAACTATTTTCAATTGAAATTAAACAGATTTTCTAGGAATAGGATGGGCAGGCTTTGCTTATCCTAATATTTGTTTGTTTACCCTAATATTTAATGTTTAGCTTAACTAGGCGGAGATGGAAACTTTTTTGTGATGGAAAATGTCAACGGGGCTATTCTGGGAAAAATTTCACTCGCCGGTTTGACAGTGAGTTAAATAACCAGCGCTCAAATATGTTTTTCAAGGAAACCAATGAACAGAAAATTTCTACTGACTTTGCTTGGCAGCCCCACAGTTTTCGCCTCAATGATGTCCATACTAGCAGTGATTAATCCCAATCCTGCCCATGCCGCCCAGAACCAAACTGTCTTTCTAACGAAAGACGGTCGTTCCTGTGTACCGCATCCACATGGTGCTACTAGTTTGGTGTGTATACGGCTCTCAAAGCAAGAATTAGCGTCTCGTCGCTCACAGCCTGCACAGACTGTGAACGGAGAGCAGGTGTCTGATAAGAAGGTAGCTATGCTGGAGTTTTCTGAAGAAGAAAGTAATGCTGCCATTCAATTATTTGGCTGCGACTGCCCATATTGTATGAATTTTTTACGTGCTTTGCGCGGTCAGACACCAATGGTTTATTAGGCTTTAAAAGCGCTAGTCGTCAGGACTGTAACTTCGCTGGGTGTATTCTGCCTATTTAATGTCAACTAAATTAAACAAAAGCCACCCTGTCACCCTTTGTTGGGGTGGCAATAATATTGAAAATTTCATCCTAATTTCATCTTGTTTTGAGAAGATGGTGGAGAGTGTCTTCCAAAATAGCCCCAAACAGTCATGTCACTGGTATCAGGAAGGACTCGATTGGGGATGGGTAACCTCTGCTAATTAAGAAAGTTAGGAGAAAAATTTGGGTTTTTAATAAGTTGCAATTAAATACAGCTCGTACTCAAGGAAGCGATGGGAATTTGATGAGAGATGACGATCGTACTTGAGTTAAAATACCTGCTAATTTAAACTAACTCCCTTATAAACATCTGAAGGTAATCATGGTGGCGAGAATTCTTCTCAAATCAAAACTGACATCGCTAATCTTAATAGCGGCTGTAAGCTTTTACCTAATCGTTGGTTTCACTCCACCTGCTTATGCCATGCACATAATGGAAGGTTACTTACCAGTGGGTTGGGCGGTTTTTTGGTGGGTAGTAGCATTACCGTTTTTTGTTTTGGGATTGCGATCGCTCACTCGCATCACCCAAGCTAACCCTGAACTAAAATTACTTTTGGCTTTGGCAGGAGCTTTTACCTTTGTAATATCAGCGTTGAAATTGCCTTCGGTTACAGGCAGTTCTTCCCATCCCACAGGCACGGGATTAGGAGCAGTGCTATTTGGACCGTTAGCCATGTCGGTATTGGGTAGTCTAGTTCTCCTGTTTCAGTCGCTGTTGCTAGCTCATGGCGGTTTGACAACGCTGGGAGCCAATGTATTTTCGATGGCGATTGTAGGACCATTTGTTGCGTTTTGGATATATCGCTTGGTAATGCCAAGTGGTAAGCAAAGGTTAGCGATATTTCTAGCATCTGCTCTAGCAGATTTAATAACCTATATTGTTACTTCCGTACAACTGGCTTTGGCATTTCCTGCTACCATCGGTGGGTTTATGGGTTCCTTTCTTAAATTTGCAGGAATCTTTGCCGTAACGCAGGTTCCTTTAGCAATTAGTGAAGGATTGTTGACAGTACTGGTGTGGAATTGGCTTTCTAGCTATGGTCGCCAAGAACTAGAAATGTTGCAGCTAATCAAGCCGGAAAACTGAGCCCACCAGTCCCAGGCTCAATATCTATTAACAATTGACTTATGACTAATCCAAAATGGAATAACTGGCTGTTAGTTTTAGCAGTGGTAGTATTGACAGTAGCACCGCTAGTGCTAATAAAAGGTGCAGAATTTGGCGGTGCAGATGGTCAAGCTGAAGAGGCAATCAAAGAGATACAGCCTCAATATAAACCTTGGTTTAATTCATTATTTGAGTTACCTAGTGGAGAAGTTGAAAGTCTCTTGTTTGCTGTGCAAGCAGGAGTGGGGGCTGGTGCGATCGGTTATGTCATTGGGTTGTACAAGGGGCGTTCCGAACAGCAGAATCATAATGAAAATTTAGATTGATTCCCTGGCTTATACAAATCGCTTGCCTTCATTTCTTTCGATATGATTTCATTATGATTTCATCTTAATCTTCTATAATGGCTGGAGAAGGTTTAATAAGTTTACTCCTCAACTACCACACATCGTCAGGCTTCCTAGTTATACCACTATAAGCCTGATTTTTTTAAGGCATGAGTTGGCGATCGCAAAACATTTTATATTGATTTTTAAATCAACTTATCAACAGCCACATTGACATTTCATATTGACGTTTTATATTAATACTTGGAAAGTAACTTCTCGATTTTCACAAATACTAGTCTCAGGCTTTTTGGTTGTACTGCTATCAGGTAGAACAGGAAGCCTATTTCCTTTAAACTGAAAAATCTAGTTCGAGCCTACTATTGATTTTTCAACAATCAATAATAAAATTTGATAAGAAACTTTTGTAAATTGTTACATAATAAATTAACAATTTCATCAGAATTTCATTTTGATTCTGTAAATTAGTAATTAGAAACTCACACCTACAATTTGATTCATTTTTGTTTCAGGCTCTTTGGTTGTACCACTAGGGTACGACTGTCAACCTGATTTACTACCAAATACTCACTGTTTGAGGATTTTGGCTATGAAGGCACTTGTTATTCGCACTGCGTTCATCTTAACGATTCCCTTAGACATAGCTTTGTTTCAGGTATCTGTAAGTTCTTTTGCATACGCAAAAGATGTCAATCAGTCAAATACATCAGCTTGTGAATCCATTCCTCCAGCAAGACCTACTGGCGGAGCTAGTTCAACAAGACTCCAAACCATGCAGCAATGCTATAAAAGATTTCAGCAATCCACTCCTACAGGAGCTACCAATCAGACTACTATAGGAATACCCCGTCAGGTGGATGGGTCAAAAACAGGAGACTGTGTAATTCCGCCAGCAAGACCTGCAGGCGGAGCTATTATGGAGAGACTCCAAGCTTTGCAAAGGTGCAATTAGGAGTTTGTCCTCCAGTTATTCACTAGTTATTCAATGTTCATTAACTTATTTGAATGTTTGATAACGGAGTAACTATTAAGGGCAATTGAACGATGAAGGTGCTACCTTTTCCAAGTTCGCTTTGCACATGGAGGCTACCGCCATGAGTCTGAACAATTGCGTGAGCGATCGCAAGTCCCAATCCGGCTCCACCCGTGCTGCGTGAGCGATCGCTATTTACGCGGTAAAAGCGATTAAAAATCGCTTGTTGCTCACTGGATGCAATTCCAATGCCTGTATCTTGCACTTCAATCACAGCATGACCATTGCTGCGCTTAAGGATGACATTTACATAACCGCCACCGGGAGTGTATTGAATGGCATTAGCAATTAAATTAGAAAGCAGACGTAAAAGTTGGTCTTCATCCCCCATCACACATAATGGCTGATGGTAGAGCATAGAAGATGTTAGTGTCAAAGAAGCTGCACTTGCTAACGCGGAAAACTCTTCTGTAAGGTCATTAATTAAAACGTTAAGACAGCAAGGTAGCAATTCTATCGTCAGCGTTTGCTGATCTAACCGAGAGAGTAGCAGTAGATCCTGAACTAGTTCAGCAAGTCGGTAACTCTGACGTTTAATAGATGTTAGGGTATCTCGCGCTTCTTGCTCGGATAGATACTCCAGATCGAGTACAGTTTCTACTGTTGCATTAATCGCTGCTAGAGGAGTACGCAACTCATGGGAAGCATCAGAAGTAAACTGTTGCATTTGTTTGTATGAAGAGTCAAGTGGTCGCATCGCCAAAAGAGCCAGCCACCAACTAGAACCGCCAACGAGGAGTACCGTAATTGGCAATCCCAACGCCAAAACAAATTTTAAAGCAGCGAGACGATTATCAAGCTCTTTAAGACTGCGCCCTACCTGCATATAACCCCAAAGCTGATTATCTTGAGTGTGAAGCGGTAGAGACTTTTGATTGTAACGATTGCCTTGCGAGTCTTGGACTGTTTGCCAAACTTGTGTTTTTACAGTTGATGGCAGTTCATGAGGCTGAAAACCTGCGACAGCAATCAACCTTTCGGAAGCATCGACAAAACGGATGTAATATTGCTGATTTTTGTAAACAGGACTAAAAATACTGTGTTCAGCAGGTATGTGTTGGCTTTGCTCAAAGGTTATTTCAGTAGGGCAACTAGACTCAACTAGACAAATATTGGGTAAAACCTGCTGGAACACTAGCTCCGGGCGACCAGGTTTTTTCAGAGTCGGTTCAATGACATCATGCAGTGTGCTTGTTACAGACTCTAGTTCTTGGTTAACAGAAACTGAGTATGCGTCAATGATGACCTCATAAACAACAAAACCGCATAGGGACAAAATTAGACCCATAACCACTGCATACCAAAAAGCCAGTCGCCAGCGAGTCTGACGAAATAGTCTAATCTGCATTGCTAGAATTGAGACGATAGCCCATACTTGGGACGGTTTCGATTAAACCATCACAACCATGTTCTGACAATTTGCGTCGTAAAAGTCGGATTTGCGCTGCTACCACATTACTGATACGTTCTGCATTCAAAGCATAAAGATGGTTCAAAATTTGCTCGCGGCTAACAACTTGATTGGGACGTTTCATAAAGTATTCCAGCAGATGGAATTCCTTCTTTGTTAGAGAAACGACCTGCTGATTACCATTAGGCTGTTGACAACAAACTGTACAACTACCGTAATCTAAAATAAGACTACCAACTTGAAGTTGCTGAGGTTGGAAGGAAGGTGATCGCCTGTGCAAAGCCCGCAACCGCGCTAGTAGCTCCGCCATACCAAACGGCTTCACCAGATAGTCATCCGCCCCTGCATCCAGTCCAGCTACCTTATCTTCCATACTATCTTTAGCCGTTAGCATTAGCACTGGTAAAGAGTAGCCGCGAACTCGTAATCTATGCAGCAGTTCTAAACCTGATATTCCTGGCAATAACCAATCAAAGATTGCTAGCGTATAATTTTTCCAATGGTTTTCTAGACAACTCCAAGCTTCATTCCCATTTAGAACCCAGTCAACAATATATCTTTCTTGACTCAGTTTGCGCTTAATCGACGCGCCAAGGTCTGGCTCATCTTCAACTAGCAGAACTTTCATAAAAGCAACTGCACTTCTTTAATTTATTTATCAATAATCATGCGGTTAAGCTACACCAATTGGTAGCTCTGCATTAATACCAATGAGTATAGCAGAAATTTGGTAGAGATTTTTACAATGACTTCCTGCTATTTTTTCCGGTACTTATGTCAATTTCGTAAAGTCACTCAATTAACTCTCTATTTATCACTTGAAAATTCATTGATTAAATCCTAATAATCAGTATTTGCCATCTACACTTGTGGGTTAGTAATGACGAAACCGAGCTACACCTATGGGAATTTCTGTATCACTGCCAACAACTTTAGCCCAAAAGTGGTAGACAAGACCATTCCCACCAGTTCGTCGTTGTATACTGTTGAGGTCAATATGAAACTTAGTGTTAGGAGCGACTGGTTCAGGGAAAGCTAGTATAATCGTTCTACCATTAACAGAAGCATTAGTGTTAATTTTTTGCTCGTTCTCATCCTCAACACCGATCTTCTTGATGTCATTACTTACAGTTACAGTGGATGGAACCTTAATAATGAGTTGGTTAAGAGCCTTGCTATTCTGGGGAACGTGTAACCGGAAAGTATGCCTAACAGTTCGCCAGCGAGTAGGAGGAAATTGGACGTTTCCATGAACATGGGTAACTGTACTATCATCTAAATTGGCACTTGCAGAATCAGCAGGAATTAAGACTGCGGTAGCTAGAGCAAATGCAGCAGCATAAATTAAGATTTTTTTCATTTGACGCCTCTAAATAATGAAGTAGGTCAATCATGAGAATCTTATATAGACAAATGACACCGTTACTCAATAGCTTGACATAGTGAAATGAAATTTGGATGAAATTTTAGCCTGTTAAAGGGATTTTTTAGAGAATTAGGTATAATTGCTCAAATATCAGCAATTGTCATGAACATCTATTAATTAAAATTTGGGAAATTGAGCTACACCTACCGGAATTTCTTCGTCACTGCCAACGACTTTAGCTGAGAGTCTGTAAACGGAAGCAGGACCTTGAGTTGGTTGTTTAACTTTGTTAAGTTCAATTAATAGCTTGGTATTAGAAATCACTTTTTCAGGAAAACCTATTATGATTCTTCTACCATTTACAGAAATATTAATGTTGATTGTTTGACCCTTCTCATTCAAGACATCAATATCATTACTTACAGCTACAGTAGGTGGGGTATCAATAATTAGCTGGTCAAGAGCGTTGTTATTTCGAGGAACGTGTACTCGAAAAACGTGTTTAACAAGCCGCCAACTGCTAGAGGGAAATTCTACATTATTATCAACATTGGGCACTCTACTATTATCTGTTGCGGCAGTTGCAGAGCAGTCAAAAATTGAAGCTGCGGTAACTAAAGCGAATGCAGCAGTGGATATCAGAATTTTCTTCATCTTAACTGTTAAAACGATAAAGGATGACAACCATATTGCAGATTCACCCTTGGTGCATAAACCTTTCCTTAACTAGGATGACAGGTCACTATGAAATTAAGATGAAATTTTGAATGTTTAATAAAAATTATTAAATGAGTTACACTAGATAGCTAGAGTTCAATAAACATACAAATAAGATTTTTGTTTTCAACGGAGCAACATGGCTGAAGACCGATTTTAAAATCACCTTTCAGATGAAACTGCTAACGGTTACTTCAGCTTAACTCATGCTCTAACGCTTATCAAAAGCGCACTGCAAAGCCCACAAAGGGATTAAAATCGTCAGATGCTTGCGTTAACCCAATATTGACACCTGCATCTAGCTGTAAATTTTCAGCTATGAGGTATGTTATACCAGTATCAAACGTGGCAACTAATTCTGACCCAGCCTCAGTAGTAATGTCAGTGAATAACTCAAAAAAAGTCCCCAGTTTTTCTGTGACTGAGTAGCCCACAATAACGCTATTGACAAATCCCACATTGTATCCAGAAGAAGCGTTATTTTTATTTAAGGCGAAACTAGTTTGCACTCCAAGGTTCCACTGTTCAGATAACTGTAGTGCAAAGGGGAAAGTGACGCCACCCTCAATTGCATTATTACCCAAATTATCTTGACTGGTAGGAAATTTGACTGAAGTTACCATACCAAATGCAGTTTTACCACCTTCATTGCCCCAAAAGTTGATCCTTAAGCCAACAGTAGTGTCTCCATAGCCAGATTGTTCCTCTTCGGTACCATCTTGGAATTTAGTACGCACGTTATTGTACGTTTGCAACTGAATTTGAAAATCGACGTTATTGAGCAAACCGACTCTAATATTGGGAATGAAAATTTGGAAGGCTTTGGTATCTATGCCATCTGAATTATTGACATCCCTGGTATAGGTTACAAAATCCGCCTCTAATTGAAAATGTCCAGAATCAACGGTGAAGGGAGTATCGGTTTTGCTGGGACGACCAGAATTGAATGACCGCAGCAGTTCTTTAGGAGTGGGATTGAAAAGGTTATACTGACTTTTGTCTGGAGGAGGAGAATTCTCCGAGCGATTGGGTTGTGAAGGATTTTCTGGTTGGTTGGGTTGTTGAGTAACAGCCTCTGATACCTCATTTGTGGCTGTAAAGTAGGACAAGTTGTTCTGGTCTTGAGCAGATACAGAAGTCGTATCAAACTGTAGGTCACTAGCTTTTAAGCTGTACGGTAACTGCGTAAGATTGGGCTGTTCAGTAACTACCTGTGACTGTGCTAGCAAATTTAATGGTTTGGTTACAGAAGTTAATTGAGGTAAGGTATTGGGATCGGCAGTATGTCGAGAAATTAATCCTTTTGAACTGATGGTAGTGGGTTGGTTTGCGATCGCAATTGTAAGACCTGAAGCCGTTTCAACAGCGAAAACTTTAAATGTTATGGCGCTATGAGCAAGTGCCATAATAGCAGTCAAGTAGACTGAGCCCATCCGAAGATTTTTCGAGATAATTTTTGCCATTACTTGCTTTTGCAGTATTTGGCAAATATATATCATGAAACTGATATAGCTAACTAACAATATACTCCCGTAGATTTGCTTGACGACACCGGAGATAACTGAGTGCTTGTCGCTCTACATAACGAACTCTCCTCCAGCTAAGATTGAGCTGTTTAGCCACCTGCGCCTGTGTAAGTTCATAACCATCCTTCAAGCCGTAGCGTAGAGTTAGGACTTGTTGCTGCTGGGGAGTTAGTTCTGTCAGTGAGGTATGGATATCTTGACACAGGAAATCTTGAGTTATGTAGGTTTCAGGTGACGTTTCTTGAGCTTCTGTTAAAAAGTTTTGCAATTCGGTGTCCTCGTTATCGCCCACTTGTTTGTCTAGCGAGACAGGTTGACAATTCATCATCAGAAGTTCGCGGATTTGGGCTGGGTTTAATTCCATCTGTTGTGCAATTTCAGCCACACTGGGACTGCGCCCCAATTTCTGGGATAGTTGTCTTTGCACTTTCTTAAGTTTGTTCAACTTTTCGCCGACATGAATTGGAAGTCGAATGGCTCGTCCTTGCTGAGAAATTGCCCGCGTAATTGCTTGACGAATCCACCAATAGGCATAGCTCGAGAACTTGTAGCCGCGTGTTGGGTCAAACTTCTCTACACCGCGCTCTAAACCTAGTGTTCCCTCCTGAATCAGATCCATAAACTCTAAATTTCGCTTCTGATATCTTTTAGCAATGGAAACCACTAAGCGCAGATTCGCTTCTATCATTTTTTGCTTTGCCCATGCGCCACACTGAAAAATTTCCTTCAATTGGGCTTCAATTAGCTGAACGTACTCAGCTAACTCTTTTTGGGTTGGTTCATAGTTCAGTTGTCTCTTCAGGGCTTCCTTCTTCTTCTGCAACGCTATCATCTGTTGTACCTGCTTGCCGTAAAAAATCTCTTCGTCATGGGTTAACAATGGTATACGACCAATTTCTTGCAGATAACTCCGAACTATATCTGTCGTGAATTTAGCATTTGGAGTCTTTGTTCTGGTGTTAGATGCTGACATGGTTGTAGTATTTATTGTGTCAAAAATTCGGACAGAAAAACTATTCATTCATGTTGCGGTAGGTAGCAACGGCTGAAGGAGAACTGCGGTTAAGGTAACGAAAAATCCAATACTTAACAATAGTATCCATTATTACTGGAACCGTAGCAATAAACAGAGAGATAAAACTCTTGTTTTCTGGAAGACCAAAATGAATTAAAATATTTTTAAAAATTATTTCCCAACCATACGGAGAGTGATAACCGACAAATATATCTGTAAATAGAATAATTAAAAAAGCTTTGGCAGAGTCACTTAAACTATAAGTCGTATCGCTCACAAAAGACTTGAGAATAGATAGCTGTTGCTTAGCTGTTAAAATTAAAATAATGAATGCAAATGCTGTGAGTACATCTGCAAAGATATTTGTAACTGCATTAATACTTTCAGCTTTATATTCTTCTGCTATAGTAGTGGCTTTTTCCTTGAGCTTGTTCTGTACTACCTCAGCAGAAAGTTTTGGGATTTTACCAATTCGAGCTTCAAAGTAAAGGATTTGCTCAAATCTTTTTAGTTCAGCTAAGGCTGTTTCTTGTTGAGAAGAGTTTAAAAAAATATCCACCTTTTCTTGATTCCAAAATTTTTCAATTAGCGGACTGACTACAAAAGTTCTAGAAAGCTGATTTACTAAAAGGGGAACTATAATTAGAATTAACAAAAACCGGATAGAAGAAATAGTTTGATAACGAGAAGCGCGAAACTCTTCAATAACTTTGGACTCTGCATTTGGATCTAACGCCTGCTTAAATTTTCCTATAGTCCGCAGGATAGATCGGGGAATAATGCTGATCTTTTTCATCTGAATTTACAATAGATATCCAAAAGCACAGTTTTATAAAGTAGTGACACAACTAGAAAGTGTTAGAAATCTGTAAAAGTCAAGGCTTAGGGAGCTAACATCTATTGTATGGAATCAAAATGAAATCAAGATGAAAAATTAACAAATGAAATAATATTAACCCGGAAAATAGTTGTGTGGATTTTGTTGTTTTTATCAAAAACTTAATCAACTAGTACATGAAGGCAGAAGTACGGAGGCAGAGGGCAGAAGGCTCAAAAGCTTATAATAAAAGCTTTTTGTCTGTTACTAATGGTTGCTTTATTTCCGCCGCGCTGTACTAGTTAATCGTCAGAAATTGAGAAATAAAAATTGAGAGTACGAAAATCGCTATTTTTGGCTCTTTCTTAGCTTTAAACAACATTCTCTTGAGCAAGAGGACATGGATAACTCGGGTCGCCAGTTTCTATTTGGATTGTGGTGTGTTCAATGCCAAAATGGTCGTGCAGCTCTCGATTGACCTGCATTAAAAAAGCATCGCCGGGGTATCCTGTAAGTATAACCAAGTGAGCCGTGAGCGCTGTCTCGGTGGTACTCATCGCCCAAATATGAAGGTCGTGAACACTAGCCACACCAGGAAGCTCAGCTAGGTACGTGCGAACGGCAAGCGGCTCAATACCTGCTGGTACGGCATCCGTTACCAAGTTGAGAGATTCTTGGAACAATTGCCAAGTACCTACAACAATGACAGCAACAATAATCAAACTCACAACTGGGTCGAACCAAAGCCAACCAGTTGTAACAATGGCAATGCCAGCCAGTACCGCACCCAAAGACACTGCTGCATCAGCAATCAGGTGGAGGAAGGCTCCTCTAATGTTTAAATCCCTCTCGCGCCCAGATAGGAACATCAAGGCACTTACCGTGTTAATAACAATACCGACTGCTGCAACACCGATAATCGTACCGCCTGAGACTGAGCTAGGTTCAGCAAAACGCCGAATAGCTTCCCATGCGATCGCGCCTGAGGCGAAGAGCAGGAGAATAGCGTTCAACAGAGCAGCTAAAATTGAGGAGCGACGCAGCCCGTAGGTGCGACGCAGTGTCGGTCTGCGCCTCGAGAGAAGGCTTGCTCCCCAGGCAAGTAGTAAACCCAAAACATCACTCAAATTGTGACCTGCATCGGCAAGCAGGGCAAGGGAATTGGCAACTAACCCATAAATTGCTTCAATGATGACAAACCCACTATTGAGAGCAACGCTAATGATGAAGGCACGGTTGTAATTAGTCGGTTCGTGGTTGTGTCCGTGGTTGTGCTGGTGAGCCATGACTGCTTTCTTGTCGCTATTATCATCTCGAATTACCGCTTGAAGGTAAAGCGACCGTTCACTTTTTCCCCGTTAATATCAGAAAGAATAGCAACTTTATACTCACCTGCTGCCTTTTCAGGAAAGACAGCATGGTAGTGTTTTTCCTTAGCATCATAGGTGAGGGGAAGCGATTTTTGACTACCATCAGGCAGTTGAATTTGAGCTGTTACATTAGCATTGGTAACACCCTCGTGACCCTCACCTTTTTCCAAATAGAAATCCATGTGGGTTCCATCAGCTTCTTTCTGGGCCACTAACTCTAAATGGTACTGACCGGATTCTATAACTTGACCGCCATGAGAGTCACCATTTTTGCTATCATGGGAGTGACCATCTTTTTCATTATGAGCGTGACCGTCATTTTTACTGTGCGCTTGCCCATCTTTAGCTGTAGTTTCTGTGTTGGCAGCTGTTTGTGTATTTGAGTTTGTTGAGCTACCTTCTGAATTAGTGGCTTGATTACTGCCACTACAAGCACCTAAAAAAAGTAATCCCATGCTGCCTAAAACGATGAAGCCGGTCTTGAGAAATTTCATTAATTGAGACTCCTGATTAATATTTTGTGAATTAATAATTAAAAAGTTGCTTCTCCTACAATTTGAGACTGAATAATAGGTTCAGCCTTTTTCTTTGGAACCATAAACTTGCCAAACTGGATATACAAAGCAGGAAGTACTAGCAGGGTTAAAGCAGTAGAGGTAAACAAACCACCCAATACCACAACTGCTAGTGGCTGGAGAATTTCTTTTCCGGCTCCACTACCAATCACCAACGGTACCATACCAAGAGCTGATGCTAGTGCTGTCATTAAGATAGCAACTAGCCGTTCCATTGAACCTTCCATGAGAACTTCCCGCAGGGACTGCCCTTGCGCTAATCTGTGATTGTAGTTATCAACCAGGAGTAGCCCGTTGCGTGCAGCCACTCCGAATAGGGTAATAAATCCTACCATCGAAGCCACAGAGATAATACCACCAGTTAAGGCAATGGAAATCACGCCACCAATTAATGCCAAGGGTAAATTAATCAAAATCATTATGGTTGCAGGAATCGATCTGACAGCAAAGTAAAGGAGTACGGAGATCGCTACAAAAGCTAATGCTCCAGCCCAAATTAAAGTTTTCGTAGCTCCTTCTTGCGCTTCAAATTGACCACCGTATTCAATATAATACCCAGAGGGCAGTTGCACCTCTTGCTTAACTCTGTCTCGAATATCTTTAATTGCAGAACCTAAATCCCTCCCTGCTACGTTGCTAGATACGACAATGAACCGGGAGACGTTTTCGCGGTTAATGGTATTGGGACCTGTACCGTAGTCAATTTTGGCGACTTGAGCCAAGGGAATTTTCTGTCCGTTGGGTGTATCAACTAATAAATCCCGAATAATTTCTATATTATTCCGGTAATTTTCTTGCAACCACACCACGAGGTCAAAAGTTTGTTGCTGCTCTAAGACTTGGGAGACGACTCGCCCATTCAGAGCAGTTTCAATTGTCTCTGAAAGTTCCCCAATCGTCAGACCATAGCGAGCAGCTGCGTCGCGGTCAAACTTAATCTGCACCTGTTTAATTGGCACTTGGGGTTCTAGTTGCAGGTCAGCCAAACCGCGAACCTCACTCATCGCTGATTGCACTCGTTGACCAATGGTACGGAGTTGTTCTATTTCCGGACCAAAAATTTTGACTGCTATAGCACTCCGTACCCCTGAGAGTACCTCATCCATTCGGTGAGAAATAAAACCACCGATATTAGGCACGACTCCCGGAATCTTATCAAATTCCTCTCGAATCATGTCAATAGTCTTTTCTCGGTCTTTCACTCCCTCCTCGCTAATTTGTACATCTAGTTCCCCAAAGTTGGTACCAACTATTTCTGAATCGCCTTGAGCTCTCCCAGAGCGAAATTGAGCGGATTCAATCATAGAGTTACTGTTAAGAGCTTCCTCTATTGCCAACCCCACTTGATTACTGGCATTTAGAGATTGACCGGGCATAAGACTGACGGCAATCACTAAGGCGCGGTCTTGAAACTCTGGTAAAAAAACTTGCCCTAATGATGGTAAAACTACCATTGAAGCAATGAAGCTAGCTAAAGCTGTTAACAAAACAATTTTGGGGCGACGAATCGAAAACCTCAAAGCTGGACGATATAATCGATGTGCTTGACGTTCCACCCAGGTTTCTGTACTTGGTAAACGTCGGTTTACTAGCAACAAGGCGCACATCGCCGGGGTCAGTGTCAATGCCACCAAGGTAGAAGCGGCAATTGACAGCAGATAAGCTACACCCATGGGTGTAAAAATGCGACCTTCCACACCCGAAAGTGCAAAAATTGGTGCAAAGACAACAGAGATAATGATAGTAGCGAAGAGAACGCTAACGCGCACCTCAACTGAGCCATCAAAGACAACTTGTAGCGGTGGCACGGGGTTTCCGGCAATTTGGTTTTCTCGCAAGCGACGGTAGACATTTTCCATATCGACGATCGCGTCATCTACCACCGAACCAATAGCAACAACGAGTCCGCCCAGAGTCATAGTGTTAATGCCTTGTCCCGTCCAATTGAGGATCATCATCCCCAATAGCAACGACACGGGAAGGGCGCTCAAACTAATGATCACCGTGCGCCAATTCATTAGAAATAGAATCAGGACAACAGAGACGATAATAATACCATCGCGCAGAGCTTCTTCAACGTTCTTGATTGAGGCTTCAATAAAATCTTCTTGGCGGAAGGTGGTAGTAATTTTGACATCCTTAGGCAGACCTGCTTTGATTTCTGACAAAGCTGCCTCAACAGCCTTGGTAATAGTTGGTGTATCACCCGTTGGCTGTTTGTTTACGGTCAAAACCACTGCTTTCTTGCCCGCAACACTGCCATCGCCACGTTTGAGTGCTCCACCAATTTGTATGTCAGCAACCTGTTCAAGCAGCACTGGTTTGCCATCACGCGCTTTAATGACCGATTTTTTCAGTTCCTCAATAGACTCAATTCGCCCAACTCCTCGAACCAACGTTTCTTGATCTGAAGTCAATAAAAATCCCCCAGGCGCATTTGCGTTGGCTGCCTTGGCTGCCTCTGTAACATCATCTAGGGAAACATTAAACGCTCTTAGCTTCGCTGGATTAACCAGCACCTGATACTGACGCTCCTCCCCACCAGTTATTTGGACACTACTGATACCAGGAACCGCAAGGATGCGGTTTTTCACTGACCAATTAACAGTACGCCACACCTCCATGATAGGAGTGGTTTCGGAGGTAAAAGCGTATCTGACAATGATTCCCAACGGTGAACTGACAGGGAGCACTTCTGGCTGTTCTACGCCTTGCGGTAGTTGAGAGCTAACCTGTTGCAACCGCTCTGTCACCAACTGACGGGCGCGATAAATTTCCGTATCCCAAGTGAAGACGGCTCTTACAGCAGAAAGACCTACAGCAGAAGCGGAACGCAAGACTTCCAATCCTGGAGTTCCGTTAATTGCACTTTCCAATGGTCGGGTCACTAGGGACTCGACTTCCTCTGATGCAAGTCCTGGGGCTTCGGTCTGTATTTCCACTTGCGGCGGAGCAAAACTAGGAAACACATCCAACGGCATTTGAGTTAGGACACGAAAGCCCCACAGGCTAATTATAATGGAGGTAATGACCACCAGCCAGCGCTGGGCGATCGACCATTTGACTATGGAATTAAGCATATGTTGATTTAAATAGATATAGTCACAGGGAATTTAGGAGATAAAATTAATTTTCACTCGCTGACTTTGACTCCCCCGCTATCCTCAACAGCTATCCACTTGGCAACAGCACTAAATTCTGGTGATTTTCTGTTAATTTGGCTGGTGAGGACTTTTATTATCCTCATCCTGTACAGCGGAGGAAGATAAGGTTGGCTGCTTGTGGTTGTGGTTGTCGAGATAAACCTCTGTTTCATAAGGAACAGCGTTATACTCGGAATTACCCACTGCTACTGTACGGTAACGGGTACGACGACTAGACCAGGAATTACCCGCCACGAAAGCACCAGTGGCAATTGCTGTGCCTCCCAGTGCTCCAATTAACCATAAAGGTAGCGGGTAATTATGAGTTTCAGCCTTAGTCTCTTCTGATTGTGAATGCGCTTCTTCCTCTCCTTCTGAATGCGAATGCCCTTCAACATTCTCCTTTCCTTCCTTAGGCTTGTTACCGCCTCGCAAAGACTGTGCGTAAAGTTGTGGCGCACGCTGGGTAACTATTGAATCTCCCTCGAATAGCCCACTAGTGACTTCTACCAAATCCCCAGATGTTTGACCTAACGTCACTTCAGCTGACTGGAAGGCCTGACCATTTTGTACGTAGACCATTGTTTGACCATTTGCCTCTACCACAGCAGTTCTGGGAATTGCTACAATAGTTCTTGATTTTTGGTCTGTCAAAACTTCTAGTTGGGCAAACATTCCTGGCTTGAGCACACCGCCTAAATTTTCTATTTCGGCTTTCACAGGCACGACACGTGTATCACCTGCTACTACAGACCCAATCACGGTAATACGTCCAGTGAAGGTGCGGTCAGGCACAGAAGCAACTTTGACATTAACTCGTTGACCAGTCTTTACTTTGTCTAAATCTTTTTCATAGATGTTGGCTGTGGCGAATACCCGACTATCATTGACAATCGTCATTAGTTTACCACCTGCATCCTCAAATGCTTGACCAAGGGTAACTTCCCTGTCAGCAACTCTGCCGGAAATTGGAGCTGTCACCGTCACAAGTCCTTTAGCGTTGGCGCGGTTTCCCAGTTGTTGCAGTCTAGTACGATAAGCGGCGTAGCTCAGTTGGATACGCGATTTGGCAACATCAACGGCAGCAGAAGCGCGTTTCAGTTGATTTTCCGCCTCAATAACATCCCGACGGCTTGAAGCTTTGGTAAGTTGAGCTTTTGCTTCTGCTAGCTTGGTTTGGGACTCCAGCGCATCGCGACGGGGGAGAGCGCCTGAATCCGCTAATTGCCGGTCTTTATCAGACTTTTCTTGGGCAAAAGCCACTAGGCTCTGGGCTTCGGCTATTTCCGCTGCGGCTATCTGCTGATATCGCTCGTAGCTTTGCTGGGCTAACCTTAAGTCAGCTTGCGCCTGCTGTAAGTCAGCTTCACCTTGGGCGAGTTTTTCCTGAGATTCAACACGCAATGTTACCAAATCGGGACTGGTTAACACGGCAACGGGTTGACCTTTTTTTACTGATGCACCAGGTTCTACCAACAGCTCAATCACTTTCGCCTGAGAAATTGGGGTAGTCACTTCTACTTTTTGGCTGGGCAAGTTTTCAATTTGCCCGGTAGTTTTAATGCCAACAGCTAGCTGCTGCCGTTTGACTGGCTCAACTTTAATTTCTAGCCGTTTGGCTGTTGCGGCATCAACTTCAACAGAACCTGTTGGTTCGCCTCCTCCTTGAAATTCACTTCCACTTCCGTGATTATGTCCAGCACCCGCTAAAACAACTTCGGGAGCAGATAGCAGGAGCAGGCTCAGGAGTCCTCCAGAAATACAGCGGAGTCTCGTAGGTTTTTGGGAAAATTCAAGGCTGTGCATTATCGGGAGTGTCCTTAAGTAATGAGGAACTAGAGTAACGGCTCAAGGCTGGGATTTACGTCCTGTTATAATTGCTAGCCATACAATAAATTTTTCATACTAACAGGACTTCCTTTGCACTAGTTTGTCACATGAAGATGAAATTGCTGTGAAATTTTTAGCTCTCCTTTAACAGATATATAAGAATTCCATAATTTTGACTTGAAAAGTATTTTATGGTGCGTGAGATAGAGTTATTTAACTTCATCAGCTAAGACGGCAACCTATCTCCAAACTCTACCAGCATTGAAGATGGCCAGTAGTGCCACACCCACATCAGCAAAAACGGCTTCCCAAAGTGTTGCTACTCCGAAAGCTCCTAAGATGATAAAGATACCTTTAACGATCATAGCAAGGATGATATTCTGCCAAACAATTCTGTTAGTTTTTTTACTAATATGAATGGCTTCAGACACCTTGGAGGGCGCATCGGTCATAATGACGACATCGGCAGTTTCAATCGCTGCATCCGAGCCTATACCCCCCATTGCCATACCCACGTCAGCTCTAGCAATCACGGGCGCATCATTAATGCCATCTCCTACAAATACAATCCTTTTACCCTTGCGAGCTTGGCGAAGGAGTTTCTCAATTGCATCAACTTTGCCTTCAGGTAACAAATCTGCTATGTAAGAGTCCAGCCCCAAAGAGCGAGCTACTCCCGCCGCTACTGCCCGGTTATCTCCTGTCAGCATCACGGTTTGTTCAACCCCTAAGTTTTTCAAAGACCGAATTGCTTCAGCCGCGTCTTCTTTTAGCTCGTCAGCAATGATAATTCGTCCGGCATAACGCCCATCAACCGCTAAATGCACCACTGTTCCTTCTACGTTACAGACATCATGGTCAATATTTTCTCGGTGTAGAAAGCGGTCGTTACCTGCGATCGCAACCTGATTTTGGACTAGTGCTCGAATTCCATGCCCAGCAATTTCCTCGTAGTCTTGCACATCCGAGTTGTTAATTGGCTTACCATAGGCATCTCGAATTGACTTAGCGACTGGATGGTTGGACTGGGATTCTAGTTTAGCTGCCAGTGTCAGGAGTTCTGCCTCACTCAAGCCATTTTTAGGTATCACCTCAGTGACTTTAAAAACACCCTTGGTTAAAGTTCCAGTTTTATCAAAAACCACCGACTGAACTGCTGTTAGAGCATCCAGAAATGTTGCACCTTTGACCAATATCCCACGTTTAGCTGCTCCTCCAACTCCACCAAAGTACCCCAACGGTATACTAATTACCAAACCACAGGGGCAGGAAATGACTAGCAGGATCAATGCACGGTAGACCCACTCATTGTGGGTTGCACCTGGAATAAATAACGGGGGAAGCAAAGCCACCGCCAGAGAGACAAAAACGACAATTGGTGTGTAGTACCGGGCGAATCGGGTAATAAACTTTTCTGCCTCAGCTTTTTTGCTGCTAGCATTTTCTACCAGATCCAGAATTTTGGCTATCGAAGATTCGCCAAACAGTTTCGTGACTTTGACCGTTAACACGCCTGACTGGTTAATCATACCTGCTAAAACAGGTTCCCCGATTTGAACGGTTCTGGGCACTGACTCTCCCGTCAAAGCCGAAGTATCAACCTGAGAATTGCCTTCTAAAATTTCGCCATCTAAGGGAATTTTCTCTCCCGGTTTGACCAGAATCGTATCACCGATCTGAACGGCTTCAGGTGAAACGGTTTTGACTTCACCGTTGACTTTAAGGTTGGCAGAATCGGGGCGAATTTCTAGTAGAGATTTGATTGAGCGGCGAGAGCGACCAACTGCAAACTCCTGAAATAACTCCCCAACTTTGTAGAACAGCATGACTGCAACGGCTTCCGGAAGTTGGTGAATAGCGATCGCTCCCAAAGTCGCCACTGTCATTAGAAAATTCTCGTCAAACACCCGGCCCTTAAGAATATTGCGTCCGGCGCTGGTCAAAACAGTCCAACCACTGAGAAGGTAAGCCGGAATGAAAACTAGGTATTCGCCAATGGAGAAGGGCGTGTTATGTAAAGGTTTTTCATACACTAAACCCAGGGCAAATAGGGCTATTACTACAGCAACTGGAGCAACTTCCTTTTTCACATTGAAATCGCCGTCCCCGTGACTGTGTCCATGCTCGTGGCTGTCATCATCGTCATGATTGTGGTTACGAGCGTACTTATCATGGTCACAAGCACCGCAGTCCGAACTGTTGCGTTTTCCCATCTTTGCCTCCTGGGTTTAGCTCTATTTATGAATATCTGAATTACTGTTCATACTTTTAATAATATCTGAAAAGGGGGGCAAGTGGCATACATTTAGCAACTCATTTTTAAATTTTTAGTGTACGAATACTCTAAATTTGTATACTTGAATACAACGGTGTTTAAAATAGATGCGAAACCGAGCCATACCTATAGGAATTTCCATATTGATGCCAACAACTTGCAGATTCACCCTTGGTATACAAACCTTTCCTTTACTAGAATGACAGGTCACTATAAAATCAAGATGAAATTTTGACTACTTAATAAAAATTATTTATTCATGTTGCGATAGGTAACTACCGCTGAAGGGGAACTGCGATTGAGGTAGCGAAAAATCCAATATTTGAAAATGGTATCTATTGTCACTGGGACAGTAGCAATGAACAACAGAATAAGACTCTTGTTTTCTGGAAGACCGTAATGGTAAATAAGATAATGGTAAAATATCAAATTTTCTCTGATGGATGTGTAAATGTAGGAGAAAATCAAATTTTACCAAACCTGTATGCATCGATTCAAAATAAGTTCAGTTTTGAAACATCAACTGGAAAATTTGCTCTTTAAATATTTCACTTCAAGTTTTGATAATTACCATTGCCCAAATGTAAACCTTCTTCAAGCAGCTAATATTTCATCCTGATTTCATCAATTTCTGTCAATGTAAGTATAGAAGTGAACCAGTAACACAGTTAGCAAGCTCCCATGAAATCTGAATTATCCGACTCTGCATCTAATACAGCCATACCTTGGCATGCTCTAGAAATTGAGCAAACGTTAAGACTGCAAGAAAGCAACCTTGACAATGGTTTGACTTTTCAGCAAGTATCGGAACGGTTGCAGCAATACGGTACTAATGAATTACGGGAATTTGGCAGCCGCAAACCTCTATCTATCCTGATAGACCAGTTTACCAACATCATGTTAGTAATGCTGATGGCGGTAGCAGTAGTTTCAGCAATTTTAGATTTGCGAGCGGCTCAGTTTCCCAAAGATGCGATCGCTATATCTGTTATTGTCATTCTCAACGGTCTGCTTGGCTTCGTGCAAGAAAGCCGCGCTGAAAAAGCCCTCGCAGCCCTCAAACGGCTGAGTTCTCCAAAAGTGCGAGTTGTACGTGACGGCAGAATTTTTGAGGTGGAAGCATTGGAACTAGTGCCTGGGGATGTTATCTTTTTGGAAGCTGGAATGCAAGTTGCCGCAGATGGTCGTTTACTGGAAGTACAAAATTTGCAAGTCCGGGAAGCTGCTTTAACTGGGGAAGCAGAGGCAGTTCACAAACGCTCTGCTGGTAATTTACCAGAAAATGCTTCCTTGGGAGACCGTATCAACATGGTATTTCAAGGCACAGAAGTTGTCCAAGGACGGGCAAAAGTGCTTGTTACGGCTACAGGGATGCAAACTGAACTTGGTAAAATTGCCGCCTTGCTCCAGTCCGTCGAGGCTGAAACGACTCCCTTGCAACAGCGAATGTCCCAGTTAGCCAATGTTTTGGTAACAGGTTCCCTTGGTTTAGTGGCATTGGTTATTATCGGCGGTATTTTGCGGACGGGTAGCTTCAAATACTTTGAGCAACTGTTAGAAGTTTCTTTAAGCATGGCTGTAGCCGTTGTACCGGAAGGGTTGCCTGCTGTCATTACCGTTACTTTGGCAATTGGCACCCAACGAATGGTACGTCGTCAAGCGTTGATTCGCAAGCTGCCAGCAGTTGAGACATTAGGTTCGGTTACCACCATTTGTTCAGATAAAACAGGCACGCTGACTCAAAACAAGATGGTCGTGCAGTGGGTTCGCACACCTAGTCGTATTTTCAAGGTAACTGGAAATGGTTATGCTCCTATAGGAACATTTGAGTTACATCCCCCCGATAAGGATAAGTCAGATAGTATACTTAGCACACTTAACAAGAATAGCTACGCTCTCCAGTACACCGTAGAATCAAATATAAAGGAAGCCGTTACAGCTATAAATTCAAACGATTATCCAGAACTGGAACTGCTGTTACTTACCTGTGTACTTTGTAATGATGCGGTGCTACAGCAAAAGCACAATGAGTGGGAAATTTTGGGAGACCCTACAGAGGGAGCATTGCTATCTTTGGCGGGTAAAGTTGGCATGAAACAAACAAGCCTGCTAAATCAGTTCTACCGTGTTGCAGAATTTCCATTTTCCTCAGAACGCAAGCGGATGAGCGTGATTTGTCAGAGGCAAGATAGAAACGAGTTAACACAAATATTCTCCCTCCGCTCCTCACACCTCACACCCCATCCCCAGTTATTAATATTTACTAAAGGTTCGCCAGAATTAGTTCTAGAGCTTTGTACAACTTATTATGTTGGTACTTCAACATCTCAAATACTAGATGATGACGGAGTAGGCGATCGCTTCGCTGCGGCGCTCCATACCGAACTCTCTTTTGCTCTGAGTGCTGAAAAACGCGCTTATATTCTTGAGCAAAACAACCAAATGGCGCGTCAAGGACTGCGAGTGCTGGGGTTTGCCTATAAACCTTTAGATGCCATACCTACGGACGAGCGCTCAGAAGATACAACTGAGCGAGAGTTAGTCTGGTTGGGGTTAGTTGGAATGTTGGATGCACCGCGACCAGAAGTAAGAGAAGCAGTTGCTCAATGTCAGCAAGCAGGCATTCGCCCGATTATGATTACAGGAGACCACCAGTTAACAGCACAGGCAATTGCCTACAATTTAGGCATCGCTAAAGAAGGTGATTTTGTTCTCAACGGTCAGGACTTGGAAAGGCTTTCTACGGCTGAACTAGAGCAACAAGTTAACCAAGTTAATGTTTACGCCCGTGTTTCTCCCGAGCATAAACTACGAATTGTCCAAGCACTGAAAAATCAAGGAAAATTGGTAGCGATGACCGGAGATGGGGTGAATGATGCCCCAGCCCTCAAACAGGCAGACATTGGTATCGCAATGGGCATCACTGGCACTGATGTGAGTAAGGAAGCTAGTGATATGGTATTGTTGGACGATAACTTTGCCACAATTGTTCATGCGGTGGAAGAAGGACGGGTTGTTTACGACAACATTCGCCGCTTTATTAAATACATTTTGGGCAGCAACATTGGTGAAGTTTTGACAGTCGCCGCTGCTCCTCTCATTGGTTTAGGTGGAGTCCCCCTCTCCCCACTACAAATTCTCTGGATGAATTTAGTCACCGATGGTTTACCAGCCTTAGCTTTAGCGATGGAACCCCCTGAACCTGATGTAATGCGTCGTCCTCCATACAACCCTCATGAAAGTATATTTGCACGGGGGCTAGGATTCTACATCATTCGCATTGGCATTATCTTTGCCACGATCGCCATCGCTCTAATGGTGTGGGCTTATAACTATACCCAACAGTCAGGCGACCCCGAAAGATGGAAAACGATGGTATTTACAACATTGTGTTTAGCTCAGATGGGTCATGCACTGGCCATTCGTTCCAACACACAGCTAACTTTACAACTAAATCCATTCTCAAATCCCTACGTACTTGCGGCAGTTTCATTAACGACTGTTTTACAACTCATGTTAATTTATGTAGCGCCATTACAGGATTTCTTTAATACCCACTGGCTGAGTTTCCCAGAGCTTGCCATTTGTATTGGATTCAGTGCTTTGGTGTTTGTTTGGATTGAACTGGAAAAGTTGTTTCTCAAGTATTTTTTAACTCGTTGAAACACAATAAATAATATTTCATCCTAATTTCATTTGGACTTGTCAAGCTAAGTAATAGCTGAGTAGACTCCTTGTAATGCTCAATTTTGTCGTCAACTGGTTGATGCGAGAGCGGTAGCTAGTAGTCATTGCCACGTCATTATAAGTCTCTGGGAATTGCGTGTACTGACACAAAGGTTCAGAGAATTCTCCTGTCACTGCTTTAGATTAAAAATTCATCCTGATTTCATCTTGAAATTTCATCTTGATTTCATCTCGTTATGATATGCAAGTCATATCTCGCTTTCATCTAATTATGTCTTATACACTTTACAAATAGACAACAATATGTGTTTAAAAATTCCTGGTTTCAGTTTTCTTGTCTCAATTAGTATGGTTAGATTTTTCACACTGAAAATTCACAATTGTCATTAGTGTTGAAACACTAACTTTATAATTATTTCGATATTTATAAATATGAGGAGTTTTACAACCTAGTAAGAAGGGTTCTGCGAGAAGTGGAAAGCTTTTTTCCGCAGAGTGACATATTAATCAGACAGTTAGGGGTTAGGGTGTCTCAAAACCCCAATTTCTGCAAATGAAACAACAATAAATACCTTGTTTGCAGTTCATAACAAATAGAGAGCACTTGTAGATTCAAGATTATAGTTAAGATGAGTTCAATAGTTTCTGTCCCTGACCCTGAGAACCATAAACAACCTATAAGCAAGCGCCTAATATCGCTAGACTTATGGCGCGGACTGGTCATGGCGCTCATGACCTTAGACCACGTGCGAGACTTTTTTACCAATGTTCGCTTTAATTCTTTAGATATCACCCAATCAAACATCCCTCTGTTTTTTACTAGATGGGTAACTCATTTATGCGCCCCCTCTTTTATTCTCCTGGTAGGTATTGCTACTTATCTTTCTTTCCAACGCCACCAGAACAAGCGAAAACTCTCCTACTTTCTTTTCATGCGTGGACTATGGTTGGTATTTCTGGAGTTGACTGTCATTAAACTTGCATGGACTTTCGACTTAACCTTTTTTGGCGCGGGGGTGCTTTGGGCAATTGGTTGGTCTATGGTAGTCTTGGCAGCACTCATTCATCTTCCGACTCGAGCGATCACAGCACTTGGAATCCTGCTTATAGTTGGACACAATTTGTTTGATAATTTCAATGCTGAACAATTAGGAAGATGGGGTTGGCTTTGGACGATGCTTCACGAACAAAAAATGTTCGCACCCTTTCCAGAAATCAACTTTTTCATCGTCTATCCCCTCATTCCTTGGATTGGAGTGATGGCAATAGGTTATGCATTTGGAAGAGTATTTGATCTGGAAAAATCTCAACGCAACCAGTTGCTACGGCGTCTGGGGCTAGGTCTAATTCTTGCCTTTATTATCCTACGGGCAACTAATATTTACGGAGACCCTCAGCCTTGGTCATTCCAGTCCAGCTTTTCTCGTACCCTACTATCATTTATCAACTGCCATAAATATCCGCCTTCATTGCTCTTTTTATTGATGACTCTTGGTCTATCAATCCTGATACTTCATTTGTTTGAAAGCCACAGATTTAGAATTCTTAACCCCCTTGTTCTCTTCGGCAAAGTTCCTCTATTTTTTTATATTATCCACCTTTGGCTGATTCATATTGCTGCGATCGTACTTGCCTTCCCTCATTATGGATGGAAAGCAATTATTCTGCCTTACATATTTTCTAGTCAGATGCCAGCAGATTATGGATATGATTTACCAAAGATTTATGGTTTGTGGATAATCATGCTTGTTATCCTATATCCCATCTGTAATTGGTTCGCTAACTATAAAGCCAAACACAAAGACTGGTGGTTGAATTACTTGTAAAAATTCCTCTTGAGCTTGAATAACGACTTCAAGAGTTATTTGTGAACAATTTCATCTTGATTTCATTTTGTTGTGAGACGATGGTTATAGAGTTTACTTTTGAAAGTTTATGTGCTTGCTACAAACATATACTCCTGTTTTCAAGTCAGTAGACAATCTGATTAAGCAGAGGTCAAATGCTATTATTAAATTTCTATATCTAGCAATCAATGAAATTAGGCAATATGTATCTACAAAATCTTTGCTTACTAAAGGTTTTATAGTTTGAAATGCAAATGATATTGAACATCCGCACTTCAAGACTATTGTTTGTTGTTTTAAAACACCTATGATGGATTTGCTGTATCTTTATTAAGATACTAAATACAATTTATAGTGAAAATACTGAAAATTATTTCTACGGTATCTACGGTTATTAAGTATTAAATTCTTGGACAGTAGGTTTCATATAAGGCTATACGTAATACAAAATTACCTTCACAAATGTAATTGACTTGTAGGCACGCGACTACCGTCTCTCTTGACACATCTAATAAGTATTTAGACTTGTAGATAAGAAAATACTGAGGTATCAAGAGTCACTTAATTTCATCTTAATTTCATTTAAATTTTCTATAATAAATTCTAGAAATATGCTCCTCTTTTTCACATCCCTATCAGGCTTTTTAGTTGTGCCCCACTATGGTAAGACTAAAAGCCTGATTTCTTATTAGTAGTCAGTTCACAATGGTAAATATATGATAAGAATAAAATTAGGCTAACAGTATCAGGGTAAGCGCATTTCATCTTTAATAGATTGAATTTTTTGTTAGCTCAATCGCATTGATACTTTAGCAATCAATACCTACCGTAACATGAATGAATAATTTTTATTAAGCAGCCAAAATTTCATCTTAATTTCATTACGTTCTGTCATTCTAGTAAATAGAGGGAGCATAGCTCTTTGTCAAAAGTATCTCCAGTAAGTTGAACTTGCTAAGGACACGTGAGCTATCTAACTTATCCTTAATTAACGGTTGAATTAAGGGAGCAGCTAAGGTTTGCTTTACCAAATTGTGATGCATCCGTTAATAATATGTTCATTGCCAAGGATGAAATTCACATTTAGCTGACATAGTTGATTTATAGGTAATTAAATATGAAGAAAAAATTGATATGTGCTGCTGTATTAGCTCTAGCTACGGCAGTTCTGATTTCTCCTAGTTATGTAAGTGCTAGGACAAATGATGGTAAGGTTCCCCATATTGATAGCAACGTACAATTTCCTTCTACGCGCCGGGGAATTGGGGGAATTTTTAGACATACTTTTCGGTTACACGTTCCTCAAAATAGTAAGGCTGTTACCCAGCTACTTATTACTGTTCCAGACAATGTAACTATCAGTAATGACATCAAGAATATCGATGTTGCATATGAGAATAAACAGAAAATTAATACTAACGTTTCTGTCAAGGGCAGAACTATATTGCTAGTTTTCACCGAACCAATTGCTCCTAACACTAAGTTCCACATTGACCTTAACAATATAAAACGGTCAACTCTTGGTAATGGTTCTGTCTACCGCTTCTGGGCTAAAGAGTCTGACCTTGATGCTGAAATTCCCATAGGTGTAGCTCATTTTCGTATTTACTAATGTATTTTTTTAATGATAAACAAGACATTTCATTGGGATTTCATTCATGAATGTCATGCTGATAAATAGAGAGTTAATTATTAAGGAGAACAGAGATGAAAAAGTTAATTTATGTAGCTGCATTCACCCTGGCAATTACATCTTCGGTTCCTGCTGTCTGGGCAAGTGGAAAACATGGTGATTTTAAAGCTTCGCATTTGAACGGAAGTGCAGCTTATCCTCAAGACACTATTGCCCCAGATGCCACTCATAAGTTTGAAGTTCATGTACAGGGAAAACCCTTGGCAGAACTAGCGATTGATTTACCAGATGGGGTAAGAATTAATAGGGGAATTGAGGTAAAAAATCAATCGGGTCAAAAAATTCCAACGACGGTTTCTATTAATGACAGAAAAGCTACAGTAGTTCTCTCACAACCAGTAGAGCCTGAAACAAAGCTATTAGTTTTTATGAGAGGTGTTAATACACCTAACCTACCTCCTGGTTCAAGTAAAACTTGGATGTACCGAGTCACTGCCAAGCAAGTTGGATTGAATGGAGAAATTCCACTTGGTCTTGCCCTTGTTCAGACCTATGCTATTTAGGTAAAGCAACCGACCGTAACTTGAGTTAAGGCTATCAAGTTAACAGGGTAGCTGCATCTTAAATGCTATTTACAAGCGGATGCGGGAGGCTTCATTGTGTTGCGAGCGACAAAGCTTAAGTCCCGTCAATTTGCGATCCACTTAGATTTGTCAGTGCAAGACGTTAAAATACACCCTTGGACGCTCGAGAAAGTAGACGCTCGAAAAACTTTTAAAAAGTCACCTTATAACTGTGGGGTGCGTTACACTTTGTTAACGCACCTTCTCAAACTGGTTATTTGTAAATTTGAATCCGCTCTGTGCTAAGTGGTATATTAGCTGCTATGCCGACAATTTCAGCTTTTCATCAATCAGCGGTAGATAAACAACAGCTCCACCCCTGCGCTCGCCACCAACACACCTAAAATTGCCCGCAAACTAATTTTCTCCCCTATAAAGAAAGCCAATGGCAGCACAAACAGAGGACTTGTGGCACCGAGGGACTTGGCAATTCCAGCAGCTGTAAATTTAAGGGAGATTTGTTGCAGCCAGAAGCCCAAGTAGGTACTCAAAAAAGCGCAACCTTGCATAGATTCCCAGTCATCAACACGGCAGCCTATTTTTTTGCCTGCCTTCACTCAACTATGAATAAATTCACTGTTTTCTATATTGCTAATCAAAAATGAAATTTGAATGAAATTTGAATAATTTTTTTTACTTTCCATTATTTTATTTAGTTATTTATAATTTCATCCTAATTTCATCTAGATATGCATTCATTGCTTTTACTCAATCTAACATTGACAAACAATCTACAAAGTGCTTTTCTTACTTACTAAATTTGTTTTGCTTATAAGTTTGAAATTTCATCTTAATTTCATCTTTCTCTGAGAATCTATTTATAGGAAGAACCCTGTAAATATTTACTTTGGTGTGAGAGAGAAGAATCATGACAAAACCGTTCTGGAACGTTCTAAAGCTGAGTTCAGCTGTTTTTGCAGCCACATTTTTCACCACCAACAGTGCCTTGGCTGTTGAAGTCAACGAACAAGTCACTTCAGTTGTTCAGTTGAGCGAACAAAATGACAGCCTAGGTCAGGTGACATCTGTTTCTCAGTTTTCCGACGTACAGCCTACAGACTGGGCATTCCAAGCATTGCAGTCTCTAGTAGAACGCTACGGCTGTATTGCTGGTTATCCCAATGGAACCTATCGCGGGAATCGAGCTATGACTCGTTATGAATTTGCAGCAGGGTTAAATGCTTGTTTAGACCGAGTTAACGAACTGATTGCTACAGCTACCTCTGATTTGGTAAGGAAAGAAGATCTAGCTACTTTGCAACGCTTGCAAGAAGAATTCTCTGCTGAACTAGCTACCCTGCGCGGTCGTGTCGATGCTCTAGAAGCTCGCACTGCTGAGTTAGAAGCAAATCAATTCTCTACCACTACAAAACTCGTTGGAGAAGCGATTTTCAATATATCTGATATTTTTGGTAGCGATGAGAGGGCTGTTCCCTCTGGTGTGAACCAAGCAACAGCTCCTGACTTGGAATCTAATACCATTTTCGCTGACCGGGTTCGTCTAAACTTGCTCTCCAGCTTCTACGGCTCAGATCGGTTGCAAATCCGTTTGCAGGCTCGAAATATCACCCCATACGGTACAAATGTAACGGGTACAAACATGACCCGTCTAAGTTTTGATGGAAATGACAACAACGACATTCTGATTGACAAAGTAAACTATGCATTTAACCTAAGCGACGCCATACGCGTCCAGATTGATGCATTTGGTGGTCTATTATACGAAAACCTCAACACCTTTACCCCCGACTTCAACAGCTCCGGTAGAGGTGCTATCTCCCGCTATGGTCGCTTCAGCCCCATTTACCGCGTAGGTGAGGGTGGTGCAGGTGCGACAATTAACTTGAATCCCAAAGGACCAATTACTGTATCAGCAGCTTATCTAGCCGATAGAGCCAATAATCCTGAAGATGGGTCAGGTCTAATTGATGGTGGATATGCAGCCTTTGGTCAGATATCCTTCCAACCCAGTCAAGCATTTAATATCGGTTTGACCTATGCTCGCACCTACCAAAACAGAGGACAGATTAACCTCTTTGGCTCTACAGGTAGTGTCTATGCTAATAACCCCTTCCAAGGTGCTGCTCTGACGGCTAACCACTATGGCGTAGAAGCTGCCCTCAGACTAGGATCTAGAATTACGATTGGTGGTTGGTATGGTTTCAGTAACGCCGAAGCGAAGAGTGGTGTAAGAGAGGGCGATGAAGCAGACTTTAACTACTGGGCTGCAAACGTTGCTTTTAAAGACTTTGGTTCACAAGGAAGCGTACTTGGTTTTATCTTTGGTCAACCACCTAAAGCAAGTGACAACGATTTCATTCAAGCAAACGGTGTTCGTCGTGAAGATGACGACATATCTTATCACCTAGAGGCGCTGTACAGATTGCAACTTACTGAAAATATTGCCGTTACTCCTGGTGTAATAGTCATCTTCAACCCAGAACACAATAACGACAACGACACTATCTACGTTGGGACACTCCGTACCACCTTTACTTTTTAAAACTGATAACAGCTAATAATTAATAGTTATTAGCAATCGGCTATTATCAATTAGATAAACCTTAGCTTACCTATAAATGGGCCTTGGTATATCTAAAAATTTCTTCAAGTTTTAATTTTGTTTAACAGTACATAAGCCAATACAAGACCCTAGCTTTTGTCTGGGGTCTTGTGGTTTAATTGTGGATAAAAATTTTCTGATATAGCTTAATATTTCATCTTGATTTCATACTTAGCTGCCATAATAAAAAGTAACTCAAAGTAACTCAATAGATCTCTTGCAAGCAGTTAGTTTTCATTACTTACTAACTGTGTCTCATTCACACCTACTAAGTTATAGCAATTAGATCTATTGAGGTTTTCTTAGTATTGAAACTTCAACGTTCGTTCAATAGTAAGAAAGCATTAATTAATAATTCAAATATTCAGAAACTTTCTCTGCTATTATCAACTTAAAATCAACTATTATTAATATATAAAATCAGACTTTTTTTTAGTTTTTCGAAGATCGAACTTATCTTTAAAAGGTTTTATGAGAGTGCTGCTAGTAGAGGATGAACCAGATTTAGGTGCTGCTATTAAGCGAACTTTATGTCAAGAAAAGTACTTAGTTGACTGGGTGATAGATGGTACTGAAGCTTGGGCATATTTAGAAAATAGCTGGACTCAGTATACGGTCGCTATTTTTGATTGGATGTTGCCAGGAACAACAGGATTAGAATTATGCAAGCGGTTGCGGTACAGAAACAATCCTTTACCCGTATTGATGCTGACAGCCAGAGACAGTATGGAAGATAAAGTAGCTGGGCTAGATGCGGGAGCAGATGACTACTTGGTAAAACCGTTCGGTATGGCAGAATTACTGGCACGATTGCGAGCTTTACAACGTCGTTCTCCTCATTTCCAATCCCAAAAACTGACTGTTGGCAATCTCACTTTAGATTATGGTAGCAGTGCCGTCATTTTTCGGGATGCTACAGGTCATCAACAAGAGATTTGCCTGACTAATAAAGAATTTCAGCTGCTAGAGTATTTTATGAAGCACTCAAACCAAATTGTGACCACAGAACAGGTTCGCAATCAGCTTTGGGAAGTGAGTGCAGAACCTGCTAGTAATGTAGTGGCAGATCAAATGCGTTTGCTGCGTCGCAAATTAGCCAGTAGTGGCTGTGGGAACCCAATTGAAACTTTGCACCCCAATCCCAACACCACATCATTTTTGTTTACGGAAATTGAGTCATTATTTGCGAGATTGATGAGAGGTTTTTTGATTAAGAGTTATTCATGCTTTGGAGCAATTGCTGCATTTGCTCAATTTCAGCACTTTGACTTTTGATAATAGACTCAGCTAAATTTCTAATTTCGGGGTGTTTAGCACTATTAACAACCAAGCCAGCCATCATCGTTGCCATTAGGTGATGACGAATCATCTGACGGAGAAATTCCCGATCGACGTCAGACGCATTTTTCAGCGCTTCTATCATTTCCTTGTCCATCATTTCTTGCTGCTGCATAGCAATCATCATTGCCTCCCCCATTTCGTTACGCATATCCATGTTCATGCCAGTCATAGGGACTTCAGTGCCGTACCACTGCTTGTACCAAGTCCGCATCTGCTCTATTTCGCGGGTTTGTTCTTCGATAATAGATTCAGCCAGCTTTCTAACTTCAGGGTTTTTGGCTCGATTCAAAGCAATTTCAGCCATCTCGATAGCGCTTTGATGATGAGGAATCATCATTTCAATAAACGGCTTATCTACTTCAACCCTCTTCTCGTGTTTATAATGCATAGGGCTTGTATTAGGAATTTGCGCCTGAATCAGCTCGTGGGCTTTGACGCTGTTGGTAATGGAGAGGATTGTGATAGTGCTGCCTGTCAGCAAAGCAACAAGACTGTAAATTGTAAATTTTGTGTTCATCTTTTTACTCATTATTGTTTAAAGGCACATCTTTTCACTGAATTCTTATTTGTAGGACACAGATAGTTTTCTCTTATGTACCAGCCAAGATAAGGCTTTGTTTTACTGAATCTTTAGTTGAAAGTATTTTTATATCAACGCATTTCCCCTCCTATTCATTAATAAAAATTTCAGGAGGGTGATAATAGCTGAAACAGCAATGCTGCTCCTAAATTTCGCTGGTTTCTCAAAAATTTTACCAACCTTAAATTGAAGTTGAAAAAGTAAGATGCGAGGTGGCATTACCTTAGAGCGCCAGTACAGTAGTCAAAAAAAGGGTAAAAAACCCGGTTTCTCTATCCTGCAAAGCTTGATATCTCGTAGGTAAAACTTAAAGAAACCGGGTTTTTGTGATTTTTGTACCGGTGCTCTAGAGTGTATGTGTCAAAAATGTTGTGGTAGAAAAAATCTGAAATCAGCCCCAGTCTTGTACGATTGTTGTCCAATATTTATTCTCCTCATTGTAGAAGTGACTTACACCAGCGCTATGACATCTAGCGACAAAGCTTATTTACTTTCAATTTAATAATATTTTGCAAATACACTAACATCTCCCCAATGACATATTATTGTTAGTTGAAAATTTACAAGGATTTCATCCTGATTTCATTTTTGTATGATTTATTGTTTTAGTATTTGTTTTGATGGAGATTTCACACATATTTCATAAGCTTGTGATAATCTGTATAGATGATAGAAATAATTTCTTTGCTGGATTAGTATGAGCTAGGAATTCTTTCTAAAAAGAACTAAACTATATGCTTTAAAAACTGCCACTTTATCCTTTAAGTTACACCCTGAAAACTTTTGGGTCTAGTTACACTGCGATCTTTCTAGAGAAAAAAATGGTTCATCCCTTAGAACTTTTTCTGAGTAAGGGGATGCAGCTTCACAGTCTTCTTTCTTTAGAAAATTGTCTGACTTATCCCTTAGAACTTTAATAAAAGCTTTGATTGCGTCTACGGGAGCATCCCTCTCAATCATGCACTGCACCGTGTAAACTTTTTCTCTTGGGACACTAAGAGATTTTGATTTCCACGAACCGTCTTCTTTGACCTTGTAATTGTATCCCCAGTACCAGTGATTGAGATTATCTGGATCGCGTTCTACGACACGAGGATAGAATGCAATTTCACCGGATTTGAGCTGAACATTTTTCAGGTAGCGGTACAAACTGCCACTAGAGTTTGAGGTGACATGAATAATTGATTTCGGTGGCTGTTGAGTCTTTTCTAGAGAAAAGAGTTTTTTATCCCTTAGAACTTTTGGAGGCGCATTATCCACACTCGTGTAAGCTCTGCCAATGCTATGCAGGGCAATCTCCTTGCACAGACGCTACGCCTACGGCAGGGCTTCTCTCCGAGACGCACTTAAGCCCAATACCCGTGAATGAATTTCGTCAGTTCTTTCAAACGCTTTCTGGAAAAGGATTATGAGCGTTTTCTTGAATGACCGTCTCTCGCCCAATAACAATCTTGGTAATTAACTGGTCTACGGAAATTCCCGTAGACCTCGATAACTCTGGGGTTTCAGCTGCGCTAACAGCCACCCGCAAGAAGTTTTATATTTTACAAATAATTTAAATAATACTACTGAAGACTTAGCATTTTTAGTCTTTAATATGACTTTTTCCACTTTTTTCTTTACTAAGAAAAGCTTTAATTGCACTTACAGGCAAGCGATCGCCAATCATCTTTTGCACCACCGAAACTTTGTGTTTTGGAACCGAGAGACTTTGCCCAATCCACTTCCCCTCTACCAACACCTCGTAGCAGTACCCCCAATACCAGTGGTCTGGATTATCCTCCTCTCGTGTACCTTCAACATAGGGATATGAGGCAATGACGAATTGGCGCAAAGGGACTTGACTTCAGGATGCCGTTAGAGCTTGAAGACGGAGCGGTGGCTTCTTGTTCAGAAAAACTTATCAGTATAAATTAGATGCATCTGTTCACAAAAGTGTTGAATACAAATATACTTTTTTAATCAGTGAAGAATTTAATCATCCATTAATAATTAACGATCATATTATTTGTTGGGAAATGGATATGCCTAATTTTGGATATGTCCAACAAATAACTGATTCATACGGATACTTTGGCGATACCTTAGTTACTAACGAACTCTTAGAGATTGGTTATGAGATTACAAATATTCAAAGCCGTGATGGTGAATTTCATCCTGCAAACGTAAAAGTGATTAGCTTGAAAAAGCTAATAGAAAAGACTTTTAGTTGTAAATGGACAACTCCACCACCTAATACAGCATCTGAAACTAAGAAAACAAAACGTCGTTAAATCCACTTGTTCCACTTGGCGATCCGGGTTCTGGTCAATGCTGCTGACGCGGATGTATCTGATGCGTTGCCCTTTCAAGGTGTCCTCTCGCTTAATCTGTCAGGATAGAGTATAAGACATGGCTTGACAGGTTTGAGAAGGCAGAGGCCTGAAGACAGGGGATTCAGACAAGGACGCCCTGTTCTGAGCGCTACGCGTCTTGTAACAGATTTTATTTTTTGTGACGGATAAATCTGGCACTCGGTGGGCGAAACGCTTAACAGTACTGTGAAGCCCACTGGCCTGCGGTCTTTCTAGAGAAAAAGGTGAGTCGTCCCCTAGAACTTTTTCTAAACAGGTCGGTTCAGTTGCACGGTACTCTTTCTCTAGAAAATTGGCTGACTCATCCCTTAGAATAGATAGAACGACTACTGTAAAACCCTTCAAGAGCAAGCAGCCAATACTTCTTACCTGCTCTTTGAATTAGATTGGAACAATATTCACCCGTTAATTAACCATCACCTTCTATAAAAGCTTTGATTACACTTATGGGCAGTGTAGGATAAGTGGCTGAAACCCTTGTAAATACTGAATTACTACTTTTGAGGTTTTTGGCTTGAACCGGTTTTCTACCTAATTTTCGTGCCAAAGCAGCAACCAAATTCCAAGCATGGTCGGTTTTTAGCCAATCAGAAACATCTTTGCTATGAGCTACACACATTGCAGTTGCATTAATGTAGCCGTTATCACGGCGTTGACCATTTTGAGGTATCTGTACAAGCTGCCACTAGCCTGTAGTCTTTCTAGAGAAAAAGATAAGTCATCCCTTAGAACTTTTTCTAAACAGGTCGGTTTAGTTGCATGGTACTCTTTCTCTAGAAAACTGACTGAATCATCCCTTAGAATAGATAGGACGACAACTGTGGTCAAAGGAAATCCCCGTAAACCTCGATCGCTCTTGGCGCAAGCTGAAAGAGCGCTTATCGCTTCGGCGCAAGCCTCCCCCGGCTTATCGCTCTCCTAAAAGGGATTTTGTTGTTGTTAGCCATAGGTAGTCACTCAGCACCAAGAAAAGCTGTAAACGCTTTTTGATTACACGGAGCGGTAGCTTCTTGAATTTTTCTAGAGAATAGAAATGTTCGTCCTCTAGAACTTTATTAAATGGAGGAAGTTCGTAATGGTTGTTCCGAGCATCATTTAATTACAAACATTTGTTAAAAAATACTTAAGAACAGTAGCTAATCAAAGTACAGCGCCCACAAAGTTTGAAAATCTCTCTGACTGGCGCTTTTTCGGCTTGTAGCTTAAGAACCTTTATCTTTGATTGTTTTCTCTTTACTTAGAAAAGCTTTAATCACACTTACGGGTTTTTGACTATCAATCATCGCCCTCACAGTCACAATTTTACATTTGGGTATTGAAAGTGTTCGCCCTTTCCACTCCCCATCTACTAACACCTCATAGCAATAACTCCAATACCAATGGTCGGGGTTATTTGGGTCTCGATCGCCCTCAACACGAGGATAGGAGGCAACTGTCCCAGATTTGAGCTTCTTCTTTTTGAGGTAGGAGCACAAGCTACCACTAGCCTGAGGTTTTTCTAGAGAAAAAGATAAGTCATCCCTTAGAACTTTTTTTGAGTCAGGGGATGCATCTGTACTATCTTCTTTCTCTAGAAAACTGCCTGACTCATCCCTTAGAACTTTCAGGCTAGCTCTGATTTCGTCTACAGGTGCATCCCTCTCAATCATGCATCGCACCATACGAACCTTATCTCTAGGAAGAGAGAGCGATTTTGATTTCCACGAGCCGTCTTCTTTGACTTTGTAATTGTATCCCCAGTACCAGTGATTGAGATTATCTGGATCGCGTTCTACAACACGAGGATAGGATGCAATTTTACCGGATTTGAGCTGAACGTTTTTCAAGTAGCGGTATAAACTGCCACTGGAACTTGAGGTGACATGAATAATTGATTTCGGTGGTTGTTGAGTCTTTTCTAGAGAAAAGGGTTTGTCATCCCTTAGAACTGCTGAAGGCCTATCATCCACACTCATGTAAGCTCCTTGCCTTGATGTGATGCTTACGCCTTCCTTCTTCTCGATCCCATCGCCGTTTTTAGTAGACCGATTGTCTATTTCTCCCTTAACATCACTCTCATCAGTTCCTTGTTCTCGATTAAGCGACGGCGGGTTAGAGACTTCGACTTCTACAAGTCTCAAGTTTTGGGTGGAGTTAAATCCCCACTCAAAACCTCCTGTTAAGAGCTCCTTGTTAAGAATTCCCTCGTTAAATGAGAGTGTTGAGGTAGAGGATTGTTTGTCAATTAACAGTTGTGACTTGAGGACGTCGTTAGAGCTTGAAGACGGAGTAGCGGCTTCTTGAATCTTTTCCCTTGAATAAAGATGTTCATCCCTTAGAACTTTTGAAGATGCATCAAAAGTATTGCGATACGGCTGACTCCGTAAAGCCAAGGGCTTATCGCGTTGCGTTTCCTGTTGTCCAACCGCACGGAGTGCAGTTGCCTCAAACTTCGGCTTCTCGCTTGCCTGTTCTTCTAAAACGGGCTTGGCAACATACGAGTGCTCGCTCCCCTTGGGTGTTTCGGGATCGCATACCTTGCACTTTCCCCCAGAACTATTTTTCAGCTTTAACTTTGACTCATCACTAAAGCTTTCAGGCGCTTTCCAAGTGAGCCTTGGTGGGATGAAACGTGTTAACCGGACTAGCAATTCTGGTTCAATCGGAACGGGTATTGATTTTCCATCCCATAGAACTAAAACGAGGGGTAAATATGCGTCTAAAAACAGCTGGTCTCTTGTCAGCTGTATAGTTCCCTCAATTGTGGCATCCTTTAGGCGAACGCGATAAGCCAAAGGCTTAACGGCTGAAGCCGTATCGCCCACCGCCCAAACATCATCTGGGTCTGGGGGTTCGTCTCCCCACTCGGAGTTATCTAACCAACCACGCAAGATGAACCATTGCTGCTGAACTACATTTGCAATCATCAAACTGACTCCAAATTTTTAAGAATTCCATAGGACTTGTCAAAGAACACCGTTGCCGTACCAGTCATGCCATGCCTTGACTTACCAACAATCAGTTCTAGAATTCCCTGTAAATCCGTATTGGGGTTGTAGTACTCATCTCGATAAGCAAAGATGATATTGTCTGCCACCATCTCCAAAATTCCTGACTGGCTCAGATCGCTCATCATTGGGCGCTTGCACTGCCGGTTATCAACTCCTCTGGAAATTTGCGAAAGTGCGAGTACGGGAACATCCAATTCCCCTGCCATTTTGTAAAGTCCCCTGGCAACATCTCCCAGTTCGTAGCTGCGGTTCCCTCCACCTTTAAAGTCTTGTGCTGCCATCATTTGTAGGTAATCAACGATGACCAATCCCAGTTGACCCTCTTTTGCTTTAATCTGACGGCACTCGGAAGCAATTTGGGAAACTGTAATCCCCCTCGAATCGTTGATATAGAGCGGTAAATCTGTAGCTACACCGCTAATTTTGGCAATGCTGACAATCTCCCAGTCAGCTAAGGGAAGATCGCCAGAACGGTGTTTGCGGATGCGATCGCACTTCAAAGGAACCAAACCCAGGTACTGGTATGCTGGTGTCACGCTCATCAAACTCCACAATCTGTATTCCAGCTGCTTTTTGGTCATCTCTAAAGAGAAAATGACAACGCTTCGGTTGTGGAGCAGTATCATTTGGAGAGCTAAGAACAAGGAGACAAAGCTTTTCCCCATTGACGGCCTGCCAGCAAGTATGGTAAGGTGTCCACCCTCAAACCCCACGATTAACTTATCCAACTCGTGAATTCCCGTGCGGTAGATGGGGGTGATGGACTCTATTTCCGAGTAAGCGTTCACAGCGATCGTGCTGTTGTGTTCGGTGTTTGAGCTAAAAGTTTGATGGGAAAGAGAAAAGATTTTTTGTTCCGAGCGATCAAGTATGATAGGTAACTCAGTTTCTGTTTCGTATCCGAGTTCCATAATTTCAGCACCAACTTTAATCAACTGACGCCTGAAGTATTTCTCCATCACCAGTTCTGTTAAGGCATCGATGTTGACAGCCGATACCGTGCGGTCTACCAAAGTTGCTAGCTTGTTTCTACCACCAACTGTAGCGAGTAAGTTGCGATCGCTCAGCCAGTTGATAACCGAAAGCAAATCTGTGGGTTTGCCCTGACCGTACAATTGCAGCGTTGCTCGATAAATTTCTCTGTGAAAACTGATGTAGAAGGCTTCGGGAACGAGACGAGCCGAGATTCTGGCGATCGCATCGGGGTCAAGCATTATACCACCGAGTATTGCTTCTTCAGCTTCAATGTTCTGGGGAGGTAAGCGCTCGCTCATGCCGTACCTCCTGTTTCACAAGATTCTGCTTGTGACTTCTGCCAGTTTGCTTGTGCCTGCTGGTATTTCTGCTCCATTTCCTCAGTAAACTTTTTCATCACTTGGCTATTGAGATTGCTTTTTGATTTGCTAGCTTGCTTTTGTTGGTGGGAGGTGAATTTTTCGTAGTACACTTCCCAACGGTTTTGCCCTGCTTTAGTTGTATGGGCTAACCAAGCCTCAATGTCATTCACTTCCTGGCTAAGATTCTTAGTTTTTTCAAGACAAAAATTTAAAAAACTCGCTCGCTCCTCGTCTGAGAGAGTTTGAATAAAGTCTGAATAAGTCTGAATAGTTTGGGGAGTGCTGGAATCCTTGCTGTGTGAAGATTCCGTCCGTTGGGTGTTGCACTGGTGCGTTTGCTGTTGCACTGGTGCATCTTGCGTTGCACTGGTGCGCTTGCTGTTGCGCTGGTGCATCTTGCGTTGCGCTGGTGCAACAGTTTCTTTTTCTTCTATTTTCTCTCTTTCGCTCCCGTTTTCTTCTTTGCACAAAAGCGTCAACCTACGGTTAGATATTTTTTGTTTAACACGAACTTGTTCTAGCTCTATTTCAATCAGTTTTTTCTCGTCTAAACTTCTTAATGCTCTAGAAACACTACTCTTATGCAATCCGAGTCTCTTGCCTAATTCAGAACAGTTAATTTCTAGATCCCTATCACCGTAAGGGTCTGATGCTCTAATCCAAATAAAAACCTTAATTTCTGCTGGATTTAGAGTTTTACAACACTCTTCCCAATCCTCAGCAGTTAAGCGCAGGTGTAGCGGGGTTTTAGTTTTAGCTTGCTCCTTACTCCTACTCACCGCACACCTCCTCAAAAGTTACAACAACGTCAAATTCCGATCCTGTTGCCTGAGCTAGTGCTAGTTTTGTCAAATCTGGTTTTCCAAATGGGTGAATTCGTTTGCTGTGTTCTGGTTTGAAGGCAGAGTAAGCTAAGACCTTACCTAGAGCCTCTTTCCAATCACTAATTTCCTTAATTTCAATAACTTCAGTGGAAGTCAGTAAATCGATACGACCTACAGCAGTAACCACTTCAGTTTGACCGCCTAGTTCGTGCTTGAGGCGATCCTGTATTTGGCGTTCAACATCTGCGCTGGCAACATTTCGGTTACGGTCAGCCTCGGAGTCAATCATCATTAAGTAATGCCATAATCGAAACTGAGAGCCTGTAAGACGATTGGTAATAGCGATCGCGGAGTGGGAAGCAGGCATTAGACAGTATCCTTGTGCTTCCTCCTTAGAAAAGTTTTTTGCTTTATGAGTGGTGCGTTTGAGTTTCGTCATTTAAAGCACCCCCTCATTAGGAACAGCGATACACAAGATACGGCAAGTAGTCTGAGCTAACGCCAGCTTTGCCAAGACCCATTTTCCAAATAGGTGACGCTTGTTATGGTTAGGGAAGAAAGACGAGTCAGCCAAAATCTTATCTAAAGCACCCTTCCAATCACCAATCTCCTTGATTTCAATAACTTCTTCTCCACAGTTCTGGCATTGATAGTTATCGTGCTTGAGAGCTAAAAGTCTAACGGCTCTCCAGTACTCCTGTTCTGCTCTAGTTTGAGGGGCTTTACGCTCCTGTTCGATTTTCGGTTTTTCTGTCATAATAGAAGTAAGTTGTTTGGACTTTGCTCTCACTTGTGCTCGCAAGTCAGGGCAATTCTGTTTATGAAATTAACTTCAACACACTACTGTGTCGTCTTAAAGCTAGACGACCCTTAAGAATCTTGAAGTTAAAGTTGTTCGCCCTTCACAGATAGGCGAAACAATGATTAATGTGTCATAATCATTAAATAAATGTTTATTTTCTCCTAAACTCTGCCCCCAGGTTTAGGATATAGTCCCCATCAGCGAGGTCTTGACTTCACTAAAGGGGAACTGTAGGTTTATTATTAGAGAACGTGATGTAAAAGTCAAGATGAATATCAGTAGAGCTTTTGATGAAACTCTAAAAAAGTACGGAGTCACCGGAGCAGCTTTGGCTCGCAAAGCCAACATTAGCCCTTCCCATGTTTCTCAATTTAGAAATAGTAAGGGTGGCGATGTTACGCACACGAGCTTGGAGAAAATGCTAGAAGCAATGGAAAGTCTAGCTCCTGGTTCTAAGCTTTACTTTTGCCTGTTGGTTGCTGGTAAAAATCCTGTAGAGTATTTGTCAGGTAACCTTACTGACTTATCATCTTTGGTCTTAGCGGCATCTCCACATGAAAAAGCTCAAATTTTTTATGCTTTGGGAAGATGGGTTGTCGGAAGCCGTGAAACCACCGATACAGCGACTTTGCCAGAAGCGGTCTAATAAGTCGTTATACATGAATTGTAGCACTCCTGAATAAATGTGTGTTTTGCTTGACATAGCTGACTTTTTTGACTAAATAAGAGTGTTACCTATCTAAGCGCCATAGTTCATTCCTATGTGACCTAAGATATCGTATAGTTTAACCGAATAAATTATAGTTCATAATAGCAAGGCACGCAAACAATGCCAAATATAACCCATGAGCCAATTGAGCCTTGCCAAAAGCTGTTTGATGAAATGCTCAAGCGTTTTAACATCTCAGCAAAGGATATAGCGGAGGTTGCTGATATTTCGGAAGTCATGGTTTCTCGCTTTCGTAATGGGAAGGCAGATTTGGGGGCATCGAAACTCTTTGCTCTCCTTTTTGCTGTACCCATAGATGCTCAAAAATGGTACATATCAGAGTTGTTTGGTTTTATCCCAGACGGCAGCTTACGATCGCTTATTCTCAAAGCACCTCTTACCGAGCAAGCAGAAGCTCTACGTCTCATTGCTGACTTATTTTTAATGAACAATCGTGAATAAAGCTGAAAACTAAATGAGAGATTCGACTCGACAGCAGTTGGCTACGTGAAAATACTAATTTAAATAGCTTGATATTAAATGTATGATAAGTTGCAAATAATCGTTCTCATAGAGAAAAAGATGATCGAGCAACAAAATTTAGAGCAAATTCTAACAGTTTGCAATACTTTACCACTTGACCAAAAAGCAGAGTTAATCAAGCAGCTTTTAGAAGATTCAAATGTGTTATTTTACTTTAACAAAGAGCAGGTAGTAAAAATCCTAAGAGCGATCGCGGATTATATTACTTCGGACACTAGATAACTGCAACGTTTGGACTCCCGTGCTTTAGACTCTTAACTACCAGACTCTGAAGACCGGACTCCACTCTCAAAAACGTATATGGAAAATTTGCACCCTTGAAACTAGAAAATCCCTTGTTGCGTTCTGGGGTAGCGTTGGCAGGTGTCAACAACCGCCATCAGACAAAGACAAATACGAGCGATGGTGTGTTGACAGGACTGGAAGTGGCAGGATTAGATTTATTTCATTTAATTTCTTGAACTACGTGTTTCGGGGCTACCTGCTCCCGTGATATTCAGGTGTTGAGAACCCCTTGGAAAAAAATACGAAAAAATACTGAGGGTTTCTAAGATTTTTGTTAGTTTCCAATTCGGGGTAATTCGTTGCAATATGGATTTAAGTAACCGAGTTGTGAAATACACGAGGATAATACTGTATGAAGGTTTCTATGAATGAGCGTATTGTTTCGCAGAGTGAGGTTTCGCAGGATAGCGTCGTTGAGCAAATGTGGAGCTGCGATCCAATGCTTATGACATATTTGAGCGAGAGATTTAATCACAGTAGTCTCACAGAACTGATTTTGGAATCAGTAGCAGCGTTTTGGAAGCCTTTTGCTCTAAGGCATATGGGAGTTGCTTCAACAGATACGACAATTGCCCTTCGTCAGTCGCTTGTTCTTATGAGTTCTCAGATAGAATTGATATCCAAAGAGTTTAGCCCTTTAGTTTTTAGTTTGTGGGAGTCTAATTCTACTAATGCTCTGCCCTTCCAAGATGAATGTTGTGCTGATTTTTCAAATAATGGTGTGGATATTTATAAACCAACTGTATGTGAATTGCAAACAACAAACACTGAATTTGGCGCTCGAGAGGCTTTCTTAGGATGATGCTGGAGTTCTAGATGCCTACTGGATAAGGTGTTGTTAAGGAGATAGACAAGTTTGATTTGAACTGGTTGGTAAGTTCAGCAAAGAAGTTTGAGGCAAACTTTGACTTAATGATTTAGTTCTAGTTAGTTTTGAAAATACATTGCGCTGGAGACACTGACTTCTCATAGCTACCTTTCTTCTGTATAAAAATACACGATGATTCTAAAAATGACAAACAGCACATCAGATAAAAATCAAAAAATCTCAAAGAAATCCGCAAATAAAGTTCAAGCATCTTCATCTGAATCTTTAAATAACTTTAATCGGTTTGTTATCGTAACAGGTGACAAGGGAGGTGTGGGAAAGAGTACTTTTGCCAGGGGACTGTTGCAAATATTTTTGGATAAAAAACTTCAGTTTACAGCATATGATGCAGATAAGCGGAATCCTCAATTACATCGACATTTTGGTGAACAAAGAGTTAAATTGATTGATATTTTTACTCGTGGAGGGGGAGATTACTTATTAATTGATTTAGATGAAAAGCGACCTCCCTTAGCTTTGTTGGATTTACCATCTCAGTCCGGCGAGTTTTTTGAGAAGTTTGACAAGGAGCTAGATCTATTTGAATCCTTAAAATCAATTCATTACAGGATAACAATGGTTTCTGTGATTAGCAGAGTCAAAGATTCTGTTACTATTATCGAATCTTTACATGAATATTGTGGCAAGAAAGTAGATTATGTTGTTGTCAAAAATTTATTTCATGGTGAGGAGGATAAATTTGAACGCTATAATGATTCGGAGATCCGAGAAAAAATGAGAAAATCTGTTTCTTTGAAAGAAATTTCTCTGCCGGATCTGTTTTATCGACCCTACGATTATATTGACGAGCATAGTCTGACTTTTAGTGATGTTTTTACCCATGAAGGAGCAAATATTGCTATCAAATCTCGAGTTAAGTCTTGGATGCTAGCTTTTGAAAACAGTGTATCACTAGCCACAAATTTATTAGGTCTGGAATCGACCCCAGTACCGATACAAGCTCCTGTATCAGAATCATCTCCTACATCTACCCCTACATTAGTACCGGAATCGATCTCAGTACCGACATCAGCACCAGAATTAGGAGCAGCGCAAACAGCTTAGGTTTTTGACTAAGATAGCCATGTCTAGGAGATTATTAATTACAGCGGGCGATTCGAGAGTAGGAAAATCTACGACTTCTAGGTTGCTTTTGGACTTCTTTCTTCAATCTCAATTTATTGTTCGTGCTTACTACAACGGACAACGTAATAAATTATCTTCTTACAGCAAGTTTTTGCCTGTAGGAGAGCTACAGCTTACTAGAGGAGGCGCTGATAGTTTATTAGTTGACTTGTATTCTTTTGATGAGACTGAAGTTGTATTGACCGATCTACCAGGGCAGCATCTCCCTCAATTTAAAACTTTTGTTAGAGAAACGCTTTTCTTTGAGCAATTGCTGCCTATTGGTTACCGAGTTACTTTTGTACATCCTATTTCCCATCGCCAGGATTGTGTTGAATATCTTCAAGAACTTCTGGAATTTTGCGGAAATGAGGCAGACTACCTGCTCGTAAAAAATCTTCATTTTGGAGAATATTTTAAATATTACGATTCGGCAGATGTACAAAGCTTTATTTCACAATTTAAGGTTGCTGAGCTATGTTTGAACAATTTACCTATTTATGCTTATCAGGCATTGGAAGATTGTAGTCTGCCTTATAGTGAGACTGTTTCATCCACTGACATTGATGTAATTTTTCGCTCAATGATATTTAATTGGATGGAAGATTTCTACGAGAAAATTAGCAACAATTCTACTGTTTCTCGGTATTTGGGCTTGAGCGCTGATGAATCTGTACGTGAAAAACTGGCTTTTTGATTATGGACGCTTTAGATGTAGCATTACAGGATTATTCAAAAGAAGAAAAACAAAAAATAGTTCAGTTGATAAAGCAGTCGGGAATAAACCCTAGAGATCCTTTGTTTATGGTTATGGCTTCTTTGGGAAAGTTTGAATTTCTCATGGATCAGTTGCCTCCAAGGTTAAACTCGTTAGTCGAAACTTGGACGGTGGCGATTGACAATAAGCTTCAGCAAGCATCTTCTGTCGCCCTCGTTCAGCAGAATAAAGCGATCGCAGAGGCTGCAGAAAAACTGGTGAGTCAGGTATCAACATCTGTAAGTTCAGATCCCAAGGTATTGTCATCTACTTATCTTGGCAGCATCAAGCTGTACTGTGCTTCTTTAATTTTAGGGGCAGTTTTGGCTTTGGGCGCAATGATAGGTGGAGTTATTTATGCTGTTGCAGCTAGCAATTATAGCAGCCCAGAAGGATTGAGCCTGCAAGATAAAAATCTTTTATTATGGGCTAAATCTGGCGCTGGTAGACAAGCTTTGGAAATTCAAAAAATCAATGCGAATACTATAGAGGTTTGCAAAAAGCAGCGACAACAGCTTAAGGGGAAATGCGTTATTTCTGTTTTCCCTGAGTAAACCACCTACACTCCCCTACCATAGCGCAAGCGCTTGGTAGGATTCTAAGACTGTTAGGAGAAAACCGATTGATTGCAGCTTTTATTGGTGATTTATTGGCATTGGTAAAAAGTTAAGACTGAAGAGGAAGTTCCCCCAACCAAACAAAGGTTGGTTGGGGGATGAGCTTCTGTTCAAGCTGGGATATATACCGACGAGCGCACCGCCTCTAAGCGCTGAGTGGCACAAATATCTTGTTTGCTATCGAAGCTGTAGTTTCCTTTGGAGGTCATAACATCTTCGTAGTCAATTAAATTTCTTTCTATACCAATGACGACTGCTTGCATTCTATTCTTCACCTTTAATTTCCCATAGATTTTGTGACTGTGACTGCGGAGAGTTCCTAATGATATATACAGTTTATTCGCTATTTCATCATTAGTAAGTCCTGCTGCCATTAAACGCAGCACATCTGTTTCTTTTTTGGTCAAACTATCTTTTTCGACTATTTTCTTTTTCTCAACAGGCTTTTCGTCTGCTTGGTTTAACATACCAATCAATGTTCTACTTATAGCAGAATCTATATATGATTCGCCTCTGTGAGTTGTTATAACTGCGTCTATAAGTTTTTTAGTTTCTAACTGTTTTGTGCAATACGAATCTGCTCCACTAATGAACGCTGCTTTTACTATCTCTTTTTTCGTTTCACCTGATAGGATTAAAACTTTGATTGAATTGTCGAATTTCTTGATATTTTCTGTTAATTCTATTCCACTCATGTCTGGCAAATTTATATCAACGATTGCCACGTTAGGTCTTAGTGATTTGACTAACTCCAGCCCTTTTGCTCCTGTGGCAGATTCCCCGCACACGGATATATTAGAATTTGAAGTTCTTGTAATCGCTGTTATTATCCCCAGCCTTATTATTTCAATGTCTTCAATTAAGACGGTACGAATCATACTGGTTCTTTTAACTTATGCTTTCTTGGTGGTGTAGTAATATTACTAATAACATATTGAATACGATAATGGTAATCTTTACGAGACTTTTATAAAGTTCCAGAAGAGTTTTGTACTTTTTTTACAATTACCCGAATTAAGGAGCTTGCTTTGTTCGAGTTTAGGTTCTTATGCAGCCAAGGTTGTTTGTAATTAATGAGTGCAAATAGGATTCATAGTAAATCTTGTTTAAAGTTACTTCTCAAATCTATATAGGTTCTCAAAAAATATTGTTAATTTTTCATGTCGAATGCTTGTTTTTTAGGATAACTACTGAAACCAAACTATTTTCTAAAAAAGCGCATTTTTACTGAGGTGTTCATTTAGTAATGTATTTATGATAACGATTATTGCTAGGAAATCTGAATATTGTGGATACTCTTTTAGAGCAAAATAACCAAAGTCAAGACCAAGCTCTTTTGTTCTTAAGTTCCGATGTTTGCTCCTGTTCGTTGTCCTTATTTCTTCAAAAAAATGGCTATCATGTCTCTCAAGTTTTTTCTTTTTTAGATGTCATAACATATCTAGATAAGAAAACTCCTAAAATGCTTTTGATAGACGCTTTACAATTTACTGATGCAGAGATTTTTGATTTACTAGGTTTAATTCGTAATTTTAAAAAAATCCATATACCGCTTTTATTAATATGCGAGCTTGACTTTGTTAAACATTTTGATGCTTTAGAAATCAATATAGATAATTTCATTTTGCATCCTGTTAATTACGATGAATTGCTGGCAAGAATATCTTTAGTGCTTCAATTCAAGCAGTTTATTGATGATAAGGAAGCTAAGTTATCTTACAGCCACATCTTTTTTGCAAAACTTATTCATGATTTATATAACCCTCTTTTGGCCAATAGTAGAGTTTTGCAATTCGTAAAAGAAGGGGTTTATGGTAACACTTTGGATGAGATATCAGGAGTTCTAGATAGCATTTCTAGAAGTAATGAGAGCTTAATGAAGTTATTAGACACAATTTCACTACGTTCCTATCTTTCGTCTAATGGTCTTGATTTGTATAAGATAGAAAGGGTGAACCTGATATCTATTATAGAAAGCACTTATGAGCAGCTTAAATCTTTATCAGCTGCAAAAGATGTATGTTTACAAATGCAATTACAGGAAAGCTATCACTACGGTTGTGAAATTTTTGGTGATAGTATTTCCTTATGGAGAATGATATTTAACTTAGTTTTTAACGCTTTGAAGTTCACTAAGAGTGGTTATGTGAAGCTGGCGTTAATTAATAGGGAAAATAACTTAGTATTAGAGGTAGCAGATTCGGGGGTAGGTATTCCTAGAGAAGAAATTCCATTTTTGTTCAATCCGTATTGGTATGATAAGGTTTCGGGCATGAGATTTGGGTTGCATTTGGTTAAGTCAATTGCTGAGGCTCATAGGGCAACTGTTGAAGTCATCTCTGAAATAGGTCATGGCTCTGTATTCTCTATCATATTTACATTAAGTGATAGCAAAACTTATGGTATAGATGCTAATCTAAGCGAAAGAGTACTTTCGAGCGGTAGCAATGAGTAAGCAAAGTCATAAAAAAAGAGACAGGCACTTTCTAGAAACAATTCATGTTTCTCTTGCATGGATACTGTCATGTTGTTTTTTTGTAGCCGCTGTTTATAGAATGTTTGATGATTTTTTTGTGTCTTCCTATTTTCTGGCTTTAACGATTGTTGCTTGTCCTAAGAGTTTCCTGCCCAATGATGTAAGAATTTTAGCAGGTTTCTGTGATGATTGTTTTTGGTCAATGGGCAGGTTTTTTCGATTTATAGTTCCTTTGTATCTTTGTCCTTCAGGAGGTTCAAAGCTCTCTTTTCAGATTCCTCAGCTATTAAGCTATTGAACTTTTCCAGTTCATCTTTTTCTAGAGTGTTCACGATAATTCTAAACTCTTGCTCGTTAGTCGTCTTAGATGCTAATAAAGCCTCTTTGGGACTATCTTCTTTAGGATTGTTTCTGTCCAGACTTACGATTTGCTCGTTTCCTTCTATCTGAAGTGCAGCAGTATACTGCTGAGATTCATAAATTCTCTCTTTTCCTTCAGCTTCAGCTTGCCTTCCTTGTTCTAACAATCTATCTAATATCAAAGAAATTATCTTTTGTATGGTAACGCCCTCAGAATTACCATTTTGAGATTCATTCTTAAGTTCGTTCTGTTTTGTCTCTAGTTTTCCATCTGGAGACTTGGAGTTAACTACTTGTCTCGATTCATTACTGGTTTCTAGGTTATTTTCCGATTCTAATTTACCCAATTCAAATGTTTCTAAATCAGGAGTAGTATTCGTTCTGTTATCTGTGACTTTATTATTAATAGCTTTGATTTGCTCTGATAGGTTTATCAAAGCAGCTTGCTGAATTTCTGGCACTACTTTGGAGGTTTGAAAACTCTCATAATCCACTTCGACTTGATTTAAAACTTCACTCAAGTAATAAGCCATCTTAGCACTAGAAATACCTGGTACTTGTTGAGATAGGGCATCTATTGCATATAGAGTGCTGTTTTGCTCTTTATCCATGTTTTTATCCTTGTTCTACAATTTCTATCTTAATTTTATTCAAAGCATTATCTATCTTTAGATTAGCTATGCTAAAGTATTTTCTCACATCTTCTATCACAGAATTTTCCTTGATTATTCCTTGTTCTATATTGAGAACAACCTCACTTGTTTTTGAGGTAATTGTCATGTTTTTCTTGGCGGGATTGAGTGAAATATCATATTCTTTTCCTTTTACTTCTATTGTATCACCATTTCGATTTCCAAAATTGTCTCCAATCCGTTGAGCCATTTTAGTGATTTCATTGATTGAAGCTAGTTCTTTTATATCCTTGTTCATGGCTATGAGAGCGTTATCGCCGATCTCATTGGTGGTCTTAAACTCCTGTCCAATCTCAGCAATCCGATTAAGATATTTCTCGCTTTTACCTAGCGTTCTTGCTGTTTCATACCAATTTCTTAGATTTTGTAGAGTCGTTAGCTTGTAATTTTCGAGTTGTTCAGACACAACCCCTGTTTGTGGGAGTTTCTGAGAGGTCGTATCAACTTTCAATTGTGTGGATACAGATGAATTTGATATATCTGTTGCTGGCTTTATTGACTCTAAATTCTGAGGTTTTTCTTCAGCTTGTACGGGATTTGAAGGAGTTGATGTTTTAGTAGCTTCTTGTGAAGAGGACACAACGGATGACTGTTTTGAGTTCTCCAACACTTTGGAGTATCCTTCAACTAATGCGCGGATAAATGGTGAATTGATACCCTTACCTTCCCAGTAGTTGTCTTTTGTGGAGGTGACGTAATGGCTACAATTTTTTAGCCAATCAACACCACCTCTAGCTGTAATTGCATCAACGAGCTTGGGATGCTGTTCTAGTTTGGCTTGAATAATCTCTGCCATCAGCTGCACTCGCGGTTCTCCTAAGGGCACTGTTTCTTTGTAGCACTGATATGCTTGCTCTGCTGAAGCGAACGGGATGCCTGCTGACTTGTTTTCTGTGTAGACCTCTGGTTCGTATTTCCCAGCTTTTACTTCAGCATTGTCTCGGAAAGACACTGGGTAATCGCCTTTTATTTTGTTCTTCTCTTTAGACCTAACCGTAGCATTGGTTAATGCAGCTCCCAGTGGGTCAGGGCATCCAGAACTGATATTGATTCCTTCTGCTATGACTCTTTTGGGAGTGAGTGACGTTGTTGTTGCAATAGGTGCTGTAACTGGTTGCTGAGTTACGGTTGTTCCGCGCTCGCGATCGAGTGCCATTTGGACGATTTCAGCCACTGCAGCTTGTAGCCCTGGTGCTTTGCTTTCCCGATTACCTGCAATGTTGAGAGTTTGAACGTTGTTTTGTTCGACGAAATCGCGGAGTTGCTGTGCAGCGGCGGGACGGTTATTGAGTGTAGTGTCGAGTGGTACGTGCAATACTGGCTTGTTTAGCTGTTCGGCGGCTTTGATTGTCTGTTGGGAGCCTGGAGAACTTTTATCTCCAAATATAGCTGTACCGTCGGAGTGACGAATGTTTTCTACCGTGCGATTTGCGTAAGTTTGTGCTGTGGTGCTTCCTTTTTCTCCCTCGACAAGCCCATATTCTTGCAGGTTAGGATTCGCGCCATTCTCAGTCATCCATCCGGCGGCGGCTGTACCTCCGGTGGGTAGTCCTAATGCTTTCGCGCCTTGGAGTCCTCCCATGTCAGCGCCAGTTTGCCCACCGCTAATAACTTTGATTGCTCCCAACCCGTCTTTGGAGTCGGGGCTAATATTAATAGATGTGGCAGTTTGTTTTTGTACGGATGGGAACGGAACAATCTTGCCGTTGATGTAATCGCCTAGCGGTTCCATGAATAACCCATAGACTTTACTCTTATTCGCTTGAGTTTGGGTCAGTTCTTTAGGTGAATGCTTCTCCCAGTTTGCCCAGGCTTGCTGGTACGCTGGGTCTTGAATCATTTGAGGAGTTATTTCGTACTGCTTACCCACTCGGAAAGCAACTTGCTCGTTATTCTTACCGACTGCGATCGCAATATCTCCTTCTTTGATGCCGTAGGATTTTTGGTAGTCTACGCCCCTGGTAGTGTGTACCCTACCGTACCCGCGCATAGCATCGATAGTCGTGTTGACTGGTACTTTGGAAGATTCACCGTGCATATGTAGCGAGTAAACCATTGGTACTGGTTTTCCAGATATAGTAGGGTTGTCTGGAATTTGGGGGTTTTGAGCACGGACTGTAGTCAGATTCCCAATAGAGATAAGTTCTTGGACGCTTGGTTGGTTTGAAAGGTGTGAAGATGTGTTACGGGTGGTTTCTTTGAGGTTGGCGTAACTGCGATCTACTTTAATCTCTCCCCCCGGTGTCCACTCGTCAGCCTTGATGGTAAGGTCATCATTGGTATTGACTACTGCACGGGGGGGTTGGTTTGAGGCGAGAAAGTTCTCAAACTTTTGGCGAACGCTATTTTCTTTGCCCAAATCATTTTTAATCGACCAGATGTTAATCGACCATCTTCCAGCTTCAGTGTTGATAGCCGCGTGTTCGTTCTTACTGTTAAATCGCGTTACCGTACCTGACTCAAGTTTAAACTCTTGATAGGTTGCTGCTGTATTTTCATTCTTAGTCCATGTCATTTGTTCTTGGGCAGCACGGTACCCCCAATCAGAATTACCGATGTTGATGCTGCGGGCTTCGACGGCGGCATAGGAATCATCGCGATGGTAGTTGATGCCAGCACCTGGTTGTTCTGAGTAGGTCGCTAAAACTATATCCGCATTAGGATATACCTGCTTGACCAGTTTCATCAATGCATCGTCCTGCACCCCCGGCTTGAAGTCTTTTTCCTTCAAGTCCCATTTTGCCCCTACCCAAGCTAAGAGGCGACCTGGGGCGTAGTTGGATTTATCTGACTCCAGGACTGGTTTGATATAATTTTCAAGGTGTTGGCGCAATTGTTCAACTTTCTCCGAGCTAATTTTACCCAGGATTTCGATGGGTTTAGTTTGGTCAGCTTGGCGTGAGTTGGGTAATGATATTGGTTGTTGCGGTTGTTGCGGTTGTTTGTCAGTGCTGGGCGTTCGGGTGTATATTTGTTCGGTGGTAGCGACTGTGTTTGATGGCTGAGTTGGTGTTTGTGCTGCTGTAGGGGGTTTTACTGGAATTACTATAGTGCGCGGGTTTTTTTTGTCAGGTTCGTTTGCAACCTCAGTCGGTCTATTTGGTAGTGAAAGAAGAATTTTTTGGTATTCGCTCTTGTCTGGAGATTGCAATGATAGTTTGCTGTCATTCTTGCTCAAATCGTCGTTGAGTTGAGCGACTTTCTGTTCGTAAAGAGTGTACCCATCAATATCCCCTATATTTATAGCCTCTCCCGCAATTAATCCTATTTCATGAAGCGATTTCTCAGAGATTTGGCTCTTCTCGATAATAAATGTGGCGCAATTATTCTCAGTAAAATAACTACTTTCTACACCTTGAGAATCCAGCCATATGTAGACTTGGATGGCATCTTGGGCGGGAACAACTATACCAAAAGCTTCTTTTTCTTCTCGATCTGAGGTTCCATCTTCTTTTTCATACGTGTACCCTTGATTGGGGTTGTAGAAGTGTACGGTCTGTTCTGAGATAAGAGGTATTGTTGTTTCTCGCGTAGCATCAGCAATATCTCCAAATTTTTTAATTAAGGTTTCATAATTTTCTGTTGATATAGTACTTTCAGCTAGTGTGAAAACAACTAACCCCTTTTTTGCTTCTAAGCGTGTTTGTGATGCTGGTAATAAATCAAAATTAATCCCTTGGCTCTCCAACCATTTTTTAGCAATATCTACTTTATGATTATCAATAGCTATACTTATGGTTCCCAACGTTTTGTCTTCTCGATCTTGAAAGATTATAGTTGGACGTTCTGTAATTTTACTAATAAGATATTCGCTGTTCTTTTTAGTTGCCTCCCGTTGAGGATTGGTTTCTTCTTGAGTTTTTTGAGCGACTGGATTTTCTTTTGTCCAGATTTCTGGATAACGGACGGTTTTTGCATCAATCTGTACATCGCAGTGGCTAAAGTTGCTCTCGATTTTGCAGGGAACTGTTGTCAACTGACCCTTTTTCAGAGCACCGACTTGTTCTAATTTTTGTTTGTCCTCATTTAATCTGACGATTCCAACCACTTTACTGTCGCTCATGACCACTGTTCTCTCAGGGGTACAAGCTTGTGTTTTTACTTGTCTAAATTCTTTATCATCAAATTTATCTTTTAGTCTTTGGTCAGTCTTAATTCGTATATTATGCCCCTCGATAGTTTCTCCTATAATGTAAGCTCCCTTACCCTTATCTACTATCGATTTCAGTTTAAGCTGTAGTGGTTGTCCTTCTTTAATCCATCCATTATTTCTAGCTTCCTCAAGAGATTTGGGTTCTATCCTCCCTATTTTTTGGTTGCTAGCCATTATTTCAACGTTACCATCAGGAATTTTTACATTACCTATAGTTAGGTTTGTTTTTTCTCCATTAAATGTTGTACCTGCAAATGCGAATTTTTTTATCTGTTCAATTTTAAAATTAATTTCTGGTTTTCCTGGAATTTGTAGGGTTGCTGTTGCAGTAAAGGTATCCCCAGCAATAATTTTAGCTTCTGCTGTAGAACCTATCGGTAATCTGCTCGTGTTATCTTCTAGCCAACCAAGAACTTTTGAACTGCCATTTTCGGTTTGGATTTCTACGACTCTTCTGTTTAAATCTTTATCAAATTCAATTTTGACTTGGTGTATCTTATCTCTGTTTTCTTCACCAAAGGTGTTGGTTGTGTAGTTGCCAATAACTCTGACTTCATCAAATTGGAGGTCTTTGACTTGTGCAACTATTTCTTTAGGGAAAGCTGCAAATACAAAGTTAGAAGTCTTTTTAGTAATTTTTGATGGTGCTTGACAATCAGATTCTATCTTTGATGCTTCTGATTCAGATTCTCGGGTAGTCGATATATTCCACGCAGCTGCTGCTGCTGACAAGCGCTCGGATTCTGAAATAGAATTGTAGTATTTTTCAGTAATTTCTTGAGCTTGTTGGAAAAGAAGTTTGATTTGTCCTTCGCTAAGTTCTGGCTTTAGTTCTATGGAACTGCTACTAACAATTTCATTAGGTTTTATCTTGATTTCGCTGCTTGTGGATTGACTGAGGGTGCCTGATGCACGATATTTTGGTTTTCCCTCCTCAGTTTCCCCATCAACCTGCGCCCATACAAAATATTTATGAGGTTTTTCAGCACTGCGTTTTTCAACAGGAATTTCTTGTAGGCGGAGATTAATTTCATTAGCCTTCCAGATTCCCGAATGGTTGTATCGAGTCAGGTTTGTAATCTCTAGCTTCTCACCGTTGTTTGTAGTTACGATCGCATAGGGGCCCTTTTCTGTTTCCTTACGTTTTTTTAGCCTGCTAGCTTCGTTGAATTTAGTATCAAACTCCTTTTTAGCAAGGATAGCTTGTAGTTCTTGCTGATTAGTATATTCTATACCTTTAAATAATTTTTGGAATTGGGAAACAGGACGAGATTCTAATTGGCTTTGTTCAAAATATTTATTGGCTTGGTTGGTCAAAAGCTCTACTGGTGAATAGCCCGTGACGGCTATTCCTCTATTAATATAGACATCTTTATTTTTCTTATCTTTGATGTAGTTAACGTCTCTATATAAATAGCGCCTATTCTCTTGTATAATTTCCATTTCAGGGCGTTTGGCACTTTTGAACAAGTCAACAGCAATTTGGTTTTGAAAGGCAGCTTCCTGAATCATTTTGCGGTACATCTTTGTGTTGATGTCCAGTGCCTTTTCCATGATTTCTGGGTCTCTATGCTGAACGCTAGCAAGTTCAACAAACTCCTTCATGTAGTCTACGTATTCTTCCCTGATAGGTTTTTGATATTTAGGATTTTCATTATTCGCATCTTTAAATAGCTTTCTGTAATGATTAGCTACTGTGTCTATATAGTCTGATTGGAGTTGCAATTTCTGTTTTGTATCACCAAAGTTTTTTAGGATAGTTATTTCTGACTCTAGAGCTTCAATGGCGGTTAGGTGATTGTTAATAATTCCTACACTGATGCCATCGCTCATGTGTATTGCTATTTCCTCAAATTCTGGTTGAGTGCCATCTTCCCTGTAAAATGATTGCTTTTTGAGCTTGACAGTAGGTTCGTAAGCATTTTCAAGCTGGTTTCTGTATTTTGCTTCTGCAGTAAGATTCGGGTATTTTCGCGCCTTATCAACACCTATGCAGTCTCCGTCATAGTCGCGAGCTTGTCGTTCTTGTTCTGATTCTAAAACTATTGAATCTATGTTAGAAACAAATTCTTTAAAGCTGCTTTCTGTTTTGTTAACTGTTATTGTAAAATCATCTACACCTGCTAAAAAGAATTCCTTTAACTTAGAGATTTCGTTTCTAAAATTTATAGCAAACTCTATTTTTTCAGATATTTCTAAGCTACTTGTATCTGTATTTACATATTCTTGTAACTTGCTAGGATTGTAGTCAAAGCTTTGTTCTTGAATTTTGGCGATCGCTTCTTTAACCTGAGAAGTTATGCGCTTGTAGATTTTATCGAAGGTTTCATCGCTAACAGCAATAGCTCCGTCTAAGTTACGACCATCTGGTCCTTTAACGTCTTCTACGTGTTTGTTGACTGAGACGCACAAACCGTTAGCATTAAGAAAGGGAGAGCGAAAGTTGAGAACTTCTTCCCCTTCTTCGTACCAAGGAATGCAGATTTCACCGTTTTTGAGATCCTTGGATGGGATTACCATTGCTCTCTCAAACAGAAGTTCTTTACCAATAGCAATGTCTCTCCACTCTTTTTGGAGAAATCTCTCTAACTCTTGTTTAACTTTTTCAGTTTCTAGCAGCTGGCAGTGACCCATCAAATCAGTTTTGATGAGTTGATACATGAACAAATCTTCCCGTTCGTTTCCGAATTCTTCTTCTAGGAATGACTCAACATCTTCGTCATAGTTTAGAGAATTTTGTACTGTTGTTAACCACTTTTGACTGCTTGGGGTTAATTCTTCATTTGAGTCTTTATTGTTTAAGATTATTTTTAATTTTTCTAAAGCTTCTTTTTTATCTGTTACACCAGTTAACTCTAATAATAATTCTGACTTTTGTTCTTCTGTAAAAGCTTTCCTTTTTTCATATTTTTCACAGTAAAGTTCAGCAACTCTCCTTGGGTCTTTTTGAAGAGACCTCAATTTTATAGCTTTTGCTTCTAATTCCTCGGCAAAATCCTTCATTCCGTTGGGGAATGATGCGATTAGCTGAGAAATAGCAGTCTTTCCTCTTTCAGACTGTGATTTTTCGCCCAGCCAAATTTTTTGTTTGTATAGTCCAGGCTTGATTTGGGGTTTGAGCGGTCCTCCAAGCTCCTGGGGTCTATCTTTATCGGTACCTTTAAATGAAGATAGCGGGATAACTAAATCTATTTTGACTTTGTTGTTAAGGTCTTTATAGTCTAAATGGTCTAGATTATTAGGTCTAAGAGTGCCTTTTCCGAATCTGTAAGTTTGGTCGTCTCCATCTTGGGATGTCCAGCCGAAACGATGTTGAATTATCCGGTACGGTTCAGCGGAATCTGGTTCCTTGGCAGTCAACCGATGGTAAACATTTGTCGATATTTGACCGTAACAATCACCCGTAAGACGATAAGCTTGGTCGTTGTTGATGATGCCACCGTTCTCGCCGTTGCTGTCATCAACAATCAGAATGTTAAGTTCTTCATTGATGGCATTTTTACAAGAACCAAGAAAGATAGAACCGTATGCTCCTCTGTCTTTTCTGTCGGGGCAAAGCTGGTTGATAACTTCCACGCATTCTTGTGGACCGTAAAGTAACCTAGATTTAGATGACAATAGCAATACGCGATCGTCTGGATGGTTTTTCAGTTCTTGCTCTGTTGAGTATTCGTCCATATGACCGAACGAAAACTCTTTTCCTGGAAAGAAGAACTCCAATAATGTATTATTGAGTTCTTCTTTTAGTAAAGACTCTGGATTACTCGTGTTTCCATCGGTATGAATCCATTGATTCAATCGAGTGTCAAAATGTTTGGTTACAATTGTCATAATCTTTTAAATAAGTAAACAATAGAGGAGTTAAATTATGACTGGATATTCTCGTTTGAAGCGTTGGTTGGAACAACACAAAAAGGAAGTAGATCTGAATGGAAACCTTCGGTTGGACTATGCAGAAGGTATGCGTTCTGGGGGTCTGTCTCAAGCAGCGATCGATGACAAAGCCGCCAGAATGAAAGCTAGGTATGAAGAATTGAAGCAGTTAGACGAAACAGATCCAGAGCCGTGGCAAGTTTACACTGCCTACGACTTTTTCACCGAGTCGGACAAACAGCAGTTTTTACCTGATGGTTCTCTCAAACCTGAATATGTGGAGAATGCGCTTCGTTCTGGCGTTAGTATGAATTACCTAGGAGAGTTGGAGCGCCGCCAACAACAAGAGGTAGCAAGCTTCCAAAGGCTGTCTGCACAATATGCAGCCCAAGGTATTAACTATGGAGAACAGTTAGCGCTTTCTGCGGTTTACAGCTTGCAAACAAGAGACAAGAGCCGTCAGTATCTTCGTCAGGACATTCTCAACGGTGAGGAAATAGCCGAGATACCTTTTGATGTAGATCCAGACACTTACTATCAACAACAGGGTGCTGCGACAACTTAACATGGGTTAGTACGCTTCGGTGCGCGGTAAGGGTTATTCAGTGAGATTGTATTCCCTGTTCTTCTTACACCGCATCTAATAAAATTCTGATTTTTCTAATTTTTTCATCTAACAAAATACTGATTTTTTTGTCTATTCATTTTTGGTTTTTGGTTTGGCGCAATCTTTCCAGCAGTTCTTCATTCTATCTTGACAGGAGTTGCCTTTAATGTTTAGATAAGAACCTAGATGCGAGCGCTCTTGGCAAGGATTTACAACATGAGCAACTCACCTCGACTAGGAAACATTAGCCCGATTATTCCGGCGGGCAGTAATATGGAAAAAGCGATCGCCTTCTATGAGAACCAGCTTGGCTTTTTAACAATCCATAAAGAAGGTAATCCTGTAACGATGGCTGTTGTCAAACGTGACTCAGCAGAAATATTCCTTCAAAGGAACGAAGATAAGCATCTTGCAGAATGGACTACGTTTCGCGTCCATGTCGAGCACATTGAGCAACTTTATGAGGAGCTTCAGGCAAAGGGCGGCGAGATGATTCATCCCAATGGCAAGCTTGAGATGAAGCCCTGGGGAACAAGAGAGTTTGCAATCCTAGATCCGGCAGGTGTCTGTATTACCTTCTACGAATTCTCAAAATAAATGTGAGCAAGTGTTACAGGCAATTTGACGAAATTTGTTCCGTTATTACGGAAACCCCAACCATGAGAAATGAAGACTTTTCGCCAGCTATTCTACGAAATCGCAGTTTGGTGGAATCGCCCAGATTTTCTCATCATTTCAGCTAAAAAACTCCAAACCCCGTCAACTAGATGCGGTTTCGTTTTCCAAATTTTTATCAACAAAATAGTCCAAGGACTTTTTATAAATTGTTGCAAAGTTAGTAAATTGGTTGTAATAGGTGTCAGCGCGATTGCACCCCACATTCCACATCTAGTATTTTCCAGGAGTTGTATTACTTATACATTTGGTTCCAAGCTATTGAGTCCCAAATCATTTTTAGGTGGTCGCATATATAAACTACTGGTTCTGGGGTAGGTAAATCCAAAGATAAAGTAAATATACTTAAACTAAACCCTATGTAGTAAAGAACTTGGAACAAATCTATATATGTTTTCTCAATTTGGGTAGTACCATCGACGGTTTTCCTTTCCTTCAATCTATATAAAGTAGCAACTGCCAAAATATTAAAAGATAAAAACCTGAGTACTGACTTAGGATAAATCTCCCCAAGTATTTTAGAAGCAAAGAAACTAACCGTAACTACCACCAAGACCCTAACTAAGGTTAGCTCTATTCCTTGCTTAGATGACAATATGTCTTTTTCTTGTTTTTCTCTTGTAATCGGGATTGAGTAGTAACCGACCCAAGATGTGTTACAACCTGCTAAGCCTTACTAAAAAGTCTGCGACCACTTCGTCAGGTTTCTCATAGCATTGACAGGCATCGTAGAACTCAATGCATATAAGACCATAGTCCTTAAAAAGCCGCGCCCGGTCATGATCCCTCATCGCTGTACTTGGGGGATGGTACTGGTCTCCCATTACTTCGAGAATTCCCCACTTTCCGTCCTTACACACAAGAAAATCAGGCTCTCGTTTCTCGTCTTTTCCGCCGAGAACTGCTGTCGCGTTCGGGAAAAAAAGTACGGATGCACGCTTTAAAGCATCGTAAATTCTTGTCTCCGTCTTTGAGCGGAACCGAAGTTTATCATATTCAATGGTTCCTACACTCCCAAGAGAACCATTATTTGCAGCAGTTATTTCTTCTTCCGGCGGAGACTCTATAAAAGGAGCCACGTAGATGGAAGAGAGAATATATCCAGCATCTGGAGGGAACACTACTCTAATCGCATCCTCAATTGTTTTCTTTACTTCGGGAGTAAACTTTGAAAGCTGAGGTATAGGGACTCTAAAATCAATGTAGAGCCAGAATGTGTCCCATTCCACTTGTGTATAGCTGTCACTACAGGAAAAGTGACACTGTGCTTTTGAAAGAAGAAAACTTATATTTTCGTTTCCGTTACCCTCAAGATACATACGCAAGGTGTAGAGAAACCCTGCTTCATCAGGATATGAATAACTATACTGAGTCATGAAAATTGCACGTACAAGATAAATAATCACCTATCGTATTGCATCTCTTACAAGAATGGGGAAAATCTATTCCGAAAAGAGAATGATGCTCACAGTCACATCATGCACATACCTCGAAGAGTACGGGGTATTAGTAGCATCGACTTGTACCCCAATAAGCATTGTTAGTTGTAGTATAAAGTTACAAAACTACATTAATTAATGTTTTGTTATGGGGTAGGTGGGCGATCGCTGTTCCTGTTCATTTTGAATTTTGTAAAAGATTTTTATAATAGGCATTGATCCAAAATGCTAATTAACGGTACTTTTCCTCAACGGTTAATTCGTATATTCAATCCGTCTTCATCTTGCCAGAAACAGTAACTAGGTACTACAGCTAGTGCGGAGCTTTTTTGTGGCGCGAATGGATCTTGTATATTACTTAATTGTTGTACCTGTTGCTTAGTTGTTCGATTAAAAAGGTTTTTCTCAAACCAATTCATCTCCTCCAAACATCGTTCTGCATGACTCCGAAGTTCAGTAATTGATGGAAAGCCTGAAATAACAGTCTGAAACTCTTCGTTACGAATCTCTATATCTTCCATGCGCCGATTGACATCATTAGGGTTTTCCTGTAGCGCATAATACAAATATGCTTCATGAAGACGGGATTGAGATCCCATAAGCCCAACAAGCAGTTGCATATCATGAATTACTGTAGGTCCCTCTTCACGCAATAGGGTAGCAATTTGTTCAGCACCATGCTTTCCACGATTTTGACGAGATGCTTTCGCTTGCTCAGCAAAACGATCAATTAGGATTCTGTTTCGTTCCAAAACAGATCCAACTTCCTGTTCAACAATTGCCAGTCTTTGCATCATTAATGATGTAAAGATACCTGTGTGAGAGTACTCGGTAAGTAAGTCCTCAAGAGTTTTTGTGGCTTGCAATACTCTTCCAATTACTTCAGCTTCTTGACGTACTTCAAGGCGCTCAATCTTCCGCATCATCTCATCCAGCTTTTTGTTAATGCGCTGTAGCTGTATGGTTCCAGCTATTCCATTCAGGATTGACCATGCTACAAACGGCGCTACAATAGGTGCCATTGAGGAAGCTGCAAATCTCAGTTGTCCCACAATTTTGTGACTTGAAGCAGACACAACAGTACCTAAGGATGCTCCCCCTGATTGCATCAAAGTATAGGTTCCACTCTTTAAACCTTCAACTAAGGCTGGCGTACCTACTACCTGAAATAAACAACCATTTTGCAAATACGCAGGAATTAATGGTATCGCTTTGCTAAGGTGATCGATCACCTTAGCGTTCAAGTTCCCACGCGGTGCTTCTTGAGGGCGTTGTCTCCATCGGTCAGTAATATTCTTGCTCCATTCACGGCTATACCCAATTAACATAGCCTGCGGTTTGTTATCCTTTCCCACAAGCTCAATATATCTTGCTCCCTCGTTCTGTTGCTTTTCCATAGCTGCCGATGATCACCCAACTTTCACTCCTCTAGCTTCTTGGAGCGAAGTATTTTTTACATCAGTAAAAGCTTTGAACTTTACGTAATGATATTGTGAGGAAAGCGAGTAATTCGATACTGTGTAAAAAGTTTAACGTTTCCATAACAAGTTTGACAGGGCTGGTTGACTCAACATAACAAACGTGATATTGTTCATGGCAAAAAAACGTGTGGACAAAGTGCAACCAAAGCAAAAAAACCTCAGTGGCGAGTGCTGGGGGCTTTTGCGTTGCCATTCTTGTTTGATAGCAAATGGTTTTATCGGAATCCTATTGCCTGCATATGTAGAATGATGTATATATTTTTTCTACAACTCCGCAAAGTCCAAGTACATCAACACTTGTCTTGAAAAATGCACTTATCTGGTCGGCAGCACATTCCAAACAATGCTTTATCGCGTGGCTTGACAAAGCCCTCTGTAAATAAGAGATTAATTTGGAATGAAGAAGCTATATAGTCCCTAAATCAGCTAACAAAGTTTGGAAACTATTTGTCCCACCTTCAATCCAATTTTAGATTCGCCTCTTAAATATTAATTCAAGTTTTAATTCTAATTTTCTTAAATTAAAAAATAACGAAGGACTAATCCATTTCTAGACCATCTTTTGAGCGTTGCCTCTGCTTCGAGGACAATATCCTTTGCACTTGGCGGAAGTTTTCCAAATCTTTTTCTTTGAGATTACACCCCACGGCCAGTTTGTTTCCATTGAGGGGAACAAGAGCAATTTCCTCTCCCGATTTGCGGCTTACTTTAATAGTGTCTCCTTCCAACTGTAGGTCATATTGCCTGCCTCTAACCACTGACCCCTGACGCTGTTGCAAAAAGAAGAATCTAACTGTTGGTGCGATCGCCCTTGCGTAATCCTGCTGTTCTTTGCTAACAGTGTGGGCTTGTACCGTGAGGCGAGTCTCGTCGGAAGAAGCCCCACTGTCACTGGTGGGTTTGGCGGTTGCAGCAGTTTCAGTTGGTGGTGGCGGTGGTACATCGGGTGTTGGTGTCGTTGCGGAAGTAGGTTTTTCTAACCCCATCTCTTCTCTCGCCTCTTGAGGTTCTGCTGCTTCTATTGGTGGTACTGTTGGGGAAACTAGCTGTTTGGATTTTGGACGTTCTGGCTTGAGTGCTTTTAGTTTGCGTTTGGCTCTTGGTGTTGGGGAAGCTGTGTCCTTGGGTTCAGTTAGTTCCCCGTCTGGAGTAAGCTTGCTGTATAGAGTTGGCTCTTGGGGTTGTGTTAGCTCTACTGGTTGGGTTGGTTGTTGCGATCGCTTGGGTGCTGGATGGGCAGTTTCTGCTAACTCCACTCTTTGTCCTGACGACTGTGACCGTGTTAGCTCCACAGACTGTGCTCGATCAACGGATCGCGATCGCTCGTTCGGTTTTTCTAACTCTACCAATTGAGTTGATTGTAGCGATGGCGCTCTTTCTGTCCCAACAGATGCAGTTAGTTCTACCGATTGAATTGGCTGCTGGTATTCTACAAGTTCTTCCCCTACCAATAGCTCCTGTAATTGTGCTGGTTCTGGTGGTTGTTCTGCTGTTGGTTCTATCTCAAGTTGAGGCGAGCGTTTTCTTTGTCCTGGTTTGTCCATAACTGTTGTGACTATCGCTATTGGTGTTAGAGTTGGTGTGGATGATGGTGTATCTGTTGGTGTTTCGACTGTTGAGTAAAGTTGGTTGTTACCGTCACTTGAGCTACTGGCTGTAGGGTCTTTTTTGTTCCACACCAGCCAATTTTGCAAGTACTCTATCCGCGCATCATCAATTGTTCTCCCCCGTCTAAAGCTCTCCAACAAGCTCTGGATGGGCAGTTTTTCTTGTTCGTGGTCATAGGATACCCCCAAGTGCTTTTGCAATCCGTTGAATGTAAAAACTTGACCTAAGTCGTTCCCTGCAAAGTGTTCCTCCCCAATCCCGTAGCTGATGCCTTTGACTTTGCCTGAGTTTGTGTATTTGACATCCGCTTTTATCCCATCTTTCAGTAGGCGAGCTACGAACACTATCATCGCTGGTTTATCATATGCAGCTGTTTTGACCGCTGTTTGTAGTTTTGTGATAGCGTTGGGAGTTCCAGTTTCAAGTTCAAATTGGATTTGCTTGGGGTAAGCTTTTTTGTGCTTGACTTCCCAACTGGAAGGTTGAGAAATGAGGTGGTAGTCCTTTTCAATCTGGCGTAAGACTAATTCTGTGCGGTAGTAGTCCTTGTAAGCATCATTGCACTCTCCATCGATGTTGACCCTGTTAATTATCATGTGGGCGTGTGGTCTTGTTTTTCCTTGGTACTCAGCATCGTAGTGGAGTGCCAAAAGATATTGATTTTTGTTAAGTTTCAATCCGTCTAACAAATCTTGTGCTATGCAGTAATACTCCAAATCGCTAAGGAGTCTATCTTCTGGGGCTGGACTGAAAGACAAGTGCAGGACTGGTTGACTCACCCTGTCGTTAAGGGAAGAAAACTTTCTAAACTCCCAAGCAAGTTCTCCTGGTGTCGTCCCTGCCATATTCCCCCCAATAACTTTCGCACCGGGTTTTCCCATAACATAAGCACAAAGCCCGTAGAATCCATTTCCTTTGGTGATATTGCCAATCACGCTTCTCCTTCTCCATCCTCTATTATGGTTTCGGTTGCCTGTCCTAACAACAGAAGTCTTACTTCAGCTAGCAGTGGCATGGCTTTCTCAATCTCAACACGCGGGTCAGGTGCGATCGCTTGTCCCGTTGAAACTGCAAGCTTTACTGCTTGTGAAATCAAATTGAGGTCATCACTAATGCGTGCTAGTAGCCAATACGTTTGTCGGTTGATTGTTGGGACAGGAGAAGCGATGTGGCGGCGAAAAATGCAGTATCTTGCAAATTTTGAGAGGTTTTTGCCCATACCCGCAGTTTCTGCAAGAGCTGAAAGATCTTCTTTTTCTTCTTCAGTAAGTTTGAGCCGAAAAATTATGTTGCGCTTTGATTGGTTGGTTTTGGCACTCATAACTTGAAGCGAGTAAAAAGAGGAAGGAGTATTTTTTGTTGTAGCAAAAGGATATCTGTACTGACTTCGGTAAGACTGCGGAACTACTACAATATTGCTCGCTAGTGTTCCAACAGTGGGGATAGTGCTGACATAGTACTGACTAGTCAAAACGCATTCCGATAGCTCAAGCTGTCTATGGACGCTGATTTCAGTTTATAAAAGTAGTTTCATGCGGTTGAATTGTCGATCAACAGTGGAACTACCTAGTTATTGGAAGCGGGTGAAGGGAACATCATACACGGGGACAGTCCAAGGAGCGCGATCGCCTCTTTAAAGCTGTGCTGCTAGCTGTTGCTGTTGAGTTAGTTTGTCAGCGCGGGATTCTTTGCAACAGCGCGATCGCCTGTTTACACTCAGAGGCTGTCCTTCTTTAAGAGGATTGGGGCTGACGGAGCGAGGTGCGATCGCTATTGACGCAAATGTACCACTGCCCTCGCCATTCAACAATTCATTCACTATCTGATGGACAACACCTGCCCCTAAAAAATAGCGGTTTCCCAATCGAGAAATGGAATTTTTAAACGCGATCGCTCTCGTGAAAATAGTGAAAAAATGGCATTTTTGAGGGTGAGTGTTGGGGATAGCGAGAACCATCTGGATATTGCTCGCTAGGTGAAATACGACCATAGGGTAAGCTAAACCGATACGCTGTGTCTCGTATAGCCAGAAAGACTTCTTATGTAAAGGTTTGGTGGCATTTTAAGGGATTTTTTGAAGTGAGCGCAAGACTGTTGCCGAGTGTAGCCCACTAGTAGCTTTAGAGTAGCCAGAGGTTACTTGCTTTTTGAAAAAATGTCAATTTTCACTCCCAATTTTCGACTCGAGAGGTAGCTCACTGTTGCCATTAAGTATCTAAGTGGTAGCATAGAGTAGCCTTAAAAAAGCCGAGAGTTGCCTAAGTACAGATTTGTCAATAAAGTTTTATAAGCGTACTGATATACACCTAAATATCGATAGAGATGTGAGATTTTTCAAAGATGGCGAATACTGAAGACAAAAGGGAAAGAACAAAGCTGGTGTTGTGGAGGGAAAAAGGAACACCGCAAGGAGATTTGATTGAGTATTTGGATTTCAGTGACAAAGGAGGAAAACCACGAGCTGAGGTGGCAATGGAAACTCTTGTGATTCACTGGATGCCCTTGGTATTGAAACAGCGGGGATTCAGGGGAGAGGAATTGAAAACAGAAGCTAGAAAAGCGATCGCTCAGTTAGTGCAGCAGATAGAGATCATCCGCGTGGAGTGCGGCTTGTCATTGCATGAAATGCCCTTTGGTGAATTTTTGCGTTTCGCAATCGGTCTGAGTTTTGGTGTAGTACAGTCTCCCACAATTGGATATGCAGCAGTCCCCGCTCCAACTGCTGCTCCTGTAGGGTTAGAAACGCCTCTTGTGGGAGACGGTCACGATAGCGATCGCTCAATTGAGCCTCAAGCCACTGGAGTGGGGAATGCCTTAGTAGATGGGGATGATGAAGAAGATGACTCTGAAGAAATAGATATTTTTTACAAGCCACCGGGGATGAGGACGGATGCGGGGATTAGGTTTACCGACGGCTCGTGATAGCGATACTGTTCGTGTTTGAGCAGAGAGGAAATCCGGGAAGGTGACTTCACGCTCTTTCTGTAGGAACACAAAACCTGTTTGCTCCAAACGTACTCGACAGTCTTTGTTGCGCTGTGGAAAAAAATAATTGACTCACCCCGTAGTGCAAAAAGACTTCTACCCCAACAACTTGTTGGGGTAGAGAATGGGTTATTGGCAAACTTTGTCAGTCTTGCACAACAAAGTTTGTTCGTATTGCGCCAGCGCTTTGGTATTTACCGGAAGTCCGATGGTGAAAATGCCAATACCAACGCCAGCGAAGAGGATGCTGTAGATGCCTAAGATGAGTTTGTTTTGAGCGGACATAGTTGTTTTCCAGTTTGCGAGTGTTGTCACTCAGTTCGGGCGTTAGCCCTCTGACGACTCTCACCACTCATGGCGATAACTTGGGGAAAAAATCCAAAAAACAATTCAGCAATCTCTCTTCGAGGCTGCTGAACTGTTTCTTTTAGAGTGGAGACTAGCGAAGGCATGTTATTCCTGGAGCGCTGTTGCTCCCGATCTCATCACTTGATAATCAATTTGCCGAAAGGTTTGCTGCGGTGTCCGCCGAAGCTGAGGAGGATGCCACCGAAGACATATCCCCTGCGCTGCTGTACGTGTAATCTTTCTCTTTCAGCAGTTGGTAGAGTACTTGGCGGCTTCCTATATAGATGACGTAGTCCGGACTCTCTTTTGGCATTTGGATACTATAGGCGATCGCTTTTTCGGGGTCAAATATGCGGTGTTCTCTGAACTTGACCCCTTTGTACTCCACACCAACAATTTCCACATTTGGGTCTGGTTGGATTGGTGCAGGCTCTTTCCACTCAATTGCCATCACACTGGATGTTTCGGCATTCTCAAAAGCAAGCGTTTTGTACCTTCCGTAAACGCCTGCTATTTCATAGGAATAGCCAGCTTGTTTGAGTGCAGCAAATAGTACGTTACGGTCGCCCGTGTAAACCACCATATCAAGATCCCATGAAGGGATTGCGAGTGCTTGAGCAATTGCTGCTAGTGGAGAAGTTGTATGGTAGTCGCTACCGCACTCACTTGGTACTTTTGTGACTCCATTGATGAGTGGTATCTGTGCTACTGGTCTGTTAATAACTAAGTTTGCAGAAGCTTGCCCTTTTTTGATATGGAGGAACACCTGAGTAGCGCTGTATGTATCAGTAATTTCGTAAGAGTAACCGTTTTGGGACAGTGTCTCAAACAGGAGTTGAGGGTCGCCCATGTATACGACTTTATCGGTTCGAGACAGCATGAAGATGCTATGAGTAATCGCCTTATTTGGCTCATTAGTACGGTACTCGCTATAAGTGCGTCCAAGTTTTGTGACAGAGACTTTCTCAAAATTTTTGCTAAACATATATATTTTTTTTCCAACTGGTAAAAGTTTCAATAGATCTTTGCGTAGCAGTTTCTATACGAACTATAAGGTTTGAGAATAGGTGTACGTGAAGCGATCGCTCGTTGGACTATTACTACTTAATTGCAATATCTGTTGCTGGTATGGTTGGTGGGAATGACTGTCAAGCAATTGCTGTAATATTGAGCGTACCGGATGATTTTGTAAAAATCAATTGAGCGTAAGAGAAAATCAACACAATTTTTTGGTGTGACAAGTGCTCTTACGCTTACTGAAACGATGTTCTAGCCATTGAAACAGAAGAATGTCGCGTTGAGTCCTATGCTTGAAAAAATCAGAAAAAATACTGAGTCAGAATAAGAAGTTTGTTCGATGATGTTACTGGGCTGTGGAGTGCATACTAATTGGTAATGAGTTTTTGATTTATTGGTTCCCTGGTTGAAAAGCACTGCGATTTGTTAGGGGTAGCCGGAGCGATGGTCATGGGAATTGTTATATTAGTTCATCTTAATAGGAAAAATGACACAATCACTTGGGAAAAATACAGCGAAAACAACAAAGACAAAGACAAAGGTAGTTATCACCCTAGACTTAGGAGGTAGCAAAACCAAGACAGTATTGAGTATCTATCCGGATGGAGAACCAGTAGTGGTAGTCATGGAACCGGAAATCGCAGATGTTTCTAAAGAATCTCTAACAAATTTACAAGCAGATGGTGTTCCTGAGAACAGATGTTGGGTAGGGATAGAAGGAGAGTATTACGCATTGGGGCTGTTGGGGCGAACTGCTTTTGGGGGTTTGTCGATGCTGAGGGATCTCAAGTACACCCTCGCTGTCCCGAAAATCTGCGGTATTTTATGGGTAGTGAAGGAAAAACTTAAGCTGGACGGCTCCTTAGAAGCATACGTGGCGGTATTGCTCCCACCGGGGGAGGTAGCTGATAGTCAGGCATTGGGATTGAAACTTAAAGAAGCCCTCAAGGGTTTTGAGACTCCGACTGGCGTAATGAAAGTGAAATTGTTAAACTTTGCAGCTCATCCTGAAGGGAACGGAGTACTTATTCATCGTATATTTTCACTAGGAGAAGAGGAGTACAGTTCTAAAACTCTTGCGTTGGTCATGATAGGCTTTCGCAACGCAAGTGCGTTTGTCTCGGTCAACGGTGTAATAACGACTGGGGTTTCGAGTGAATTTGGGATGTCCTGGATGGTTAACAAGTTTGTCAGCAAATGTTCTGGCTTATCCAAGGACGATCCCAAAGTAGTCCAAGCACTCGTACAAGCAGGTGTGGAATGCAACAGTGCGAGTTTTACGAAACTCTCTCGTAAGCGCAAATCCGAAGAAATTGCAGATGATGCTGGGGCAATGTCAGCAGCAGCAAAACTTTCTCGTGATGAATATGCTCGCGCCATATCAAGGTGGATTCGCTCGACAATACCTGCTAATACTCATGAAATTGTATTGTGTGGGGGGACTGCCGAGTATGTGCGTGCTGAGTTGAACACATATTTTGAGAAAGAAGGTATTGCTGTTGTATGGAATGGAGGTGTTGAGGTACCATCTACTGTCGATACTTCTGGAATGGGTAGTCGTCTCGCTGATGTTTGGGCGCAGCACGAAGCTTTTATCGAGCTGGTGGATGAGTTGACTGGGTACTCTCGACAAGCTCCTTTTGAAGTAGCTCCAGCTTCAGTAACTCCAGTGTCTGCATCCACAGGTGCGACACCGACTGATTATTCAACAACGACATCTGGTTATGTAAGTCTTTATAAGAATATTAGAGTAGCCGACCCAGACCGTCCTTCTTCTTCAAACACCCCATATGTTGAACCAAAGGGTGTTCTAAAATCGCACGATAAGCAGTAATTGGGTAGACGTATGGTGGGTAAAAAAAAGAAATGTCGTGACAGCATTTAGAATGCGCCACGACATTTCTTATTGAGCTTTAGCTGAATTAAAGAGATTGGTGGTGACCTAGGATACCGCGATACTCGAATAGATCGGGGTATCCTTTTTCTTCTTCACCAGGGATGTATTTTCCCCAGCGTCTTGCTATGTGGTCGCTGTTCCACCAAAACTTACCGTTTCGATACCAAACCGTGGTTTCACAGCAAATTTTGCTTCTGATAGTGATTGATTTTGTACCGTTGCTCCAGCCTTTGAACTGAACTGCGGGACTGAAACAATTACCACTAGCATTGGAAAACCAAATACCACAAATCTGAAAGTGGAAGTTCATGAGAGTTATTTGTCTATAGTGTTCAGCTAGTTGGTGCGTAGCATTAAAAAAGGACTTTGCCAAGGACTCCAATACTGGAATCCTTGACTTTCTAAAACACAGCTTCTTGCTGGCAAACGCAAATTTCGACTTGTGATGCTCTTGCAGTATCAGTTGATTAGATTGCTAGGTTAAACTAATGTCGGTATACCCATAATATTGCCGTTTGGCACGCTTATACTTCCAATTTTTTTCGGCAGCGTTATACTTCCAATGTCCCTAAGCCTTGTGGATTCTACATTTAGGGACGAATGAATTAAGAACTTACCCCCTAGAAAAATTAAGAATCTATTATCCTGAAAAAACTGGAATCGTTATGGCAGAACTGTTTAATAACCTTACGCGACAACCTAAAAATGAAATCTTAAGACTTCATTTTTTTGGCAAGCTTTTAGTTCCATTTTTGGTTTTCGGCAATCTTATGGTTCCAAGTCTTCAAAAAAAGATGCGATCGCCTCACGAAAAAATGAGCATTACAGCCTCAGTTGCGGCAACATAATGGTTCCAGTCGCGGCAATATTATCGGTATAACGACAGTAAGACTTTCAGCTTATCTTGCCCCTGGTGACAGGGACGACCTGTTGCATCAATTCCTTTCAGCAATGGCTCATAAACTATTGTCACTGCTGATTTAAAGTGTTCTTGACTAGCGGTGGAAAGTTTCTTTTGCCAGAACTTGAGAGAGATTATGTGTTCTAAGGATTGTCCCCTAGATTTAACACAGTACTGTGAATTTCCCTCTGCGTGCCTAAAATGCGTGCGGTGAAAAATCTCTAGTTCTAAATTCCCGCACCTGTGTTTGCGAAATCCCGCTTTCACTGGGTATAGCTCTCCATTGCAAAAGTAACACAGAAATTTTCCTGGATACTTACTTTTGATTTCAAGAGAAGAGGCGTAAGTATCGGAAATAACCATTTCTTCAGTTTGTTCGTGTTTTGCAATCGCAACCATAGTTAATATCTGAGTTTATTTTGTATTGTTCCCAAACTGAGAGTAGTAGTTGTGTTTGCAAATAATAAAAAGTAATGGTTGACTCTAAATCGTAATTGTTAGAAAAAACAACCGCTACACGTGTAACAGTTGTTTTTTAAGGGCGCTGTTTACTGGTAAAACAGTGTTGATTAATCTTTTTTTGGAGTTATTTCATCAATATAAAAGTGAACTTCCCCGTTCTTAGTGTGCCAACTGATAGTAGTTTTCTGGCTGCCAGCAATGATGCTTGACGTTATTGAAAAGCAACCTTCTGAGAGATATGTTCCATCTTCCAATATTGTACCGGGTATAGCTTGCCGGAAGGCTGGGCTGTCAGGACATTTGCCAGACAGCAAGTTATACCTTATTTCCCATTCAATTGAGTTGAGCACGGACGCAATCAGGGAATCAGTTGCCCCATCGAAAAACATTGCCATGAGGTTTTCTTTAGATTAACTTTCATAAAGAAAGGCTGTTAAGCCCCTACTTGTCAGTAATGTTTTTTGCTAATTTTTGAAGCTCGTCGATCAGTTGCTGTATTTGCTGGCGTTTCTCAGGATCTTCCCAAATAGTAGATGATTTCAATGTTTTAGAGACTTCAGCAAATTGTTGTTTCAGGGAGATTTCTTTTGGTTGACTCGATTGAGTCTTCTCTTGAATTGCTGCACGAATTTGACTCAGTGACCATTTTTCTGCAATTGCTTGGTTTAAAAGCTCCTTGAGTACATCTAAGTCTTGAATGCGTGCCAGTGCTCTTGCCTTTGTATACTCAATTCTTCCGGCTCGAAGTGCTTCTAGAATGGGGGTAGGTAGGTTGAGTAAAGGCAAGCGATGAGAAGCAAAGGATTCCCAACTCATTTTCCCTACTATGCGAAAGACGGATTCAACGATTAACAGTGTTTCTTCATTTCCGACAACGTTGTTGGAACCTCGTTTGGCTAGGCGGTGTAGGAGTTGAGAAACTTCTGTTGAAGGAATATCCAGTTTATTTGCTAACAAATTGATAATTCCTTCTGTCTCTTCCACTGGATTGAGGTCTTCTCTTTGCAAATTCTCAATCAATGCCAGTTCCATCGCCTGTACAGCCGTCATTTCCCTAACGACTGCGGGAACTTCAAGAAGTCCGATTTCCTTGGCTGCCCGATAACGGCGCTCTCCTGCGACTAACTCGTAGGAATTGTCTGATATTGGGCGAACTAATAATGGTTCCAGTATCCCATGAGTTCTGATTGACTCGGTTAGTTGCTGCAATTTCTCCGGGTCAAAGTAGCGGCGGGGTTGTTGGGTTGGTAGTTGAATGCTGGATATGTTAACGGTTATGGAATGTTCTCGCTCGACTGGAGCCAACTCAGTCGGACTAAAAATGCTGATGGTCGAGTCAGCTTTGAAAGGATTGTTGCCGAGACCTCGTTTAGACATAAACTCATCACTCCTTGAGACTTTTCCGACAACGTTGTTGGAAATAGATGGGATCGAAAATTAGGGGGCTGTGGTTCTCTAAGAATTTTAAATGCGCTTTAGGGCTTCATTCATCAAGTCTTTGTATGCTTTTGCTCCCGTACCTTTTGGATCGTGTTCAAATATCGACACCCCAAAACTAGGCGCTTCTGAAATCCTTACAGTTGTAGGGATGACTGTTTTGAACATGCGTTCAGTAAAATGCTCTTGCAAAGAAGCCAACACGTCTTTACTGATTTTCTGCCGTCCGTCAAACTTAGTGGCAAGTACGCCCAAAACGTTGACTTGATGGTCTAAAAAATTCTTCACCAAGTCAAAGGCATATTCTACCCCTTGAACGCCTAGTAACCCAACGTAGCTCATATCAACAGGAACAATCACACCATCACTGGCTTTGAGCGCGTTAATTGAGAACACGCCAATGTTAGGCGGACAATCGATTAGCGTAAAGTCGTACTCGCTATCCACTTCATTCAACACTCGCTTCAGCAGGTTCTCTCGTCCCGGCAATCCAGAAATTTGTAGTTCCTCAACTGCGAGCATAATATTGGATGGCAAGACATCAAATTGGGAAGAGCATACCTTTGCGATCGCCCCTTTGAACAGTTGCTTGCGCTCGGTGGGCGAATCGCTCTGAAGAACATCTTTGAGTTGAGTCTCTAGTTTCCAAATTTCGATACCAAGAGAAGCACCAGAGGTTCCTTGGGGATCGATATCGACCAATAAAACTTTCTTTTTCTTAAATCGGGAAATGCCATCCGCCAGATTAGTTGCAGTAGCAGATTTGCCCACTCCCCCCTTCATATTAAAAATTGCTATCTTATAAGCCATAAATTGAATTGCCGTAAAACTAAATTTATTGTGTCCGGTACTGGGAACTGGGAAATTCTTACCCCCGCTTCACCAATCCCCAGTCCCTTTTAAATCGAAGGTTATCAAAATTTACCACTAAAGTTGATTTATAGGAACAACTTTAGATATGCGCTACGGCTGTACTCCGCAATCGCTCGCCTATCGCTCCTGATAGAGAAGTTGGCAGAGATTGATAAGCTGTTATGAAGTCATGACGATAATGTAAAGTTAATAGACTGCATTCTATAAATAATTATGGACGACCAAATTCAAGACCTTAATATGCTTGATACCGAGTATCTTGCTTGGCTTGCCAAAGGATTCGACCCAGTTTTGGATCGGAATTTAATCCTTTTGTTTAAGGATAAGCCTCGTTATCGTCATCTAACTCGCTTTCTTGAACTGACGACCAAAGACCAGCCACCAACTGATGCCGAATGGGAAGAAATTTACTTGGTGTGGGATAAGAGATACAAAGAGCGTGGAGAAAAGACTCCAGAACTCGACCGGAAGCAATCATATTGAGATGGATGTAAGCCAAGAATTAGGCAATTACGACTTTCTCGGATTTTTGGGGTATAAGTGGGGGCTAAGCGTACCCTACGACTTTTTTCTCCAATTTAACCCCTATATAGGGTATATGTGTGTTATTCTTGGGGTATATTAAACCTATTAAGTTGTTGTACCCCATTTAGCCCCCACGAGCCAAGAATTCGTAACTCGTAATTTGTAATTAATCGCTTGCTCCTGTATCTAGATTACACTGCTTTTACCATGAAGAACATTCACGCGAATCAAAAAATTTTTTGTGCCGGTTTTGACAACGGCTATGGCAGCGTCAAACTGTTGGTCGATGGTTTTGATGTAGTCAGAATTCCCAGTTACATCTCACGAGAAGATATGGAAGATGTACCCGGTAGAGTAGTTTTTAACGGCAATGCTTACACTGTTGGGGAGTCGGCTTTCCGCACCGGATTTTACTTCGAGCGGAACACCGATAGCAACGTTAACAAAGTAAACAACGCCCTCATAACCTTACTGGGTGCGTTGGCTCATCTACCACACCGTAAGACTTGGCACTTAAAGCTTGTTGTCAGTTTGCATGATGTTGCTTTGACTGATGACTTGTTAGAAGTGCTTAATGGTGAATATCAACCAATGCTCGCTGGTAAACCCTCTGATGTCAGGGTAGAGGTTCTCAAAGTCGTACCTGAAGGTATGGGTGCTCTATTTGGTAGAAAACTGCCCAAAAGATTAACCGTTGTAGATTTTGGGAATGGGACAACGCTTTATTCTCGTTACTTTCAGGGGAAAAGAGAAGTCCATACTCCCTACGCTGCAGGTGTGGAAGCTCTTATTGGTGAGATTGCCAAGAAGATGAAACCTCTCAACGGCGGGAAGCTTGGTGATTTATCAAAAATTCGCTTTTGTCTTGAAATGGGACATACTAAGTACAGCCGCGACATCGATATCAAAGACGTTTACACCACTTGTCTTAAAGAGTGGTACGAAAGCTATCTGAAAAAACCAGTCAATCTCGCCCTGGAGTCAAAACACCAAGGTGATGAAATTTGGGCGATTGGTGGCGGTTGCTTGCTGCCTGGATTTAAAAAACTGCTCGTGCAGAACGGGTTTGAAATTCTCGATAACCCAGTGGAGGCTAATTCTTATGGGCTATTGCAAATGGCTAAAACCATTGGAGCTTCTTTCTCAACGAGCGGATCTACTGATGGTGTGTAATTGATGAACTCTTAATTACGAATTACGAATTACGAACTACGAATTTTTTTAGTATGGTTTCTCAGCAAGACAAAACTCCAGAAAAAGTCCGAATCAAAGACAGCTACCGCGATCGCATTTTTGCAGAATCGCAACGGTTGGGTAAAAGTTACCTTGAGACGCTTTACTTTATTGTGGATTGCTACTTTGCGTTTAAGCAGGGTGTGTTACCAGTACAGTCTGTAGTTGTTAACCACCAACCAGCACCCACAGAACGAAAGCAGCTTACTGTGGATGAGTCAACTCATATCCCAGATAACCCGCAAGTTGAATCTGTTGATGGTGAGGAGAGTTTTACGTTGGATTGGGAGTTGTGAATGACTATATAATTGCTATAATCTTATCTCAATTGTGGCGCAAATTTCTCCAATTTTGAAAAAAATTAATGCCAGCGACTTGCTGACACTAACTTTTTTGTACGAATGGTCTAGAACGGAATGTCATCCGGGTTGTTGCTATCCGTACTGTGATTGTCGTTCGTTGCGAGATATCCGTTGGTGCCGTTTGAGTTATTGGAAGCTGCAACAGCGACAAGTTCTCGATCTGTGTTTGGAATTAGAATTGATGATGTGGGTACGGTTGATGTTGTTGGTGTTGGTGTTAGGAGGAACTTGCGGATTACCAAGCTCGTGAGTTTATCTTTGTATTCGCCTTTGTCAATTGTCTGGTAATCAAGGAATCCGATTGCAACTCCCGTTGCCCCTTCGCCAGCTTCTGCTATTTGGACAGCAGGTGCGCCTTTTGTCCTGTAGTTGATTTGTGTTGGAGTTACTCCGTCCTTGCTGTAAAAGCAGAACTCCAACAACCCATAGCATATTTTGACACCTTCACTATCGAAGCGTTCGTTGATGGATTTTATGGTTACTGTCATGGTTGCGTTATTCATTGAGGTCTCCAGTGTATTTTCTGTTGGCGTAGGCGTAGCCTCATTCATTCCAAGGCTTTTGGGGATGAATGAGGTTTTGGGTGGAACTGGTTTGAAAATTTAGAAATTAGCGTTTGTTATTTCCTCTGCTGACGGAACTGGGGGTGTTCCGTTAGTGGGGGTAGTTGTTGCTTGCTGGTTCTGGTTTCTGGGCGATCCCAAGAGTTCGAGGTTCTGAACTCTAATAACGGGTTTGGTTCTCAGTTCGTTGGTTCGGGAGTCAATCCATTGATCGAGAACCAATTCCCCAACTACGCAAATTGTTGTGCCACTTCTGACATAGTTGGCAATTACGTCAGCCAAGTTTGACCAAGCTTCAACGTCAAACCACAAAGTTTCATCCTTCTTCTGTCCCCTGACGGCTAGGGATACAGAAGCCTTAACAGCACCGGACTCGAAGAATCGGCAGTCAGGGTCTTGTCCGGCGCGACCTATGAGGGTAACCTGATTGATATATTGGGACATATTCGTGACTTCCTTTTATAGTTTTTCTTTTATGCGCGTATGCGCCAAAAAAAAATCTAATTGCGTGCTGAGACTGCAAGCACAACTAGATTTTTCTTGTTACTGTTATCGATAACAGTGAGAGAGTTTTTGTTTAGGCTGTTGCTTGGAGTTGAACAGCTTTGATTTTCCCAGCCAGTTTCTTAGCTAGAGTTTTGGGTTGCTTCATCTTTGAGTGTCCAGGGATTGAGTGAGCTTTTGCCCACTCTTGCAGTTGTTCCAAAGATTGTTGTTCTAGTTCGTCCAATGTAGCCATGAGAGATTCGGCAGCATTGGACTCAACTGCCGATTCGACCGACTCTGCTGTTTCCGTTGTTTCGATTGTTTCTTCAGTTTCAATAGTTACAACGTCGTTACCAATTTCAGGGTTAGGCTCACAAAGGAGTGTCTGTGCGGCTTCTATCCCAGTTGTTTGACTGAGTTGTTGCTCTGCTTCTTCTGGTACTTGTGTCGTATTTGCTTCTTCTGTATGTGTTTGACTTACGTTGGAGGCAGAGATTTCTACAGAAGTAGCTGAAGGATTTGCTTGAGTAGTGATTTGACTTAACGACAAACTCTGAATGAGTTGAGTAATGCAAAATCCTTCTGGTTTCTTTTGTATCAAGATTCGATGCATTCCCCCTGATTTCTTGACGTTGATTGCAACTCCAGCGTTTCTCAGGCTGTTGGCTGTGGTTTGGAGAATGTTGAAGGGGACAAGTAGGAAAGCTTCGTTTTGACCAATGGTAATTGACATACAGACTTACTTTGTGTTAATTTTGATACTGTTTTCTAATTCGCGCATCGCGCAAGAACAAGGTTTTTTTACGATCGGAGATTGATTTGTTGTAAGGTTCAAAACCCCTCGATTTATCTAGGGGTAGTGCAGGATACCCTAAATAAACCTTCCTCATTTTTGTACGTGCTAGGCTCCGTTATCAATACTAGAAAGAGTGATTAACCACGAGATAAAAGAAATAGTGGTAGCACCATGAGGATAGGTTAGTAAGATTTGGATTTCACGTGGTTGTGCTCGTGCGATCGCAAATCTGCCAAAGCGAGCAAGGTTTATTATTTTGGGTGGATTTTGCTGCAGAAAACACTCCATTGGTTAGCGTTAGTGAGTAAAAAAGTATCGGATTTAACCAATAGCGAATGGATTGATTTGTGGCGACAGGGATTCGTACAGGTTATTGAGCGGTGGTTGTTGGCTGTGACAAAAAAATTTGTTTGAACATGAATGCAATAACTCATGCATTCATTTTTACCAACTTTTGATGATTAGGCATCCGAGACGGTATCCAGAGCAGACATACGGCGAAACTCGACTGCATAAGGGGTAGCGTTACTGCCAGTATCCCGGATTTTTAGCGTTTTACCAGCTTTTGGTTATTAGTTGGTATGTGTTTTTAAATGTTTATTCAATCCTTCACTAAAAAATTTATTTGAAGAAGGCAGATGGCAGAAGGCTCACTTCTGTTGGGGATTCTGACCCCAACTGATTGTAGACACTGAATAAATAGTAGTATTTTATACATAAATGGTAGAAGGCAGACGGAACTGAGGGTATTACTTGTTACCTTTAATACTTGTAACTCCCTTCTGCCCTCTGCCTTTCCCAGATAAACGCTAACATATCATTAGTTCATGATATGATGAATTAATCTAATTGATTAAGCCAATGGTGATACTCGCTCAAACCCAAGCTATTGACCTAAAAGCCAAACTCTTACGTGGTTTTTCCGACCCTTCACGGCTTGCTATCCTCGATGCCTTACGGGCAGGTTCTTTAACTGTGACGGAAATTGTAGAAATTACTGGTCTGAGTAAATCGAATGCCTCCAATCATTTGGGATGTCTCCGCGACTGTGGGTTAGTGACCAGTTCTCAGCAAGGACGCTATGTTCGTTATCAGCTTAGTGACTCAAGAGTAGCGACTGTTCTACACCTGATAGATGAGCTATTGGCGGACGTGGCAAAAGGGGTTTACGAATGCACCCGTTATAGCGAAAAGGAGAAATGTTAATTATGTCCAACCTGCAAACGCTTGAGGTTGTGGTTAACGGGATGGACTGCGCCGATTGTGCAAGGCACGTTCAGCAGGCAATAGGAAAACTGTCTGGTGTCGCATCAGTCGAAGCTTTCTGGTCTTCTAAGAAAGCAGTTGTTCAGCTTAATCCAAGGCAAGTAGGGTTAGCCGATATCTGCTCGGCAGTCGAAGCCGCTGGGTATTCTATTATTACACCAAAACCAGAAGATACGCTTAACTCTAGCTTGCAGAAAACGCTTGAAGTGGCGGTGAACGGGATGGATTGTGCGGATTGTGCGAGGCACGTTCAGCAGGCTATCGGGAAGTTAGCTGGTGTCAAATCAGTCGATACCTTTGTTTCTTCCAAAAAAGCTGTTATTCAACTTGATCCGACACAGGTGACTTTAGCTGATATTCGTCAAGCGGTAGAAAATGCCGGGTATTCGCTCCCCACAGAAACTAAAGACAATCCTGCACATCAGTCTTTCAGTGATTTTCAAAAAAACATTTTAGTTTTGTTCGGTGTTGTCTTTGGGACTGTTCTATTCATTATTGTGGTGGGTGAACGATTGGGACTTTTTGCCGCTTTGACCAAGCACGTCCCTTGGTTCATTGGTTTGGCGATTGTTTTGCTTGTGGGCTTTCCCCTCTTTGGCAATGTCATTGGCACAACCCTTAAAGGGAGAATTACCGCTCATACTCTTATGACCATTGGCATCATAGCTGCCCTCGTTGTTGGTGAATGGGCTACGGCTGCTATTGTCGTGTTCTTCATGTATATCGGAGAGTATGTCGAGAAGTTCACGGCGGAGCGTGCCCGTCGTGCCGTTAAAGATTTAACCGCAATGGCTCCTAAAATGGCGCGGGTTGTACGAAATGGTGTAGAGCAAGAAGTACCAGTAGGCGAAGTTCTCTTAGGCGAAACAATCATCGTCCGACCTGGTGAGAAAATTCCTGTTGATGGTGAAGTACTTAGCGGTCAAGCAACGGTTGACCAAGCAACTATTACTGGCGAATCCATACCCATTGAGGTTAGTGCTGGTGCTAGTGTGTTCGCAGCCACTATAGCCTGTTTAGGCAGTCTGCACATCCGCGCTACCCATATCGATAAAGACACCACCTTTGGGCGGGTCATCAAAATGGTGGAGGAAGCGGAAAGACACCGAGCAGGTGTACAGCGCATTGCTGATAAGTTTTCAGCCTATTTCCTACCTTTTGTGATAGGTATTGCTACTCTCACCTTCGTTGTTCGTCGCGATCCCCTGGCTACTGCGGCGGTACTGGTAGTAGCTTGCTCCTGCTCCTTAGCCCTGGCAACTCCCGTTGCGATGCTGGCTTCTATTGGTGCAGGTGCCAAACGCGGTCTCCTCATTAAAGGTGGCAAGTATCTGGAGGTACTAGATCGTGCAGATGTATTGTTAATTGACAAGACGGGAACACTCACATCGGGGCGTCCGCAAATTACAGATGTAATACCGTTGGGGAACGTTTCTGAATCTCAATTACTACAGGTTGCTGCCTCTGCTGAACGCTACTCTGAGCATCCTTTAGCTTTAGCAGTACGTAATGCTGCCTAGCAACGCCAACTAACATTGCACGAGCCTATTGATTTTACAGCAGTACCTGGCATGGGTGTACGAGCACGAATCAATGACATTGCTGTGACTGTTGGCAATCGCCGGATGCTGCCAACAACAGTATCTTCTCCCATTGCTGATGAACTGGAAGTACAAGGAAAAACGCTGTTATTTGTAGCCTTTGATAATAACTTAGTTGGTGTACTTGCTGCCGCTGATGCTTTACGCCAAGAAGTGCCACGAGCGCTCGCTGCTGTACGTCGCCTTGGTGTACGGCACGTTGAACTGCTTACTGGTGATAATGAACGGACTGCCAAGATGATTGCCTCACGCCTTGGAGTAAGTTATCGTGCCAACCTCTTGCCTGAAGACAAGATTGCTGTCGTGAAATCTTACCAAGCTAAAGGGCATACCGTTATTATGGTGGGCGACGGCGTGAACGATGCGCCATCTCTAGCGCAAGCTGATATTGGCATAGCAATGGGAGTAGCTGGCACTGATGTGGCAATTGAAGCTGCACACATCGCCCTGATGCGAGACGATTGGACACTCGTTCCTGAAGTACTGTATATTGCTTACCGCACAATGCGGGTGGTCAAACTAAACATTGCTTTTACCACAGTATATAACTTGGCTGGGTTATCACTGGCTGCTCTAGGTTTTCTACCACCTATCTTCGCGGCGGTTGCCCAAGTCTTACCTGACTTAGGTATCCTTGCTAACTCGGCTCGCTTGCTTAGAATACCTGGAAAAGCAAGATAGCTAAAAACATAAAATGAAGGTTTGAAAATCTGCTGTTTTAACTAACGTTTTTTCTAGTTGCAGTTAATTCCTAAGTTGGTAAAATGCCAACTTAGGGTCATTTGTTGGCATTACACGAAATGAGAATGGGATGCTTAATCTCATCTTCAGTCAACCGTCTGTTTGCATTTTTTCATGTAGCACTGAATTTTCAAGAATGGCTAAAAGGTAGCTATAATCAAGGTTTTCAGACTATCTTGCATGATTTTACAAACATCTCGGCTCAATGCCTATCGTCGCTTCTTTATTAGGACAAAGAAGGCGAACGCTTGAAACCATAACCTAGCTAGGTCTAACCCCACTACCCGATCCGAGTGGGGTTTTTGCAGCTTTAACCGTGCTTGTTTGCTTTGGTACAGCTATCTATAGCATTAAGTCGTGGAAGATTAAATGCAGCATTATAGGCAAGGTCACCACTCGGAATAAGTGGTTTGTTTTGTAGCTTGATTTGTGAATTTTTCTCCAACCATAACTAATGGTCAATTCGGAGATAAAAACTAACGTGAGAATTTGAGTAATTGTGAGAATTTTCATCTTTGAATATTTAAACGAACTCCTATCGATTCAAAGCGTAGCTCTTACTTAGTATTTAAATAAAAATGGTTCTAGAGTTGTAATCCACACTCTTATTGCGGCAATAAGAGTGTGATGGTTGCTTTTACCTAGAATAACGATAACTGTACGTTGGCTATTGTGGTTTCTTCTTTTGGCTGAGTTGACGGGTGTTTGGTTTTTCTAGATTTCATTCCCCAACCTTGTTTTTCTGCTTCTCGGACTACCATTTCGCGTAGATCTCTCGCCAGTGATTCATAATCACATTTAATTGTGTCGTAGTTAACGAAGAAACCGTCTCCAAAGAGATTCCAGAAATTAGTGTTGGGGTCTAATCGTTTGTGTTTTGCGAGGGTTTGATACCCAGCCCAAAGATACACTGAGACCCAGTTGCTTTTGATAGGTATGTCTAGTGAGGCAGTCATGATAGCAGCAGCAACTTCACTTGGGGATACTATCTCAGATACTGAATCGGCATCCAGGTCAGCAAACACCATGTCCAGCCTGTCAACTGCAATCGCAGTCATTAGCCAAGGTGGTAATGACTGCGATTGTGAAGAACCGCTAACCATAATCGGACCTGCTAAATACTTAACTAGGTTGATATCAACTCCGCTAAATTCTAATAAGCTTGCGAAGACAAATTTGTTAACGCCTAATTCTGCCATGACACGCATCATTTTACGTGTGTTGGGACTTATAGTTTGTATGCTTTGTTGTACAAGGGTTTGTTTTTCTACCTCTGCGACATCAAATAAGGTGTAGTTGTGAAGATTCTTTTTAGCCATGGTAGTTTTTGAAAGTTAATATGGTAAGTTTTTGGTTGATAGAGATTGTCAGATTGTAATGAGTCAGAATTATTCATTCCTGCTCGAGTTGCTGGAGGATGGTAGGGGGAGTTTTGTAAATGTATGTCCAACCTGCGAGAGCGTCCTTACGCTCTAGAGCAGTTACTTTTTCTCGAATGACCAATCCAGCATTAAACATTTTTTGTAGGTAAACACTAAGATTACCTACAGTTTTTTTGGAAGTGTTTCCTTCTTGGAGAGATGCTATTTGACTGGCGCTTGCTGAACCTTTTTCTTGTAATAAGTTTAATAACTCCTTAACTTTATTAGGAACTTGACCGACTAGGTGTGGTTTTCCTTCTTCATCTATTGCCCAAACAATTATGTTCGGATTGAAGCGGCAAGCCTGACTTTCTAAACTTTCCATTGCCATTGATTGCACATTAGTAAAGAGAACTGGGGTCTTAAGTTCTAAAGCAATATCGGATGCAGACTCTACTAAAATTCTGGCAGAACAGGGTGTTAATACATCTATGCTCTTAAGGTTAACTACGTAAAAAATGTCATTTTTAGCGGGATTGAAAAATTCTTTTAAGAAACAAATCATCTCTGGGGTACGAAAATCTTTATCACCTAATTCGAGAAGTATAACGAAATTTCGTGACTTCTCGTTTGTTGCTTCAATTACACCATCAGGATGTCTTTTTTTAAGTTCTTGAAGCAAATCTAGCTTTTTAATGACTGCCATTTCTTAAACTCCTAGAAAAAACGAGGGATTAACCAAAAAACACATTGTACTTACCAAAATACGAGCGCTCCTTCTTCCATTGTTTTCATCCCCCCTAAAATTTTTCTTTGTGGGGAGGATGAATATTTGCCTCAGTTAATAAGTTCCATAAGCAGTACATCCCAAACAAGCTTGGGTTGTATAAACATTTGAATCTGCATTTTGGCATTTTGCAACTTCTCAATCAAAGAAGCATCTGAAGTTTGCTGCCACCACAACCACTGTAAGTATTGCAAAATCCACAATTGAGCGTGGAGTTCTAATGTTTCCACTGCTCTACTTATATTGATGACTTTGAGAATATCTTTTGGCGGTTGTTTCAGTTCTAATAGAAGTTCTGCCGGAATTGATTTGAGTTGCTTGTAGTGGTAAATTGCCGCTCCTGGGCTACCTGTTGCCAAGCCCATGACACTCTTGACCTCTAAGATTTCTGAATACCCTAGCCTAGTGAGAACCTCAAGCATTTGTTCATTGCTCAAGCGGTTGAATAACAAGTGCTGGCAGCGGCTAGCGATCGTTGACAATAGCCGTTTTGGTTCACTGGATATTAGGATGAGAATGCCGTTAGTAGGGTTTTCCAGGGTTTTGAGCAAGGCGTTGGCAGCAGCTGTTTGCATCTGTTCGGCACATTGTATGACGACAACCTTTTTGGTTGCGATAAGTGCAGAAGTTCCCAAAAATTCGGTAATAGTTCTAACTTGCTCTATTCTAATCAATGGCAAGCTTTTGCTTTTTACCTCGTGTTCTGCTGCAATAGATGCCGTCAGCTGCTGACCTTGGTGTAGGTATGTTGGCTCAACCCAAAGGACATCTGGATGTTCTGTTGGGTTTGCATATCCAAGTTGCTCAACAAAGCACTTGGCTGTGAGGGTTTTCCCGACCCCATCTGGACCTGAGAACAAGTATGCCGTTCCTACGCGATCTCTTTCCAAAGCATTTTTCAAGACGGCGATCGCAACGAATTGCCCTAGAATATCGCTCCAACTTAGGGTTTTGGGAATTTGCTTGAAGAGTTGAGTTTCAGGTTGTACAGCCTGGTAGGGTTGTTGTACTGGTTCATCATTTAATAAGCTGAGTTGATTGTTCATCGCCTTTGCAGAGTTTGATAATGTGAGTTTGGAGTGTGCGGGTGTCATCAGCCCCGCCTTTCAATGCCATTTCTAATTCGAGAAGTGTAGAAAGGGCATTCCTTAGGTTAGATAAACTAACTTGTGCCACCTCTTGTTTGAGGTAGTAAAGGCGTTTGGGATTTTTTAATTCCGCAGTAGACGCAATTTTGCTATCATCTTTTAAGCCTTGTACAAGGCAAGCTTTGACGATCAGCCAAGTGTCAAAGCAAGTTGTTAGTGTTGCTTGTATTTTGAGAGGAGGTTCATTTTGCTCAAGAAGGTTGTTTAGGAGTTTGAGCGAAGATGCAATCTCTCTTTTTCTGCAAGCCTCAGCTAGTGCTAGGCTGTTAGTAGCATTATTCGTAACAAGTGCCTTCACCGCATTTAAGGTGATAGTCGTTCCGTTTGTGTAGAGTTTGAGCTTTTCTAGTTCGTTCCATAAAAGTCTTGTATTGTTGCCAATAGCTTCAGCTAGGTAAGGGATGGCATTCTTATCGACTTCCATACCTAACATGGAAGCGAATTTACACACTTGTTGTTGTAGATCCGTGGTTTTCCATTGAGGAATCAAGGGATATTCCTCAACTTGCGCGTGTTCTAACAGCAGTTTTACAGATTTGTTTCTGCTGTCTGGCTTGCTCGTATTGGTAATTAGTAGGATGTTTCTATCCGGAATACTTTGTAATGTTTGCTCTAATTGAAGTAAGACATCAGCAGGACACCCTTCCAAAAGGGTGCTGTTGGGAAGATGAACTATCTTGCAACCTTGCCCAAACGGAAGAGTCATGATTTCTGCAAGCGCTAGAGGAACTGTTTCTTTGTCATTTGGTAACAGTTGGGTGTAGTTGAAGCATTTCCATTCTGGATCTATATGCTGTTCTATTAATTTTCTGACAGCACGTTCTATGAGGAAATCATCTTCCCCCCAATAAAGATATACGGGCATATTCAAATTGGATTTTTGTAGGGATTTTAGGGAAATAAGCGTAAGCTAACTCTTGGTTTTGATACCAGAGGGTTAGCTTGACGCATTCAAATTCATTTCATTTGTTCTTCCATAATTAACAGAACGATGCACGCAAGGCTGAAACTGAGGAAACCGATAGCTTTTAATATTCCAATGGGCAGAAAGAGTATTCCAATAGAAATGAGGAAACTTAGCCATTTGGCTGTTGTAATAGCTGTTTTGAAATGTTTTCGATTAAAATTCATGTATTTTCTCACAGAACACTTGTATACTTTAACCAAATAGAGGACATACCCTGTAAGGGTATGTCTATTGAGGTGGTAATATTAGTCTAAAAATTCATATTAGACAAGTCGGAAACAACTGCTCCCATATCATAAATGATTGAATTGAGGAAGCAAACCCATAAGCCCAACCATTCTTCTATACTGACTTGGTCCTGTTTAACCTCTACACTTTTGTCTGCCATATTGACTAACATATGAATTTCTATTTCTCCGCTCTTCGTTCTTATACCCATATATATGACTGAACCTATCTCTTCGCAACAAGTGTTTGTTCCATTAGGTAACACAAATTTTGTTGCAGGAACGAGTGATAGTTGAGCGAGGTTTTCTGGAGCTAAGAAAGAGCGCATTTCTTCTGGCGAAATCGGAAGTTGTATGGTGCCCATATTTTTTATCGCAACTAACAATTGTGTAGCCGTTAGGCTTCCCTTTGTCTGAAATAATGTGTCCTTTGCGGTTTCTATGAATTTCTGATAAAGCTAGAAAAATGGGAATTACGGCAGTAGATATTTGGCAGCCATCTTAAAGAGGGAACCTGCTTAAGAATTTATCAAATATTTAAAATCTTTATAGTTAATTAAGTGTGATTGGGGGTATAACAGTAACAAATGTTTTTTGTTTTTTATATGAAATCATTGCGAGAAGAGGTTGACAAGGTAGAATTATTTGTATCTCAAGCCAAAAGGGAAACTGTGAGCGAGAGAGAGCAACAAATTCATGACGGTTATCTTGCTGAAATCGGAGTGAAGGATGTTAGCAAGATGAAAGAAGTTGATATAGATAAATTGGTGCAGAATTTGGCATCTGGCGAATGTTCTCAAGAGTACGTCATGAATTTGGCGTACTATATAGCTGCCCATGCACCATCTAGTGTTGCAGGAAAGTTTCTCTACAGCGATCTAGACGGTGATGGTGTTCCCCTAATTGAAGAAATTGGTAGGGGTACTGACCCATTTGCGTATGATGAGCCTAAACAGCAAAAAGTGGTAGCCGTTCATAACAAGACGAGTGATTTAGAACTTTAAAACTCTGGTATTTTAATTCTTAGATGCTTTTTCCGATGGAACGTAGGTAGTCCAATCCTTCCAGATATTGGATAAGGCAGCTTGATTTTCCAACTTGATATAGCGAAATTGCGCTTTCCCATTCTCTGGGAGACGCTTTTTTATCAGACAGAATTTTCACGAGTGTGATAGGTAATCTTATTTCTTTGCCCGTTGAATCATTATGAAGTACAGTTTCGTTCATTAGCTCCTCTTGACTAAGAACCTCGCCTGTATCAGACAGGTTGATTTCATGTAACTTAGTAGCAACCCCTGACAAAGGTAAATTATATTGTGTACTTCGTCGGGGTTGTCTGCGCTTAGGTTTTAAGTTGCATCGGGTCTTAATGACTACGGGATTTTGAGGTTCATGAACAGCAAATATTTGTGGTAGTGATAGTGAGATTTGTCCTTCTGGTATTTCTACGATTTCCTCATTTTTTTTAGAGAGAATCTTAAAGGAGTAATCTGCTGTTTCGCGTGGACTACCAGATTTTTTTAGTTTGACTCTGAGGTGGTGCAATATTTGGGTTTCCACCACTGTTTCTTCTGTTATAACTTTTGGACGTCGTTCCCACCATTCTATAACCACAATGCGGTCACCTGATAAACCCTCATAAACGTTCTTCAATTCGACATTTGAATATTTTGATTTGAATTGTTGAATCCAAATTTTTTGCTGTTGGCTGAGTCTCGGTTTTGGCATAGTTATTCTTGAGTAATTGGTGTCGCATAAATGCTATAGGCGTATTTATGCAGCATTTTTTATTAAGAATTGCGAATGTTAAGGAGTTAGGGACAGGGGCTTATAGGCATTTGTTCTGATGAAAATACAACAGCTATTGTTTTGACTGTTTTGAGGGCTTTTACAGTTTGTCTGCCCAAGAATCGCAGATAATTGACTCTGGTGATTCGTTTTTGTGTACTGGGATGAGTGAGATGAATTGGCTCATGCTCCAACGCATGACTTCTTGGGTAGTTTTAGCGACTTCACAGGCATATTCAACAGCAGCAATTACATCTAACTCATCGTGACAAGAGTTTCCTATCCAAACTTTTCCAACCCATTCTGGATGTTGGTCGTAAATTTCTATGAATCTGGCTTTGGCAAGCTTAATAACTGTAGCTTCTGTGATTGTCCAGTAGGCGGCACAGGCATCTGGCAAGCGTACTGAACGCCGCTTTCTATCTCCAACATCTTGGGGATATTTGGGTAAAAACACGTACCGTCCTGACAGTGATTTAACACAGCCAACACCAAAATTAGTGCGAGCTTCTATTTCAGCCAGCCCCAAAACGGGGGGTTTGAATTTGCTGGCATCCTGCACTATTTGCCACTGGAATTGCGCCAGGGTTGAATAGGTTTTCTTCCAGCTGCTAATGTGTAATTTCGCTTCTGACAAACTTAGCTCAATACCAGAACCTACTCTCACTGTTTCTTGATGTCGTTTGGGTCCCGATCCGTTCTGACATCCATAATGAGCATTTTTACTGACTGACCTCAATAATGAGGCTTGGGGATGGTTTGGATGTGTTTTATCGTTTTTCCAGCGTTTGATGTTTTCTTCAGTCCACTCCTTACCCAATCCTTGAAGAGTGGCAATTTTGGCAGCAATAACGCAGAAGGCATCTCCAGTAGGCGAATTGAGCTTCTGGATAAGCAGTTTGTCACCCGATGCTTGGGCAGCGATCGCAGTGTGAGCGCCCATCAAGTCGTTGATGATATATTTGTGTCCTGGTGGAGCGACAAACACGCTTCGCACGCTTGGTAGGTTAAACTGCCTTAGCTCATATGGCATTTTGTCTGGGTGTGGTGGATTTTGTAGGTTGGGTTCATGGCAGTTCGATCGTCCTAGCCCCATTTGCCCAATTTGGTTGTAGCTTCCTTTAACTCGACCATCTTTCACATTTCTAGCAATCCCTTTGAGGTAGTTGATGTAATTTTGCTGGGTACGGATGAGGGATAGCAATTTGAGGGACGGAATACGCCAATGAACGCTGAGGGTTTCTGCTGATGTGTCTTTAAGATTGAGTTGAAATTTTGCATTAATAAGTGGTTTCAGAGCCTTTGGACTGTTAAGTACTGCTATGGCTTCTGGGAAAGTTGTTTGCAGCCCAGAGAGCAATTTTTCCAATACTGATTCATATTCAGTAATGACCTGTTGCAGAACATTAGAATCTACAGGCATCCCGTAATGTTCCATTTGGGCAAATGCTGGGGAAGCGCCGCACTCAATCAGTCCATGTTTCCAAGCACCCACCGCTTCCATTAGGGGTTTGAGCTTGTCATAAATTTGCAACACCACAGATGCATCAATAGCAGCATAATTTATCTGTCGATTGGAGAGCTTTCCTTCTCCCAATTCTCCCCAGCCCCAATCTGAGGTTTGGGCAGTTTTGTCAATGGGAATTGCCAACCGCAGGCATACAGATTCTAAGGAATGGGGACGGTTGTTTACTTGGTCTAACCATTGCGTTAGCCCTGCCCAATACACTTGTGATAGGAGTTGGGTGTCTATAATATTACGGATGGGGAATCCGTATTTGGCAAGCATAAAGGCTTGTTCAAACCGCATGGCATGACCGACTACTGCTACTTTGGGGTTTGCTAATCTTTCTCTTAAAGTCTTCCAAAATCCAAGTTTCTCCAAATGTTGATAAATATGTGTTCGTTCCTGGGGTGTCCATCCCAAATCAATCACCATAACTAAGCAACTACCGGAGGACAGCTCTACTGCTATTTGTATGAGCCTAATTTCCCCAGTGTTTGGAGATAAGGCTCCGTCTGAGTCTCGTATTGTTGAATAACTTTCTAAGTCAAACCCAAATCTGGAGCAGTTTTTCCACACTTCAAAACATTGGTTGAATCGCTTGTCGTCGAGTAAGACTACCTCTTGATTTTTGACCGGATCTGGTTCAAGCATTAATGAGAATTGGTACGAGCTATTGTTTTTACTCATGCTATGTGGTTTCAGGTTTTGATGCATATAGGGTCTTATTGAAATCACCCCGATTCCTGTTGGGCGTAGCCAACACGTTGAATAAAAAATGATTGCGAGCTAAGCGAGTGAGGAGTTTTACACCGATTTCCCGATCTTTTTAAAGTCAATTGCTTGCCCAAGTGTGGATTTGTTGCAAGCAATCATCTATGGTACCACTAGCTAGTTCCCATTCTGGGGAGCCAATTAAAATTTGGAAAGAATTACCAGTCTGAATGATTCGTGGTGAAAATTCTTTTAGAGTTTGGTAAATCTGATTAATCTTCGCATTGTGCGAATTTAGGTATTTCACCATTCTTGAGATATTTAATTCACTCAGTTTGTGAGTTTTCCCTCTCTCAAATCTTGCTAGTTGGTAAGGAGTGCATTCTCCGTTTTGAGCTAACAAAAGACGACTCACTTTACGGGTGATTCTCAGAGCCATTAATTCTTGTCCAGTCATTTTTAATGTCAAATAGTCGCTCCAATGTATTTAATGTAAGTTAGAAATTTGTAATTTGATTAACTGATAAACTTCTCAATGTACGGATTGACCAGCACTTTAGGTTTTTTGTTCATCGTTTTATTCTTTTTTGCTGTATAGGAGGTCAAAAACTTCGTTAATCCTTTTAGGGCATAACCGATTATTTCGGTTGGATAGGAGCGACATTTAGGTTCATTCTTTGTCCGCAAAAGCAACGTGGAAGTATTCTCGATTGGAAACCTTGGAAGTAGAATTGCGTTTATTTCTAAGGGTGAGATACGCACCAAAAACAAATAATTTGTCTGTTGAATTGATTGAGGCATCTGAGCCATATCTCAAGGTAGGAAAAGAATATTCAGCACCTTCGGGTTGTTTTAAAATTTCTTAAAATATGACATTTAAGGTGTTATTTTCTATTAGCAGTTGTTGATAGATTTATTAGTAAATTAGATGAATTTTATTAAAATTATCATTCTAATTTAAAATTATAGTTGTCACTGTTATAGTTATATTGCCAGTAGTTCTCGGATGTAGAACGACAAATTACTTGCTGTCAAGGACAATAATTTGTCGTTCTGGAGTCGTTTGTTACACTGTGGTAAGTTTGACTGTTGCGGGTGACTGGAATAGCATTTTTTGCACCTCTTTCACCCACTCAGTAGATTTCTTGCCATTAACGCTAGGCGTTCTATTCCATTTTTCCGTTAACTCTTCCACACTCACATATGGTAGTAGTTCTTTAGCCCACGAGATTGCGTCGTCTGGGCTTGACCATAACCGCCAAGGTTGTTGTGACATCAAATCTCGTTGTGGTACGGAATTGGGCACATTTGTACTGTTGGGAGCCAGCTTAATAATCTCCATGACGCTGACTTCCAAGAACAAATGTGGCAATTCGCTACTTTTAACAAGAGAATACCTGGAGGTTAGGTGTTTGATAGTTTCTTGTATGGAAATCTCATTCCATGAGGAAACTACTTTGATAGTATCGCTCCAATTGTCCGAAAACATTCCTGTCAGATATCCACTTTCAGGGCTGGGGCTGCACAGTGCAATAAGCATGGTTTTGAAGAATTTTATAATTTCCCCCAAAATGACCAGTGGTTCTTTGTCCTCGATCATGCTATCAAGAATGGTTTTGACACCAACTACGTTTCCTACAGTTATTTGTTCTACAAGAGTCAGTAGTTCGTGCTCAGGCACCATCCCTGCTATCTCCCATACCCAATTCTGGTTAATGGTAGTATCTAGCAAACTCAGTTGATCCAACAGACACTCAGCATCCCTCAAACATCCAGAGGACAATTGAGCTATTAGCTTCAGTGCTTCTGGAGTGATGTCAATGGTTTCTCCCTTAACTATGTGTTGCAGGTGTTCCACCATCGCTTTAACACCAATTCTCTTAAAATCGAACTTTTGGCATCGTGAAGCTATGGTTGCAGGAACTTTGTGCACTTCTGTTGTGCATAGGAGGAACACTACGTTAGCTGGTGGTTCTTCCAGCGTTTTTAAGAGAGCTTGCCACCCCTGAGAGCTGAGGCTGTGGCATTCGTCGATAATGAAGACTTTGTATCTGCTTTCTAAAGCAGCGAATTGGCATCTCTCTATCAATTCTCTGATGTTGTCAACGCCAGAGTTGCTTGCAGCATCTAGTTCGATAACGTCTAGCGACGTCCCCAAAGCGATCGCTTGACAAGAGTTACAATTGCCGCAGGGCTGAGTGGTGGGACTTTTTGCCGCCAAGCAATTGAGAGATTTGGCAAAAATGCGAGCGCTGGAAGTTTTACCTGTACCGCGAGGACCTGTGAACAGGTACGCTGGGGCAATCCGAACAGAACTGATAGCATTGCTTAACGTGGTTGCGATTGCCTGTTGACCGACGAGTTCTGCAAACGACTGTGGACGGTATTTGAGGTGAATTGGTTGGTACATACGATTTTTACCTTTTCCCGAGAATTTTTTCCCAAATTGTGTGAATAAGCCGTCCCCTAGTTTGGGGGATGTGCCTTGTGTTAGGTGTTATGCTGGAATGGCAGGTTCATTTTCTTTTACCTGTTTATCCCTTCTTCTTTTGGCAGTGTTTTGTGATGTTTCACCTTTTGGAGATTCAATTTGTCCGGTAGTTTCATCAACACCATTTTTATCTTTATCTTTGGCTTTAGGAGATGTTTGTGCTGTATCCCGTATTTGAACGGGCATTACTAGGGAAAGTTGATCTAGAAGCCCGCCAACAGGACATAGGATTACAGGTGTTGAGCAGCGATTTGCTCTGATGAGTATTTCGTCTGTTGTGATATGCTTAATGGCCTGACTTAGATAATCTATATTGAAGCTAATGGTAATGTTTTCATTGGTTTGGCTTTTGCTCTTGATTGAGATACTTTCTACGGCATCACCAACGTCTTGTGCTTGAGCGTATAATGTTGCAGTTTCTTCTCCAACATCCCATACGATTTGTACAATTTTGTCTTTCTTTTCTGCTAAAATTTGTACTCGTCTCAGTGCTGATTCCAAAACTTTTTTATCAACATATAGTTCATATGTGAATTGAGTTGGAATCAGTGATGGATAGCTTGGGTAAGTTCCTTCCAATAACCTTGAAGTTATTTTTGTTTCTCCTACAAAAACTTGTATAATGTTATCGGAAACTTGGATTTCACACGTACCATTGTCGGGAGATTTTTCTAGAATTCTTTCTAGTTCTCCTAAATTTAGGTATGGGAATGTAATGGCTAGGTTTGTATTGTTTTCATTTTCTTCTGTTGAAGGAATTGAAGCAAATGCCAATCGATGACCATCTGTTGCAGCAAGCCTCCATTCGGAGTTATCAAATATAAAGTTAACTCCTGTTAGAACTAATTTGGTTTCGTTTTTGCTTGTTGCAAAGAGTGTCGCTGCAATTGCTGCTTTTAGCTTTTTTGCAGATATTTTGATTTGAGAACCTTCTGCTGTTGGTAAATTGGGGAATTCTTCAGCAGATGTGCCTTGTATTCTGCATTTTCCTGAGCTATGGCTTATGGTGCAAGCTTTGTCCTTTATCTCTAGGTTGAGGTCTCCCCCTAGGTTTTGTATCGTTTCCCTTAGAAGGGCGGCTGGTAATGCGAGTGTGCCACCACTCTCTACTGTTGCATCAATACGAGTTTGGATGCCCAAGCTAAGATTGAATCCGCAGAGCAATAGTTTTTGGTTTTCTTCGTCAGCGTTGATTAGCAGATTCCTTAAGATGGGAACTGCTGGCTTTGTAGCCACCGCACAGCAAGCAGTGGCGATCGCATCAGATAGCTTTTGAGCAGGTATTGTGATTTTCATGGTTGATAATTCTATTGGTGAGTGGGTGCGTGAAGATAAGGAATCTCACTGCACCGATTATTGACGCTAATAGCTCTTGGGACTATTAGTAAGGAAGATTTTCGTAGTCAATATCGACTACTGTAGTTCCTTTGACTACTGGTGGTGTTATGGGCTGAGATGTTTGCAAGGATTCCGGTGGAATTTCAGGTTCTTCAAGCTGTTTGTGAGTGTTCTCAGCAGCTTTGAGAAGGGGCTTGGAGAAGTACTGTTCGCTTCCTGCTAGTGGGTGAATCGTTTGTTCTCTAGTTTCTTCCACGTTTAAGAAATCTCTGATATTGCTTCCATCAGCATTGGGAGCAGCATAGCTTCCGATAACAGCAACCCAAGACTTCTTTTCCTTTGATGTTGCCTCTTTTGGTTCTAGGGATGCTGTGAACGTCGGGCAAAAGATTCCCATTGAATGAAATCTCTTATCCTTGGGCGAGTACCCTTGCTTCATGAAGCGCCCGTAAGCAACTTCAAGTTTCACCCTAAATTCTTTTAAAGCTTCCCCAAACCGGGCTGCTGCAATTCCTTTGACTGAGAGAATCAGTGGAATTTCGTGTAGCAGTTTTTGATTGTCACCAACTAGATATATGAGGTACAAGGTTCTTAAAGTCACTTGTTCCTTTTCTTTAAGTTCCTCATACAATTGCTTTCCTTCTGGTGTTTCGTAGCTAGCTAAAATTTCTTTAGTCTCACGGTCTTCAATTAACCGTAGGGATTTGGTTACAACGTGCATTTTGGGGCTTTTGAACAAAACCCCTGATTCAACCGAACCACTTCTGAAAGTGTGTTCGTAGTTTGGTTCCGATCCCATCCATCCTATCAACCCCAGGACCTTTTCTTTGACGAACAATCCGGGTGTATCCTTTTCATTCAAGATTTGGCAGATTGGTATGGAATCAAGAGTGCCTGTGTATTCTTGTAAGCTGTATTTCTCAGCTTTCTGTCTGTACTCAGCGTCTGTCTCTTGTTCGTTTGATTCGGTTGGTTCTGTTGGTTCGTTTAGTTCGTTTGCTTCGTTTACTTCGTTTGGTGTTTGGGTTTTTGCATTCTCAGTTTTGTTAGGCATACTTTTGATTGTCTAGATTGTTTGTGTTGCGAGCATCGGTGTTTTTTGCGTAGCAAAAACGTTGTCAGAAAATAAAACCCCCAATTCTTGGGGGTACTTTGAACTGTCGATATGTGCTTTGTATCAGAGACCCGTCATGGCATAAGTTCCGTTGCTGGTTTTGCTATAGTCTGTAGATTTTAGTGACTGAGATTCCCTCTGAATTTCGAGGTTTCTTTGTGTTGCTAGGTCGTTTCTCATGTTTATTAGGATTTCGATGAATTCATCTAGTTTCTTAATACAGGCAGCATTAAATGATAGACTGCAACTTTCACCATTTTCTATGAAACTGCAAGTTTTGAGTGCGGAACTCCCATGGGAACTTAGGAGAGTATTAGGAGTCATTTGAACGGTTAACGAATGTTTGAATTTCATAGTTCTACTGTATTACTGATTTTGGTGTACCAATATTTGTGCTTATTAGTTACCGTTTTGCGATCGCCACAATTCTGGTTTGCACTCCTGTCGAGTTGTCAGAACTTATGAATGCATCTTTTGGAAGTTTTTCAATATGGGTCGCATTTTGGTCTATCCATTCTTTGAATTGTTTGTACTTGGAACTTGTGAATACATTCTCAGGAAGAACTGTGACAAGTCTTCCCCGAGCTTCCAAGCATTCATAAGCATGGTCAACGTGGCTAACCATATCGCTAAAAGGTGGATTCATCACGATCCTTGAGTAAGGATCTTTTGGGTGGTACTGTAGGAAGTCTGTACCTACGAGATTGAACCCTTTGAGATGTAGGAGTTCTCGTAGGGTTGTGTCAATTTCGACAACATCTAGCTTGACCTCCGGATAGAGGTCAAGAACCTTTCCGCAAATGCTACCTTTGCCAGCAGAAGGTTCTAGGATTTTCATTCCTGGTTTTATTTCTGCTAGTTGTACTATGAGCGAAACAACGGGGTCTGGAGATGGGAAATAGTCTCGACCTTTGTACCCAACAATTTCTAGTTCTAACTCAGCTATCCTTTTGCGTACTGGATCTGTTTCTTCGGGGAGGTGCAACTGCAAAAGTGCTGAGATGGCATTTCGCGCCATTCGTTCTGTATAGATGTTAGCTCTAGAAAGAGTTTCAATTTTATTCTTATCTTGGTTGCTGGAGCTACTGAAAGTTTCTCCAATTTTCTCAGGCGACCAATTTATCATTTCATGCAGTGTTTCAAGCTGCGTTTTACTAGTGATACCCCGCAAACTTTGGTCTAACTCTCCTTCTTTAGCAGCATCAGCCATTTTGTACAACCAGGTTTGAATGGTTTCTAGCTTAATTCCCTCCTCAATCATTGAGTTAGCCATTAGTTTTCGTCTTTTGGTTGGGCGCTGTAGCCCGCAGGCAGGATTTTTTTTACGTAGGATACTATCCGTCATCCCTTTTGCAAGATTTTCAAGTTCTTCTGCTTTATTGAAATCAGGAACTTTAAAAAGCGAACCAATCCGATCGGGAAGTTGGCTATCAATGTTAGGGTTAGCGGACGGATTGAATAGCGACAATTGCATCTTCTTTCGACTCTTGTGATGATGTTTCTAAATCTTTGGTTGCACAGAATGTAATCAATTCTGTTTTTGCGCTCCAAACTTTACACTCGTAATTAGTAGTTAGTCTTTCAGATTGTCTAACTGTGGCTCTTGTGCAAAGGCTTTTTTCTAAAATGTAATTTTGAAATGCGAGCGCATCTTTTTCGTTGTTAAAGCCGAAGTAGGATGTTTTTCTGATTCCTAATGGGTCTGTAATTGTGGCAACTCTTTTTGATAGGATGTTAAGTGTCCACCCGTCTGAGGTTAGTTCAATTTTCTTGACTTCCATACATACTAATGTATTGATTAAAGGATTAGTAAAGCGTTTGCTAGCCAACCTATGATTTGAGCGATTGATTGTTTGGCAGATAGAGGCGAGCCCCTATCTAAGTTTTCGATAATACTATGGATTTCTGTATGCGATCGCCTTAAAATCTGAATGGCTATTGCTATGGATTGAGGATTCGGATTATTGATGTTAGGTGTTGGTTGAATGAACTTGTATCCATTTTAAATTTCCACTTCTGGTATGGAATCTAGGTACTGCGAAGAGCTTATTTTCCTTTGGAATAGCAGATTTAGGCTTTCTTCATGATTTTGTGAGGGTTCAGATGTAAGTGGGGTTGCGCCATCAGGAGTTACTATTTGTTGTAGCGATGATAGAGTTTTCTCCAATCTTTCCTTAAAATTATTGTCCTGTTGCTCGCTCCAGTAAAACTGGTGTACTGGGTTCTCTTCCAAATTGACGAAATAGTACACTAGGCTGATGTTTTCATAGCTGTAAGCCGTGCATTCTGCTAGCAAGAATAATCTCAGCTGTGTGTGCCAACATTGTTCTAAGTGCTCGTGTTTTCGATTTCGGCTAATAGACCAGTCCATGCCAATTACTTGTTCTCCTGTCTCAATGATGAGATTGTATTGTGCTAATAAAAGGTTTTCTCCTATTAGTTTTTGGAGGACGGCTTCCC